>JAYVFU010000133.1:0-3973 GCA_043772865.1 Methylophilaceae bacterium
TTAAAGCGGTATTTTTTCGAAATGCGCTATCCGTTTAAAGCCCCATCCGCTGATTTTTTGTAATCAACATGACACCTTGTGCAAATTATTAGTATGGATAACAGCAAAAAATCAGGCAATACACAAAGTTTAGACGGCATTACGCTTGAGATGATGCTGGTTTATTTATCTGAACATTTAGGTTGGCAAGCCATGGCGAGTGAAATATCCATACGCTGTTTTACCCATGACCCAAGCATAAAATCCAGCTTAAAATTTTTGCGCAGAACCCCCTGGGCAAGAACAAAAGTAGAACAACTCTATTTACATACGACAAAACAAATGCAGGTTTAAAATTTAATTAATCATCATTAAGCAGCGTCTTCGCAATATACAATCGCTTTGCACTCGCTGATAATTGCTTAACAGCATATTCCGCTTTTGAAGCATCAGACCTATTTTCATACTCAAGCACCAACAGCAGTTTTTTTGACAAATGCGCTCGCGTTTACTTATCGCCAACCCCATTCACATGCGCTTGGTAACGTGCCGCTACATCTACCGCAATACCCGTATAAATACTACCATCTTGACATTCTAGCATGTATAAAAACCACGGTTTAGATGCTTTCAAATAAGCCTTAATTCAATTAAATAAAAATAGTGTGTCAATATTTACTCTTAGTGTAGGTCGGGTTTTAACCCGACAAAGCATACACGGCAATTGTCGGGTTAGAACCAATCTGTAATAAACAATACGCCGTATTTACATGTGCAAATCATGTACAAATAAGCATACTGCCATGAATTAAAATACAATCTATCATAAATTTAAAAAATGAAATTAATATGAGCCTTTACGCGGAGTTGCAAAAAGCAAAAAGTGAAGAAGATGTCAAAGATGCTTACATTAAAGCATTAGGTTTAAAAGGCCATACCAAAGGTTTAATTGATATTCAAAGTAAAGAAATCTGGTTTGAAGCCAAGCATACAGGACGCGAATCTAGCTACGCCATGTTTACGCAACTATTACATTACGTGCAAGTTGCCATTAATAAAGGTGAAACATTACCGCCCTTTTTAGCCATTATTGATACTGAAAAAGCTGCATTGATGAAAAGCGCAGATGTGCTGCCCTTTTTAGCTAAAAAAACCATTAAATGGGGCAAATCTGCCAGCCAGTATACGCAAGAGGCGCTGGATGCAATTTCTGCGCACATTGGTACGCATTTTGTGTCATTTAAAATATCCACGCACGAAGATGAGTTTATTAGCACGGTAAAAGCCGCTATTAAATCTGGCGATATTATTCGCACCCAAATCACGCCAGCTAACCTTAAACAAGTGTTCGACAAATGGGTGGCGATGGTTGGGCGCGAGATTGATGGTGTAAGTGAAGACGATTACGCCCTGCTGTTTTTTGCCGATATTATGCACGATGGCACAGCTTCTACGCATGAAAACTTACCCGCCGCCTTGCTACATAAAGATGGTAAGCCAGTATTTGCACTAGCTGGTAGCATATATGCGCTAGGCAGCAAAGAGGGCTACCGCCAATTTTGGGCGATATACCATAAACCGCCTAAAGCCGAATATCGCAATTATTTACTAGAACGCCGTGATAGCTTAATTCCGTTAGATGAACGCAGTTTTAAAGGCGCTTATTACACACCGCTAGCCGTGGTCGACAAAGCCTACGACAAGCTGGCTGAAACCTTGGGCGAAAACTGGCAAAAAAACTATATTGTGTGGGATATGTGCTGTGGCGTTGGCAACTTAGAAGTAAAACACAGCAACCCGCGCAACATTTATATGAGCACATTGGACGCTGCCGATATAGACGTAATGAAAGCCACAAAAACTTGCGTAGCCGCCCAGCGTTTTCAATACGATTATTTGAATGATGATATTACCGATGACGGCAAAATTGATTACAGCCTAACTAATAAAGTGCCAGTAGGCTTACGGCAGGCAATTGCTGAGGGTAAAAAAATATTGGTGTTGATTAATCCGCCTTATGCGGAAGCCGCAAATGCAAATAATGTAAGTACTGAGGCAGGTGCAAATGCTGAAAGTAAACTTGGCGTTTCTAAAACTTTTGTAGCCAAATCTATGGATAAACAAGGTTATGCTGCTAGAGAATTATTTGTTCAATTTCTTGTGCGAATAGCTCAAGAAATACCAACTGCAACGCTAGCAATGTTCAGCAAGTTGAAATATGTGAATGCCCCTAATTTTGAGAAATTCAGAGATGAATGGAATGCAAAATATTTAGCTGGCTTCGTAGTTCCAAGCAAATCATTTGATGGATTAAAAGGTGAATTTCCAATTGGATTTTTAGTTTGGGCGACAAATCAAGGTGCAGCTAAAAAACAAACAATTGTTGAAATTACTACTGAAGTTTTAGATAAAAATGCCAAGCCTATTGGTGAAAAGATTTTCTATAATCTTCCTAGTGAAAAGTTACTAAGCAATTGGATCAGTCGACAAAGAGCCAATGAAGTCAATGCTATACCTTTGAAAAATGCAATCTTACCTACAACAAGTGTTAAAGACGTTAGAGGCACAAAGTGGGCGGATGGGGCAATTGGTAGCATGATTTGTCCAGGAGGTGATATTCAGCACGCCTCATTAACAGCATTGTTATCGTCTGGTTATTGTAGTGCTGGTGGGTTTTTCGTCACCGATAAAAATCTTTGGCAATCAGCAATTGTATTTTCTGTTCGCCGTTTAATAAAACCCACATGGCTAAACGACCGCGACCAATTTCTACAACCCACAGAGCCTCTCACCGAAGAATTTAAAACCGACTGCTTACTATGGATGCTATTTAGCGGCAGTAATTTAACCGCCAGCGCCAATGAGCTTGAGTGGAATAACCAAACATGGTCGATTGTGAATCACTTTATTCCATTTACCGAAGCTGAAGTCAATGCACCAGCGCGGTTTGAATCTGACTTTATGGTGCAGTATTTAACTAATCTTCTAGCACTCACAAACCCCTCGCTCGTCATTCCCGTGAAAACGGGAATCCAAGTTGACGTTGAAGTGGTGCAAAAACTTAAAATGGACTCCCGCTTTCGCGAGAATGAGGGAATAGAAACTAATGACGATATTCGGTATGGCGGATTATCAAGAGAAGCCAATGCTGTACTTATTGCTGGTCGCATACTTTGGCAAGCGTATTTTGCGCATACAGATGTACGCAACGTGCGCGATGAATTTAAGTTAAACCGTCCAGATGTAGGTTGGTATCAAATACGCAATGCGTTAAAAGCGCGTAATAACAGTGGTGATTTCTTACCTGTCGATTTTAGCGCGTTTGAATCTGCGTATAAAACCTTAGGTGATAAGTTACGCCCGCAAGTGTATGCATTAGGGTTTTTACGTTAATTTAATCATTACTGCTGTAATAGTGATAAGTCACAATTTTGATTTTAATATCAAGTAACTGACTTATCATTAAGCAAAATCATTACCAATAATTACGTTATGTACATAGCGCTTAAATTTAAATAGTGCGTATCATGTGAAACATGCAAGGCGTTCTTGTAAATGTAACTAACTTAAAGGATAAATATCATGTGGACAACACCAGCAGCTACTGAAATGCGTTTTGGCTTTGAAGTTACAATGTACGTAATGAACAAGTAATTAGTTTTTTAGCATACAAAAAAACCTACTTAGAAATAAGTAGGTTTTTTTTCGTGGTTATTTTTTAAATATTTAAGATTTTAGATGAAGTCTATTTCCAATATTGACTTTATTATTGGGACGGAGGGCTTCGAATATAGACGTGTAAGCCATGCTCTTACTAGTTCTTCTCAATTCTAATGTCATTTTTGTACGTATTTTTGTACGTTTTTTATTTCATTAAGCATTTTTGAAATTAACAAAATTATCTTTTTTCATGATGTTTATGACTGTTAGTCGTCTAAGTGGTACCTGTAAATCAATCCTATAGACTTTTACACCGCCCCATCTCAAAGTATCT
>JAYVFU010000134.1:0-3942 GCA_043772865.1 Methylophilaceae bacterium
TTAAGCCCACTGAATTAATTATGCGTTTACAGCATCTTTTAATGTTTTGCCTGCAGTAAATGCTGGCGCTTTACGCGCTGCAATTTTAAGCTCGGCACCTGTACGTGGGTTACGGCCTGTACGCGCTGCACGTGTGCTCACTTTAAATGTACCAAAACCAACTAGAGTAACGCTATCACCGCCTTTTAATGCGGCAGTAATTGCGCTAGTGACAGCATCTAATGCTTTACCAGCGTCTACTTTAGTGAGGTCAGCTTGTTCTGCAATGGCTGCAATTAATTCTGTTTTGTTCATAATTTTCTTCTGGTTGATTGAAATGTGATTTACTTTAACTGCTCAAGCCTTGCCGTGTCAATGTTTGCTTCTGCTAAAACTCTTTATCGACGATAATAGTTGCTTAATTGTCGTAATAAAACAGAAATAATCTCCATCATGCAAAAAGAAATCCAACAACCCTTAAAACGCGCAGTGGTAGCGTCAGTGCAACTACCTAGTGTGACAGATACAGAATTTGAAGCATCATTAACTGAGTTACGCGAACTAGCGAAAACACTAGGCATTTTAGTTGTTCATACTTTTATACAAAAGCGCCCAGGTTTTGACCCGAGAGCTTATTTGGGTGCTGGTAAGCGTGATGAAATCAAACAATATGTGAATAATGAAATCGACCCAGCTGCAGATGTTATTGATTTTGTATTAGTTGATCATGAAATATCTCCTTCGCAAGCGCGCAATTTAGAAGTGGAAATTGGCTGTGAAGTGATGGACCGCACCATGGTGATTTTGGAAATTTTTCATCGCAATGCGCGCTCACCTGCGGCACGTGCACAGGTAGAAATCGCACGTTTGGGTTATATGGCGCCACGTTTGCGTGAAATGGCAAAGCTCGCAGGCCCGCAAGGGCGGCAGCGCAGCGGTGCAGGGGGTAGAGGGGCTGGTGAGTCTGATACCGAACTTGACCGACGTAAGATTCGTGACCGAATTTCAGAGCTTCAGCAAGAAATTGTTGCAATGGAAGTAGAGCGCAGCACGCAACGTGCGCGGCGGCAAGATCGCCAGCAAGGGCTAGTTGGCATCGCTTTGGTTGGTTATACCAATGCGGGGAAATCTACACTGATGCGTGCACTTACAGGGAGCGAGGTGCTGGTGGCTAATAAATTATTTGCCACGCTTGATACTACCGTTCGCACACTTTATCCTGAAAGCGTACCGCGTGTGCTGGTGAGTGACACGGTTGGGTTTATTAAAAATCTGCCACATGGCCTAGTGGCATCTTTCAAATCAACCCTTGATGAGGCCCTTGATGCATCGTTGTTATTGCACGTGATTGATGCAAGCGACCCTGGGTTTGAGCGCCAGCTTGAAGTAACGGATAAAGTGCTTGAAGAGATTGGCGCACAAGATGTACCGCGCCTGCGTATTTTTAACAAAATTGATTTTGTTGGAGATGAAGCTGCGCAGGCTGAATGTGCAGCTAAATTAAGCACACAATATTCATCATGTATTGTGATGAGCGCAAAGCGACCTCATGAGGTAGCAGAACTACATAAAAAAATTGTTGGATTTTTTCAGCAAGATTTAATTGAGGATGAAATTTTTTTACCTTGGTCTGCCCAGCAATTACGTAGTGAAATCTACGCAAGTTGTAATGTAATAGAAGAGCGTGCCGATGAGGCGGGTGCTTACTTTAAAGTCCGTGGAGCGGCTAATATTGTCAATAATTTGCGAGAGAAGATTGAGCATTAGTCATAAATCAAACTAATAATATCAGAGCCAAATGGACCATAACATTTCTTTAATCACCACCATTGCAGCAGCATTTGGTGTTGCTTTAATATTTGGCTTAATCGCTGTACGTATCAAGCTACCAGCATTGGTCGGCTATCTTTTCGCAGGTATTCTCATCGGGCCTGCCACACCAGGCTTTGTGTCTAACGTGGGTATTGCATCACAGCTATCTGAAATTGGCGTGATGTTACTCATGTTTGGTGTGGGCTTACACTTCTCAATTAACGACTTGCTTTCTGTCAAACGTATTGCATTGCCTGGTGCGATTGTGCAAATGGCTATTGCTAGCATCCTTGGGTTGTTATTAGGACGTTTTTGGGGATGGTCTTTCGGTGAAAGCTTGATTTTTGGGCTAGCGTTGTCCTGCGCCAGTACCGTTGTTTTGCTTAAAGCGCTTGAATCCAGAGGCTTGCTTGACACGATGAACGGCAAAATTGCGGTTGGTTGGCTGGTAGTTGAAGACCTGATTACCGTATTGGTTCTAGTGCTCATGCCACCTTTAGCTGGCATTCTTGGTGGAGCAGAGTCCGCTACTGTTATCAACACGCCCATATGGCAAACAATCGGCCTGACCTTATTGCAAGTTGGCGGATTCATTGTATTAATGCTCACAATGGGTAAACGTCTGCTGCCATGGCTGTTATGGCATGTTGCCAAAACAGGGTCGCGTGAGCTATTTACATTATCTGTGATTGCTGCGGCAATTAGCATTGCCTATGGTGCATCTGTCTTGTTTAATGTGTCTTTTGCACTAGGTGCTTTTTTTGCTGGCATGGTGATGCGTGAATCTGAATTCAGCCATCGAGCTGCCGAAGATTCATTGCCACTACGAGATGCTTTTGCCGTACTATTTTTTGTGGCGGTTGGTATGTTGTTTGAGCCTTCAATTTTGGTTGATGAACCACAACGCGTATTAGCGGTTGTTTCTATTATCATTTTAGGTAAATCAATAGCAGCGATGTTATTGGTGCTGATATTGATTTACCCATTAAATACAGCGCTCACCGTGGCAGCGAGCTTAGCGCAAATTGGTGAATTTTCTTTTATTTTAGCTGGGCTAGGCGTCTCATTAGGCATTATGTCAGGTCAGAGCATGAGTCTGATTTTAGCGGGTGCCTTAATTTCAATAGCACTGAATCCGCTTATCTTCACTTTAATTGCACCAGTTAGCCGGTGGATTGTAAAACGATCTACTATCGCGCGCGGTCTTGAATTGCGCACTGATCCTTTTGCTGAATTGCCGATGACGACAGAGCGTAAATTTTTAGAAGGCCAAGTGGTATTGGTTGGTTATGGTCGTGTAGGCAGGCGGATTGCACGAGTGTAAAGCGAAAATAGTATCGCCTATGTGGTGGCTGAACAAAATCGCGAGCTCGTTAAAAGCTTACGTAAAAGCGGCTTAGCCGCTGTTTCTGGTGATGCAGCCGACTCTGCAGTTTTAATTCAAGCGCATATTGCCAATGCAGCCATGCTGGTGATTGCCACACCAGACTCATTAGACGTGCGCAAAATAGCCGAAATTGCCCGTACGCTTCAACCTAATATCGAAATAGTTGTGCGTACACATAATGAAGAAGAGTTCAAGCTGCTGAGTAAAGATGCTATAGGCACTATATTTTTTGGTGAAGAAGAACTTGCAAAAGGCATGTCAGCCCATGTACTTAATCGGTTTTTATAATTGAATTTATAACATTGAAATTTAAACTTAGAGTTTAAAATTTAGAATTTTGGACCTACAAAAATCGATCAAGTAGTTTTCGGCTGTTTTTATCTAGCTGGTCTAACGCTTGAATAATAAAGTTAACGCCGTGGCTATCGGTAATCAGCAGGCTTGTGGCTGTAAGACGCCATATTTGATCTTCACTTTTTAGTATCAGTTGCGTGCTGCCTTTATCTGTTTGTACATCCCATGTGCTAGGTGTTGCAAAGCTAGATACATGATTAATACGGTGAATGACGGGCATAAATTCCCGTTGTGCTAGTTCTTCTTCAATTAACTTTTGGAATTCAATGGGTAAATCGGTCAGGCGGTTGATCCAAGCTAGTTCATGGCCCGCTTGGTTGAGCAGAGATAAGCCTTCTTCTGGCGCGGATATGGGAAATGCACGCGCTGGGTAAACGCCTTCGTAAACTGTGCCGTCGCTACTCGTGAAT
>JAYVFU010000135.1:0-3937 GCA_043772865.1 Methylophilaceae bacterium
ATTGGCCACTAGCTGTGCCGTACGAATTTTGTCTCTATTCAGCTCAGGCAAACCATACACCGCATCTGCCACTAAATCTGGGCACGCATGCGACATGCCATACCACTTTTCCCAAGTGGGAATATCTTGAATTCGAAAATCAGCTGCTAAATCAATCACTCTCACACCTTTAGCAAGCAAATCGCGCGTTTGTTGCATAGCTATACCATTGGGCGTTGCAAAAAATACCACATCGCAAGCTGTCAAATCAACTGTTGCAGGATCTGAAAATACAGCATTAACGTAACCTCGTAAGCTAGGGAACATATCTGCTACAGGCATCCCCGCCTCACCACGAGAAGTGACTGCGGTAATTTCTGCATGCGGATGTATCGCTAAAAGGCGCAACAACTCTACACCTGTGTAACCAGTGCCGCCGACAATACCAATTTTTAGTGTTTTATTTTGCATAAAGACTTAGCTGATGGATTTTTCATATACTCAAAATTTTAAATCTAATATAACTTAAGTAAAAAAAGCCGCTTAAAGCGGCTTTTTTATTAACTAAGACGCTTAAATTAGCGTTTAGAGAATTGTTTACGACGACGCGCTTTACGGAAACCGACTTTTTTACGCTCAACTTCACGTGCATCACGCGTTACGAAACCAGCTTTTGATAATGCACTTTTTAATGAAGGATCAAAATCAACTAACGCACGTGTAATACCGTGGCGAACAGCACCCGCTTGACCAGATTCACCACCACCAATTACATTGACCATGATGTCAAAGCTAGCAGTGTTTTCTGTAAGTTCTAATGGCTGACGTAAAATCATACGTGAAGTCACACGTGAAAAATACAAATCAACAGGTTTATCATTCACGATGATGTTACCAGAACCAGATTTTAAGAACACGCGAGCTACTGAGCTTTTGCGACGTCCTGTACCATAATTATATTTACCAATCATACAGATTCCTTAATCGCGCTTAAATAGATAGCGTTTGTGGTTGTTGTGCAGCATGGTCATGATTTGCACCAGCAAACACTTTCATTTTTTTAGCCATTGCATAACCCAATGGACCTTTTGGCAACATACCTTTCACAGCTTTTTCAAGTGCACGACCAGGAAAACGGTCTTGCATTTTGCTAAACGTAGTAGTTGAGATTCCGCCTGGGTAGCCTGAGTGGCTGTGATAAAGCTTACCATCAGCTTTACCACCAGTGACTTTAATTTTGTCGGCATTGACGACAACAATATAGTCACCTGTATCAACGTGTGGCGTGTAAATTGTTTTATGTTTACCACGTAAGCGATGTGCAATAGCACTTGCTAGGCGGCCTAATACTAAATCTGTTGCATCAACAACAAACCAGTCACGAGTTACTTCATGCGATTTTGCAGAAAAGGTTTTCATCTAAACTAACCAATACTTGGCGAAAAAAAATTTAAGACGCGGATTTTATGCCCGAGCGTATTATTTGTCAACCAGTATGTATCTAAATAAAGCTTTTGCACGTAATTAACTTGTTAGCTGATAAGCCTGTTCTACATCTAAGCTTTCCAAACTTAAGTTAAAGGAGAAATTAACCTATTATATGGGGCTTATCTTGGCGTTCATAAAACATTAGCTTACAATAAAATTGTGTAGGCTGATAACTGTTAAGCAATAAACTTAGTATGAAAATATAAATGTGGCATATTTTTTGCCAATACTAAATACATTCGAGCAATTAAATTATAAAAGTTTTACATTCCCTTAGAAAATGTAAAACCTTAAAACAAATAACATATTGATTTATAATCAATTATTTAAAATACAACACTTAATTACCGTATAGATTGGATTGTCATTTTTCTGATAATACAGTCAATATGCTGTCGATTTTAAGTTAAGTGTATGCCAAAGAGGGCATTAATAATGAAGAATTCTCTAAATTTAAAATATACAGTGCAATTAGCGATTATGCTTGTTTATTTGGCTGTCTCTAATAATGCGGATGCAATTGGTTTGGGTGAAATAGATGTTACTTCACATTTAGGAGAACCTTTGCGCGCAAAAATTAACGTGCATGGGGTTAATGGCATCGCTGATGAAAGCTGTTTTAAATTAGCTAAAAGTAATGATGGTGAAGATTATTTAAAAACCGCTAACTTTAAATTAACTAATTTAGTAGGTGGCGAGGCGCTGTTACTAGTATCCAGCAATCAAATTATTGATGATCCCGTAGTAAATTTATCTGTAGCCACCCAATGTGAGGATGTTATAAAACGTGATTACGTTTTATTGCTAGATCCTTTACTAATTAATGAAGCTGAAGTTATTAGCAGCCCAACACTTACAAATAAAACACCTGAAACATCCTTAGCTAGTCAAAAAAATAAGCGTTTATCACCAATTCACTCTGAAGTTGGAAATAATGATGCTAGCAACGCATCAAATATTATTACAAAAACCTCAAAAACCAAACGCCAGCAACCAGCACAAAGCACTACAGCTTTGCCAATCGCAATTAAAAGTACAGCAAAAATCACCCGCGTTCTGAATGATGATGGTCCAGCTAGCCAAGCGGATAAAGCAACTAAGCCTGCTGCAGCGGATAAAAAATCACTTTCTAGCAATAAATTAAACGTTAGCAAAACAGATGGTATGGTTAAACCGCTCACCAATAAACCTAGACTGACTATTTCGGGTGGTAATTTAAATGATAGTGGCGTGCCCGCGGGCGCTTTGGCTCTACGCTTAGATGGTCACTTACATTTCACACCTAATACCGACCCACGCGCATTTGCTGCTGAAGCTGAAGTGCAAGACGAAGTCACTGTCATGAATAATCGACTCGCTCATCTTGAAAAACAGTTGACCACGTTGCAAAAGCGTAATTTAGTGCTCGAAACCAGCAGTAAAGCGGGTTTGCAAGAGATTGAAGATAATAAGAAACAATCGAGTTTTTGGCGTTGGATAGCCTATTTATTAGGCGCCCTATTAATTGGAGGAGCGATATTTGCCGCAGATTGGTGGCGTAAACGTCAGTTGAGCTTAAAACTAGAAGGTGAAGCTACTTGGACATATATTGATGAAAAATCTGCTAGCGACGACTCCAATCAGGCGTCTTTATATGAACTAGATGAAAAAAATGAAACCTTTCAAAACCCTGTAACGAATATTGTACCTAATGCAGATGAAACAATTAAAGATGGTGAATTATTATCTAGCTTAGCGACAGAAGAGTTTGATTTTGCACCAGTGAAACCTGCATTTATGGCTAGCAAAGTTGAATCTGTGGTTGTAGAAGAAGATATCTTAGATCATGCCGATGTATTTTTATCACATGGGCGTAGTGGTCTAGCGATCCAGCTATTACAAAATCATTTGTTTGATTACCCAGAACGTTCTATGACCGTATGGCTATTCTTATTAGATTTACTGGCAAAAGAAGGGCAAGAAGAAGAATATAAAACGGCTGCCATTGAGTGCAAAAAATACTTCAATGTTGCGCTACCAGACTACGCATTACCCTTGCCACAAAACAGCCAAGGCATTGAATCCTTTAATGTATTAACTTCTCATTTAACTAATGTATGGCAAACCGAAGAAGCCGTCACATTTTTAGATGGCTTAATTTATAACAATCGTCTACAACCAAGGTCTGGGTTTAATCACGGCACTTTTGAAGAGCTTGCCTTATTGAAAGGCATTGCGCAAGAACATGAACAAACGGCACAAATTATTCCGTTGTTTCAAAAAGTGCCAACCATTAAAGTTGCAGCAAAAACTAAAATAATCGAAAAAAATGATGCGATTAGGTTAGCTGCTGACAAACCAGAAATTACGCAAGTTGCAGCCGCAAATGAGGCGATGGACATGTCACCCATTCTGCTGGATTTAGATACGAGTGAATCTGCAGACGCTAGCAAAGAAAAGCCCGAGGAACCTGACTTTGGATTTAACTTGG
>JAYVFU010000136.1:0-3904 GCA_043772865.1 Methylophilaceae bacterium
TACACTTTTTGTGTTTTAATAATCCTTAGTCCGCAATCAGTCCGCAATTCCTCTTTACACCCAGCCGCGATGCCAGATGTACGCGCCCACTGTAAATAACAGGAGTTATGTTAATACATTTAACTGTATCCTTTTAGTTCTGCTAGGTTTAGTTAAAACATCTAAGTCGCTCCACCCACGCTTAATTCTATTTGCTATAAATGATGGGGAACATCCTAATTTTTCAGCCCATTCTGATACGCATAGCGACATATTATTTAATGTAAGCAGGTGGTTATTACGCTTATTTCTATTTTGTGCTACTCGCAAACTCCACTCACAGTTTTCTTTACTGTAACTAAGGTTATTATTGATTCTATCTATTGAATGTAATGGTGTTGGGCGCGTTCCCATATCTTCTATGAATCCTGAAAATAGCTTCCACTTATCTATGATGTGAATGCCTCTAGCGCCATAATCAGGATATTGTCTATTGTTTGGATTTGAAGTCCTCTGTACCATGGCATTCCATACGGCATATTCAGGCGCATGAGCATCACGCTTTGCCATCCCGTGTATGGTTAATTCTTCATCACGCAAGCACCCGCAACTTCTACTTTGACTGTTAATCAATTTAATTGCCCTTACTTCGCGCCTGTTCCCGCAATCACAGGTAGCAGATACAAGTCTATGCCCATTGATTGAATATATATTAGAATTTACAGTCCATCTGTCAAATTTTGCACCAACGATGATACTATCAAAATTAGTCATACATGACCTCCTTACTAGGTTATATTGATCAGCTATAGGGAGGATTCACAGTCCTTCCCTGTAGCGCCACTACGTGTCTATTTTATCACCAATATTAGGCGTTGTATTTGTAGTTGCGATTGTCTAATATTTAAAATATTGGACTGATTAAAACTGCGCTGCGCTTTCTGCCGCATTCCTATGCTTTCTTGAAATTCTTACGCCATCTACCGTTTCTTTTCTTGCCCTGCGTTTGGATGATGCAGACGCTTTTAAATTTTCTTGTGTAATGCGATACGCAGGATATTTCTCGTTAAACTCTCTACGCATTTTTGTAGTGGATTCAGACCTATTTATTTTGCCATCAGCGGCAACTAATAACTTAATCATAGTTGCCCGTTTGTCGCTGATAGATTGATCACGTCCACGCACGGCCTGATTGCGCTCAGTTTGATTAGCAGAATTGGTATTATTCAAACCAATGGCTTTCAGCCAAATTTCTACTGTTGTCGGTTCGG
Source organism: Methylophilaceae bacterium (assembly GCA_043772865.1). Classification (GTDB taxonomy): domain Bacteria; phylum Pseudomonadota; class Gammaproteobacteria; order Burkholderiales; family Methylophilaceae; genus JACMMS01. The sequence continues at coordinate 1,251 of JAYVFU010000136.1, forward strand.
CAACGATGACATCGCCATTTTTAGTAAGATTGCCTTCTTTAGACCACCTTACAGCAGTCATAATGTCACGCATTTGTTTGACTGGGGCTATTTTCTCAAGCCCGCGTAACACGCTGCCTTCCGCCATTAAATCAACACCATAAATAGTATTTGCTAAATAACTCGGCACATAGCCACCAATTGCGCCAACCCATGCTGCGGTAGATTCCTTACTATCCATGCCGCGCGTATCTGGCTGCCTAAATAGCAATTGGTCTGCATCTATACGGCTTGCCACATCAACACCTAATGCTCTAATTGCGCCGCGAGAGATTATTTCTTCAAGGGTTGCCGAACCCATTTCTACATTATCATCACCAAGCATTGCAACAAGTGCATTTCTAAATTCAGTATCAAACTCATCATCATCGTCATCACCGAATGCCAATGCCACCATTGCCACTATACTAGCGATTGCCCCGATGTACGCCCCTTTTTCACCTGCTATCTTAAATCCAGTAGCGCCACCTGCTACTACTGCGGCATTGGCAAATACAGGCAAACCAAGCGCGCCAGCCACTATAAATTGCATAGCCAATGTGCCTGCTAATTGTTTGCGCGCAATAGATTTTGTTTCAGCATCAGCGCTAGATAGGGCTAATTTCATTGTATGAGCGTATAGAAACATGGTTTTTTGACCATACTGCTTAAACATAAACATCCATCTTGGCAATTTGGTGTTTTCTGTAACTTGCCCACTTAAAAGCAAAGCGCGGTTACTTGCTTCATAGTCAAAATGTGTGTCATCAATTGCTTCAACTGCCGCGTTAAATGCCTTATCCATATCGCCAGACTTTGCTAACTCCAAGCGTATAGAAGCCAGCGCTGACACTTGCCTATTGATAACCTCTGATATGTGCTGTGGCAATGCGGCAACGCGCATCGCTACTTGCCACGGGCTGTGTGCATTATCAGGCGTTTGTCTATTCGCAGATTCAATTAAATCATGGGCCTGCGTTAAAGATATTTTATTACTATGATGTAATTTTTCCATCAATTCAAGTTCGCGGCCTTGAAGTTTATGCCGCATATCTAAAGCGGTTTCAAGCTCATCTAAATTAGAGGCTTTTTTCATAGACTGCATTTGTACGAGGTAAGCATTTGTAATGGTCAAAGAGGCTTTGCCAAAGCCATAGCGCGCGCCCAAATAAGGGAATGTCAAAATAGGTGTCTGCGTAGTGTTGACAATGAAGTTAGACACTGAACCTAATGCGCCCAAAAAGCCAACTTGCCCGATTGTTTGCGCGGCTTTCGACACTGGCTGCCCTGCAAGCTTTTCGCGCAAAGCAAGATGATTAACTACATCAGATAAAGCTTTTGTTTTGCCAGACATGGATTTAACCTGTTTGTTCATGTCGGCAATAGATTCTATCACTCTGTCAGCATACTCAAGATTAGCAATGTGGTTTGAACCTTTCCACATTGAATCAGCAAAAGTGCGAATGAAGTCAGTAGAATAACCAGGTGTATTTTTACGATGCAAGAAATGTCTGCGGAATGACTGGTCTGGCACAAGTTGAATTAGCGCTTGATTAATATCGTCCAGCATCGCATCCAAATCACTTGCCATTAGACTATCAACAGCATCATGTCTATTCAAAGCGCTATTAACCTCATTTTCGCTTAATCCACTTTCTATGCCTGACTTAGCTTGGGTCCTCGCTTCTTTAATGGTGGCAATAATGCTTGTCACTGTTTTATTGCCAACCAATCCAGCCAAGTTAGTAGCTTTGTCTCGGCCAGTATGCTTAACATTTTTAAAGTTATCATCCTTCATCCGTTTATAGGCAGCATTAGCTTCACTTTGAGCTTCGTAATACTCGACTACCAATTGACCTGTGGCATTTTCGCCAATGACAACATGGTCGCCAAAGCGAGCCAGCGGAAAGTAAATGGAATTTTTTAGCTTGTCAAATTCAAGCCTTAATTTAGCAACCGCACCTTTTTTGGATTCATCAGGTATTGCCATGCGCTCAATTCTACCCTCAAGCGCATCAAACATATCTTGTGCTTGAGTTTTATAGGCATCGCGTACATTTTTGAAAATTTGTTGTACATTTTTAGGTAATTTAGCATAATCAGCAGCCAATTCCGCATGAGAATCAGGCGCTTTTTCGACGCGCGCTTTCATGTCTTTTAGCCAATCTTGCTGCTTATCGGTCAGTGTCTCTTTAGCCTCAAACACTGTTATCAGCCGTTTGAATTCGGCAATATTATCAGTATCTTTATAAGTTGTTGATGGGTCTACACCTAAAATGGTTGCGTTATAAGCAACGTCAGCCAGCCTATCTCGCATGGCTTTAGGTAGCCTACGCATTTCATTGACATGTTTATCGTAGCGAGATTGCAAGTCGTTATGACGCGCTGTTTTAGCGTCTTGAAATACTTTGTAGGTAGAAAGAGATTTTAATTTATCGCCGTATAGCTTAATGATGTGATTGCGGTCTAACGCGAATAGTAATGAGCCTAACGAATTGCCTGCGTTTACTTCTGCTTGTGCTTGAAGTGTGTCTTGCGGGTTGCTGCGCGAGTAAAATATGCCTTTGAGTTGTGTTCCTTCTAAGCTTTGTAGCGCGAGCTTGCTAATGCGTTCCAGTAATCGTTTCCGCCCTTGG
>JAYVFU010000137.1:0-3894 GCA_043772865.1 Methylophilaceae bacterium
CTTTCTAAAAATCCACCAGCCACTAATTGACGGTAAACACTGCTCCAGTGTTGTTGGCTAACCGCTTTACCAATCCCAAATGTGCTGAGTTTTTCGTGATTAAATTGTCGTACTTTGGGTGTAGGCTTACCAAGCAATACATCAATGAGATGCACCACACCAAAACGTTGCCCAGTGCGATATACACAAGAAAGCGCCATTTGTGCAGCTTGTGTGGCATCCCAAGTATCTACTGGCGTAAGGCAATTATCACACTGCTCACAATTGCCTGGGTGTTGCTCACCAAAATAGCGCAAGATGATTTGATGACGGCATGCAGTTGATTCGCAAAAACCCAGTAAAGCATCTAATTTTTGACGTTCAACCTGCTTGCGCTCTTCTAGTGCGTCACTAGAGTCCAGCATTTGCCGCATGCTTACAACATCGCTTAAACCGTAGGTCATCCACGCATTTGCAGGTAAACCATCACGGCCTGCACGGCCTGTTTCTTGATAATAGCCTTCCATACTTTTCGGAATATCCAAATGCGCCACAAAACGCACGTTAGGCTTATCAATACCCATACCAAATGCGACAGTCGCGACCATAATCACGCCTTCTTCACGTAAAAATCTTCGCTGATTTTGGATACGAATACTGGCATCTAAACCAGCATGATAAGGCAACGCATCCCAGCCTCGTGACTTTAGCCACTCGGCAGTTTCTTCTACTTTACGGCGTGATAAACAATAAATAATGCCAGCATCGTTAGCATGCTCAAGCTCTAAAAAATTTTCTAGTTGCACTCTAGCTTTGTCTTTTTGCAAGACTCTATAGCGAATATTAGGGCGGTCAAAACTTGAAACAAACTGACGTGCATTTTCTAGCGACAGTCGCTCAACTATTTCAGCACGAGTGGGCGTATCGGCTGTAGCGGTAAGTGCTATACGCGGCACATGAGGAAAACGCTCATGCAACACCGTTAATTTACGATACTCTGGACGAAAATCATGACCCCATTGTGATACGCAATGCGCCTCATCAATAGCAAACAACGCGATGCCAACATGTTGCTGAACTTGCTCTAACAAGCTCAAAAAGCTACTCATTATCAAACGCTCTGGTGCAACGTACACAATCTGCAAATATCCGCTCATTAACTTTGCAGTGATATCTCTGGCTTCTTCAGCATCTTGGCTGGAATTTAAAAATGCAGCTTTCACACCTAGTTGTTGCAAAGCGTCCACTTGATCTTGCATTAAAGCAATCAATGGTGAAACCACAATCGCTACACCATCTCGCAACAATGCTGGCAATTGATAGCAGAGTGATTTTCCACCTCCCGTTGGCATAAGCACCAAAGCGTCGCCGCCATTGGCAACATGTTCAACAATCGCCTGTTGCTCTCCACGAAAAGAAGAGTATCCGAAAACATCGTGCAAAATTTGGTGAGGAGTATTAGTGGGCATGGGTTTGATTTTACAGGAAATGCATACTAGCTCATGTTTTTGCACTATAAATCTAAAGCATAAATCTGGCGTGTAAAATATAAGCCACAAAACAAAAATGACCCTAAAAGGGTCATTTTCTATGGTGTACTTAAAAAGTACTTACCTAATAAAACTAAGCTTTCTGGATATTAGAAGCTTGTTTACCTTTAGGACCATCTGTTACGTCAAAGCTTACGCGTTGATTTTCAGCTAGACTTTTAAAACCGCTGTCTACGATTGCTGAGAAGTGAGCAAATAAATCATCGCCGCCTGCATCTGGAGTAATAAATCCAAAGCCTTTAGCGTCATTAAACCATTTTACAATTCCTGTTGCCATGTTCTTACCTTCATACATCAAAAAAAGGGTTGCACCCCAAAATGCTCAAGTTTTTTCAAATTCAAGCGCAATATCACTTTTTACGCACAATTCAACGTAATGTCAAATATATTCTGACATAGATTGTTAAATATCTTGGCAAAGCATATACTGCAAGCCTTAAACTATTTTAATTAAATTTAAGCTAGTTAATTGTAATTATTCAATATTATATTAATTATGGAGAGTAATTTGACTTTTCTAAATACTTATTGTTGTGGATATTACGTAAGCAATACTCAACACTCAGTCATCCCATAACGAATGATGACATATCGTATGTGTGTAGTATGTGTCCATCATTAAATTTAACAAATTAACAAAATTATGGAGAAATGCCATTGGCTAAAGAAGAACTGATTGAAATGCATGGTGTAGTAGACGAAATATTACCTGACACGCGTTACCGTGTGACGTTAGATAACGGTCACAAACTCATTGCCTACACGGGTGGTAAGATGAAAAAAAACCACATTAGAATTTTAGCTGGCGATAAAGTGACATTAGAATTATCACCTTACGACATCAATAATGGGCGTATTACATTTAGACATATTGAAGGCAAAGCAGCGACATACGCACCACGCCCAAGGTTTAAATAACTAAACAATTATTAACCTGTATATCTTGTATATGTAGATGACTGCACTCTAAATGTACAAACTTAATAGCAAACAGAAAAGCGGCAACAAAGCGATTAACCACATCAACTTGGTTAATTAGTTTGTGTCGCTTTTTTTTTAGGTCTCAATTATTTAGAACAGCAGCAGAGCAAATTAACACATCTTTGCAAACTCGTAGGAACGTCTTATATTTAATATACTCTTAGTTAATTGGCTTGATTTGACCAACCAACATTTAATAACAATTGTTACAATTTTATTTATTTACAGCTCAATTTCGCAAGGTTACGCATGAAAATTATTCAACTGTTAGTCTTACTTACTTTTGCTGCTACTGCGCACGGCGCTACATCTGAAACATCTGCTTCGCTTACCAAACTAAAACCGACTTTAGAGCAAGGCCAAGCTGCAAGCTTATCGGCTGAGGTATTAAAACGTTATCACTACAAACCCATTCCATTGAATGACGATTTATCACAAAAAATATTTGATGCTTATATCAAGTCATTAGATGGTGAGAAAATATTTTTCATCCAAACCGATATTGATCAATTTGCTAATGCACGTACAAAACTTGATGATGCGATTTTAAGTGAGAATTTAGGCATTCCATTTGCCATCTTCAATTTGTACAAACAGCGTATTTCAGAGCGAATTACTTATGCGCAATCGTTGCTTAAACAAGGTTTTGATTTTACTAAGCAAGACAGTTATCAATACGATAGAGAAAAAGCACCTTGGTTAAAATCAGAAGATGAAGCGCATGAGTTATGGCAAAAGCGCGTTAAAAACGATTGGTTGAGGCTTAAACTTGCTGGAAAAACTGATAAAAATATTGTCGAAGTGCTCAATAAGCGTTATGACAATTACTTAAAAGGCATTAATAAACTTAAAAGTGAAGATGCATTTCAATCGTTTATGAATGCTTTTGCGATGACGGTTGACCCACATACTAATTATTTTGGTATTCGCGCTTCAGAAGATTTTGATATCTCGATGAAGTTATCGTTAGATGGTATTGGTGCGGTATTGGAAGAAAAAGATGAGTACACCACCATCAGAGAACTAGTTGCTGGCGGCCCTGCGGCTTTATCTGGCAAACTAAAAGTAGGCGATAGAATTGTTGGGGTTGGCCAAGGCGAAGGCAGCCCGATTGTCGATGTCACAGGCTTTAGACTAGATGACACGGTTGCGCTTATCCGCGGCACAACTGACTCCGTAGCTGTGTTAGAAATCTTACCAGCAGAAGCTGGCCCAGATGGTAAACATAAGTTTGTATCCATTATTCGCAAAAAGATCAGCCTAGAAAAACAAGCGGCCAAGAAATCTATTATCGAAGTAAAAGACGGTGCAATCACACGTCGTATTGGTGTCATTACATTACCCGTTTTTTATGAAGACTTTGCCGCTCGCGCTAAAGGAGATA
>JAYVFU010000138.1:0-11517 GCA_043772865.1 Methylophilaceae bacterium
CGCTTCGTATGAACCTTGAACATCAGATTTAATGATTAAACCTAAAGTTTTAACTTCACCTTCAGCCATTTGGTCAAACATGTTTTCCATTTTGGCAGCTTGTTGTTTCGCTAATTTCACATCGCGGAATTTACCTTGGCGGAATAAAGCAATTTCACGTGCTTTGCGCTCATCATTTAACACAATGACCTCTTCGCCAGCGCTCGCTACATCAGAAAGGCCCAACACTTCTACTGGAATAGATGGGCCTGCCTCTTTAATTTCTTTACCTGTTTCATCTAGCATGGCGCGCACACGGCCAAACGAACTACCAGCCAAGATCATGTCACCACGTTTTAACGTACCTGATTGAATCAAGATCGTTGAAATTGGACCGCGACCTTTATCTAAACGACCCTCAATCACTAGGCCTTTAGCTGGCGTATTTTTAGGTGCAGTAAGCTCTAATATCTCAGCTTGTAGCAATACGGCTTCAAGCAAGCTATCAATGCCTTTACCCGTTTTTGCGGATACTTCTCTAAACATGACTTCGCCACCAAAATCTTCTGGTACTACTTCATGTGAAACTAATTCAAGTTTGACGCGTTCTGGTTCAGCACCTGGTTTATCGATTTTATTAATCGCCACTACCAGCGGTACGCCCGCTGCTTTTGCGTGATGAATAGCTTCAATCGTTTGCGGCATTACGCCATCATCAGCAGAAACCACTAAAATCACCACATCAGTTGCTTTTGCTCCGCGGGCACGCATCGCTGTAAATGCTTCATGGCCTGGTGTATCTAAGAAAGTCACCATGCCTCGCGGCGTTTCGACGTGATATGCGCCAATATGTTGTGTAATACCACCCGCTTCGCCAGAAACCACGCGGCTGCTACGAATGTAATCAAGCAATGAAGTTTTACCATGATCCACGTGACCCATGACAGTAACTACTGGTGGACGTGTTTCGTTAACTGCTTCAGCATGTTCAGCTTCGTCGATGAATGTTTCAGGATCGTTAGCTGCTGCGGCTTGTGCATTATGTCCCATTTCCTCTACGATAATTATCGCAGTTTCTTGGTCCAGCACTTGGTTAATGGTCACCATCATACCCATGCCCATCAGCGTTTTAATTACTTCTGAGGCCTTAACCGCCATTTTGTGTGCTAAATCTGCTACAGAAATGGTTTCTGGCACTAATACATCATAAATAATTGCTTCAGTTGGGGCATTAAATGCATGTTGTTGATCGTCATCAGCATCGCTTCTATGGCGACCTTTACCTTTAGGCGCGCGCCAGCCAGTTGTGGGCGTTGCAGCTGCACCACGCGTTTTAAGACCACGTTTTTTATTTTCTTTATCAGTCCAGTCGCTATTAGTTTTAGCAGGTTTTTTCGAATCTTTAGCTTCTGCCTTAGCACCTTCTTTAGCCGCAGGTTTATGTAAAGTACCTTCTTTAGCTACTGGTTTTACAATTTTAGCTTTTTCAGCCGCTTTTGTTGCGGCTTCTGCCTCAGCTAATTTGCGTGCCTCATCATCAACGCGGCGCTGTATTAGTTCTTGTTTTTTACGTACATCATCCGCTTGCATAGCGGCTAAAGTCGCATGGCGCTTAGCCTCTTTTTCGCGCAACGCCATTTGGTCTGCACCCAAGATGTCTGCTCGCGTCATTGGTGCGGCTGGCACTTTAATTGTTTTTGGTTCTTCTGCTTTGACTTCGATTGGCGCTTCAGCTTCTATTGGCGCTGGCGCTTCTTCTATCACTATTGGTTCTGGCTCTATTTCAACGACGGGCGCTGGTGCCACTTCTAGAATTTCTTCAACAATAGGTTCTGGCGCAACCTCAATAATTGGCTCAACTGTTAGAGGCTCTGCCATTAGCTCTTCAGCAGTTGTTTCAGATTCAATTTCTATTAAGCCATCTTGACGTTCAATGACACGCTTTTTGCGCACTTCAACTTGAATAGTGCGTGCACGACCATTGCTATCAGTTTTTTTAATTTCTGTATTTTGTTTACGCGTCAAAGTAATTTTATTTTTCGGCGCAGCCTCCGCGCCGTGCTCTTTACGCAAATAAGCCAATAAAGAGGTTTTGTCCTCTTCCGATAGACCGTCATCAGATACGGATTTTGTCACACCGGCACTTTTTAGTTGCTCTAACAGTAATGCTGTTGGCAGCCCTAATTCAGTGGCAAATTGTGCTACGGTTGTTGTTCCCATGTACTGCTCCAGTCTATTCTTTACGGCTCTATTTATTACGTTATTTTTACAGAATCATTGATACTAGTTTTACGCAAACCAAGGTGCGCGTGCAGTCATTATGAGTGTTTTAGCACGCTCTGCATCCATACTCGTTAAATCCACTAACTCATCTACTGCTAGTTCAGCCAAGTCATCCATGGTCGTTACGCCTTTAGATGCTAACAGATGTGCCGTGGCATCATCCATGCCTTCCATGGTGAGTAAGTCTTCAGCAGCGGCATCTACTTTTTCTTCTTTAGCAATTGCCTCAGTTAATAAAGCAGCGCGTGCGCGTGAACGAAGTTCATTAATTGTATCTTCATCAAATGCATCGATTTCAGCCATTTCAGCTAACGGTACGTAAGCCACTTCTTCTAATGTACTGAAGCCTTCCTGCACCAGGATATCGGCTACTTCTTCATCCACATCTAGCTTATCCATAAATAACTGGCTAACGTTGCTATATTCTTCTTGATTTTTAGTTGCCGCTTGCTCTTCAGTAAGAATATTCAATGTCCAGCCAGTGAGTTCAGAAGCTAAGCGTACATTTTGACCATTACGACCAATCGCTAAGGCTAATTGTTCCTCGTTTACAACGACATCCATGCTGTGTGCATCTTCGTCAAGTACGATAGAAGAGACTTCGGCAGGCGACATGGCATTAATCACAAACTGTGCAGGCTCCATGCTCCACAATATAATATCCACACGCTCACCAGCTAATTCACCAGTCACCGCTTGCACGCGCGAACCACGCATACCTACGCAAGTACCAACTGGGTCTATGCGTTGATCATTTGATTTGACCGCGATTTTAGAACGTAAGCCAGGGTCACGTGCGGCTGATTTAATCTCAAGTAACCCTTCTTCAATCTCTGGCACTTCAAGCTCAAATAGGCGCACGATGAATTCAGGTGCAATACGTGACAAAATCAATTGTGGACCACGACCACTGCGCTCAACACGTGATAAATAAGCACGCACCCTATCACCCACGCGTAAGTTTTCTTTAGGAATCATTTGGTCGCGTGGTAATAAAGCTTCAATGCGACCAATTTCGATAATCGCACTGCCTTTTTCCATGCGTTTAATCACACCAGTCACTAAGTTTTCATCACGACTTAAAAAGTCTTCTAAGATTTGTTCGCGCTCTGCTTCCCGTACTTTCTGCAGAATGACTTGCTTTGCTGCCTGCGCGCCAATACGGCCAAATGCGATTGACTCTAAAGGGTCTTCAATCACATCACCAATATCTAAACCTTCAGCGCGTTCGTTATCGCTGTAAATTTCTGCAGCGGCATTTTCAATACCCTGCTCGTCAGACACAATCGTCCAACGGCGGAAAGAGTCATAATTGCCACTTTCGCGGTTAATCAATACGCGTACGTCAGCATCTTCGTGATAACGCTTTTTGGTGGCAGATGCCAGTGCCAACTCTAATGCAATAAAAATGATTTCTTTACTGACATTTTTCTCATGCGCCAAGGCATCTACTAACAATAATATCTCGCGACTCATGGTCTTCTCCGCTTAAAATTCACTTACTTTGATTTTTTAAATAACTTATTTTTAATTTCTAAAATACTGGATTTAGCTTGGCTTTATCAATGTTGTTCAGTGCCAGTTTCTCAACTGCACCATCACACTCTATAAGTAACCAGCCATCTTCTAAACCACGAATCAAGCCTAATAAATTCTTACGTGGCTCTTTGTTTTCACCTACAGGATTAGCTATTGCCATTGGTATGCGAAGTTTAACTTGTGCCCGCTCACCAATAAATCGTAAAAAATCCGCTTCTTTTTTTAATACACGATCAATGCCAGGCGAGGAAACCTCTAGCCGGTCGTAATCAATATCATGCTCTACAGATAATATGTTGCCCAACTGATTGCTAACTAGCACGCAGTCATCAATATTGACGCTATCTTTAACGTCAACAGGGTTCTGCTTATCAATAAACACGCGCAACAACTTGCCACGGTTTGATACTTCTAAATCTACCAACTCATAACCGAGTTGCGTGACAGATTGTTCTACTAATGTATGCAAATCTTGCATAAGCGCGTGTTTTCCTAACCATATTAGCGACTATTTTTAGCCTATTACTTAATACGCTCATTTATGTGGCAAAAACATGATTCTTTACGTATTGAGCGGAAATAAAAAATGGGCATAAAGCCCACTTGTTATTACTTACCGACATTATAGCAATCAATTCAATGAATTGGAAACACTCTCTGTAAATTATGGTGCTGGAAGACATGACGCTAATTTATGAGCGTATCAAATGCTTTTAATATTCTATTTTATTATATAAATATACTTATAAAGTATTTTTAATTATTAATGACTTCTATATAGTTAGCACATCAACTTTTCACAAAGCCGAAAGATCAACATGTCACAAACTAAAATTAGTCGGGACGTATCGCAAGAAATTTTAACCGCAGTTGAGCAATTAAGGCTGGGCTCCGGTTTCGGCTCTGTTGAAATAGTGCTACATGAAGGTCGAGTGACGCAAATTGAAAAGCGCGAAAAAATCCGCTTTGCACATGCCGGCGCAAACATAGCATTTGCCGGTGGCGTATCTGCAAAACCATCGTTTTAAGAATTACTTACAAAGATCTAGGAGCGTTTCAATGTTGTTTAAAAAAACTATAATTTCTGCTCTCATTAGCCCGTTAATTATTAGTAGTAGCGCGTTGGTTTTTTCTGGCGTTACTTCTACTAATGCTTATGCTAATGATAGTGCCGAACTAGAAGAACTACGCGCGCTAGTGCAACAGTTAGATCAAAAGGTCAGAATATTAGATCGTAAAAATGAAGTGGCAGAAGAAGCCTCTGTTGCTAAGAAAAAAGAAGCACCCGTAATCAAAGCAAGCGAGAAAGGTTTTAGCATTGAATCGGCAGATGGCAAAAACTCAATAAAATTAGGCGGCATCATTCAGTATGATTATCGTAGTTTTGATAGTGGTGCCAATGATGTGCGTAACCGTAGCGATGCACGTGCTGGTAGCTTAGATGCTATTACAGGCTTTCACGATGCTAACGATACTTGGCTTGCACGTCGTCTTCGTCCAAATATTCAAGGTACCTTATTTGGCAAATATGACTACCGCTTTCAGGAAGAGTTTGCTGGCGGAAGCGCCTCTGTAGTAGATGCTTATATTGATGGTCGATTTGATCCAGCCTTTAAAATACGTGTTGGTAAATACAAACCATTTGTCGGTTTAGAGCGCTTACAGACTGCAGCTGACATTAAATTTATTGAGCGCAGTTATGTATCTAATAATATTTTACCCAACAGGGACCAAGGTATTTCAGTCTATGGTGATGTGCTAAATACTAAATTAAGTTACGCTTTTGGCATTAATAACGGTGTGGTAGATGGCGGTAATGCGAGTACTGGCTCTGAATTCGATAGCGACAAAGAGTATACAGCGCGTTTGTTTGCTACCCCATTCAAAGATGATATTTCACCACTATCAGGTTTAGGCTTTGGTATTGCGGCTACTTACACCGATGCAACCGCTGAAAAAAATCTCAATTTTACCGATACAACTGCGACTGATGGTACACGTAACGGCTTACCGAGCTATGTAACCAATAGTCAACAAACTTTTTTCCGATATAGCTCTGCTGCGATTGCAGACGGCAAACGTTTGCGCGTAGCACCTCAGGCTTATTATTATAATGGTCCATTTGGTTTAATTGCTGAGTACGCAAGGGTTTCGCAGGATGTAAGCTTGGCTGGCGGTGGCTCACCTGCTGGTGGCGGTGCAGGTACTAGCGCACTGTCGACGGCACAAACCTCAATTTTAGCGGGCTCAAACAAAAAGCTTGAAAACAATGCTTGGGAAGTTGCAGCCACCTATTTAATCACAGGTGAAGATTCATCATTTAAAAGTGTTAAACCAAAAAATGATTTTGATATTGACACAGGCGGTTGGGGCGCTTGGGAATTAGCTTTACGCTATAGCGAACTCAGTGTTGATGGTGATGCTTTCAAAAATGCCAATGGTCAACTTGCAGCACAAACGGGTGCGGATGCTACACCAACCCTTGCACAATCCTATGCAGACCCAACGTTCAGTGCCAAGAGGGCTAAAACTTGGACAGCAGGTGTCAATTGGTACTTAAATTCCAATGCAAAAATTGTACTTAATTATGAACAAACTGCATTTGATGGTGGTGCGGGTACTGGTAGAGCTTATAACGCAACCAGCGGGGCAAGCAATGGCTATAACGCCGCTAGCAATAAAGTTAAAGACCGTGAAGATGAGCGCGCATTATTTGCTCGCTTCCAAGTAGCTTTTTAATAAAAAAATTAAGGAATAAATTGAATGAAAACTAAATTAATCAGCATTAGTTTGCTACTGGCAGGTTTGGCGGTTGGTGCGCCAACTTTAGCCTCGGCGGCTGATATTACCTTGCTTAATGTGTCATACGACCCAACGCGTGAATTATACCAAGATTACAATGCGGAATTTGCTAAGTATTGGAAAGCAAAAACAGGCGATAACGTCAGCGTCAAAGCCTCACATGGTGGTTCTGGCAAACAGGCACGGGGCATTATTGATGGTTTAGATGCGGATGTTGCTACATTGGCTTTGGCTTACGATGTGGATCAGCTTTATGAAAAAGCTAGGTTGATTCCAAAAGATTGGCAAAAACGTTTACCGCATAACAGCTCTCCTTACACTTCGACCATTGTATTGCTGGTACGTAAAGGTAACCCGAAGCATATCAAAGATTGGGATGATTTAATCAAACCAGGCATTTCAGTCATTACGCCTAACCCTAAAACATCGGGTGGCGCACGCTGGAATTACTTAGCCGCTTGGGCGTTTGCGCAAAAAAAATACGGTAATGATGAAGCTAAAACCAAAGACTTTGTAGGCAAAATATATAAAAATGTGCCCGTGCTTGATACAGGTGCACGTGGCTCTACAACGACCTTTGTTGAACGTGGTATTGGCGATGTACTGCTAGCTTGGGAAAACGAAGCTTACTTAGCCCAAAGAGAATTAGGACCGGATAAATTTGAAATTGTGGTGCCTTCACTTTCTATTTTGGCCGAGCCTACCGTTACTGTGGTAGATAAAGTAGTGGATAAGCGCAAAACACGTGTGATAGCAGAAGCTTACTTAAGCCATCTCTATAGTGAAGAAGGTCAAGAAATTGCAGCTAAGAACTATTACCGACCAACTTTAGAATCAGTTGCCAAGAAATATGCTAAACAATTCCCTAACATTAACTTAGTAAACGTTGATGATGCGTTTGGCGGTTGGACTAAAGCACAAAAGGTACACTTTGCTGATGGTGGAACATTTGACCAAATTTACGGTAAATAATTACTTGAAGTAATGAGCTTAAAAGTGGCGCGATTACCCATTACGCCACTTTTTATTTATCAAGCAACTTAATACAAGCCTCAAAAGGAGCATTATATAAGTAGCATATTAATAGTAGGTGGCGACAAAATTCAAGGCATTAAAAATGCCCCTAGCCATTTTAAAGTGGATGATATCAATCACTGGTCTGGTCGCAAGGTGGGTGATGGCAATAAAGTAATCCCGCAAGATACGCAGCTTATTGTGCTGATTACAGACTGGATTAGCCATAAATTTACTAAAAAGATTAAAGAGAACGCAGCAAAACGTGGGCTAAGAATTGTTTATACAACCAATGGCTCTGCGGCATTGTTGACAAGACTCACTAGCCTAAAAGATGGCGGAGCTACGGAGAATGATTGTCGAAAAGTATATTTTAAACAGTACTTTAAACAGTGTTTTACATGCATCAATATTTGCGCCTAAGTACAATGATTAAGGCTGAACCTGTAGCTTCCGTAACGGGGCGTCGCTTGTACAAAAGCCAATTGTGATATGGCATTAAATCACTTGGTAGATGAGATGTAAACTCGCGCGCTATTTATAGCATCTCAGCATGTAGGGTTAAAATCCCATCTAAAAATGCGCTGGCGTTTTAGGTGGTAAGTTACCGTATTGATGTTATAGATTGCCTTTACACCAGTATTACTTTAAGTAAATGTACTGAAACACCATCGCAACGAACTATAGAAAAGGCTATAAAATTGAAAATAACATTTTCAAACTTAGCGCAATTAGCAATATGCCAAAAACTTTCTTCAAAGTTTGAACGGGTAATTTTTGAGTGAGCTTTGCACCTAAAGGCGCAGTAAAGTAACTGGGAATTGAAATCAACAGCACTGCTGGTAAATAGATATAACCCCAAGTATATCCAATATTGTAGCCGTTGCTACCAACACTTAGTAACCCATTAATTAAATAGCCAAGTGTACCTGCAATGGATATAACAAAGCCCAGTGCAGCGGAAGTGGCAATGGCGTTTCTGATATTGATATTTCGCCATGTTAAGTAGGGCACAGTGAGTGAGCCCCCACCAATGGAAACCAATGCGGATACAGCACCAATGCCTAGGGTGACTAATCTCAATTCTGTTTTGTTAATCTCTGCAGCCTGTGCATTAATCTTGGCCTTTCGAAACATTCGGAAAGATACGTAGGCCATAAATACACTAAAAAATACCGCAAGTGTTTTTGAACTCAAGTAGGGAACCAAAAAAGTTGCACCAAATGCGCCAATTATCATGCCGATTGACATCACTTTGGCTAACGGCCAAATCACTGTGCCGTTTGCATGATGCGCGCGCATGCTTGAAAGTGAAGTTAAGGCAATGCAAGCCATTGAAGTTCCCAGCGCCAAATGCACGACTGATTCTTTTAATATGCCTTGAAAGATAAATATAGCAGTAAGGCTAGGCACTAATATGCCACCACCGCCTATGCCAAACAATCCCGCCATGACACCCACTATAACGCCAAGCGATATAAACACTACAATTAATTCAATACTCATTTAAAAGCTTTCAAAGTTTATTAATAGACTATTAACGATTATATTTGAATATTAAATCACTTTTTTTGGTTGCAGGGTGATGCGCAAGTTTTAAACGTAAGTGCCCTTACATATTTGGCTAATTAGCAAAAAGCCTAGTCAACGACTAGGCTTTTTTGTTTTAAAACACTTTAAATATAAAGGTTAAAATTATTTAACCGCTGGTGCCGCAGTTTCAGGCTCAGTTGGTTGAATCTGATTGCCTTTTGTCGTACCTTGATTATCTTCTTTCTCTCTTAACACCTTATTTTTTTTTGCATGGCGTGCTTTAAGGTCTTGCGCTGGGCCTTTATCAGTACGTTTATTTTGTTCAACGTGCTGCGGGCTAGCTGCATTACCAAGGCTACTAGCATCGCTTTCTGTGGCCCCTTGATTGACATCAGTTGCGCCTTTTTCTGTACGGTTTTGCTGTTGTTTATGTTGTGGGCTAGATGAAGTACCTAAGCTGCTGGCATCATCTGCGTTTTCTGGCGTGGTAGCCGCGATGGCCGAAAACGCACTCATTGTTAAAGCTAATGCAAAAAGTGTAGGAATTAGTTTATTCATTTGAGTCTTCTCCAATATTTAGATTTCGAAGAACCATTAGATAATTTATCCAAAGAACAAACTATCAGACATTTCTGAATTTTGCGTAGGAATGCACTCACTTAGCCAAAGGCGTTGTGATTATACAAAAGGGTAACTAACTTTAAAATATTGCACTGGGCGGTATTAAAACCCACCTAAAATTAATTAACGTAAATGGTGGTAGAAAATCTTGGGTAGTAAAACCTGCCTTATATCTATTCTAAAAATATGGATATGCGCATTACATGCATATTGTTTATTAATTATGGAATACCAATTACTTTAAGATATTCTTCAAACGTAAGAGTTAGGCGTTGTAGGGAATTATTAATTTCATCTAAATGCGTGTCTGAATCCAAGTGCAATTTTTCCAATAAAGCTTTGTGTTCTTCAATCGCATCTACATGTGCATCAAATTTAGTGTTTTTTAATTCTGGCTGTGCCATTGCTAATTTCTCCGTAAAGTAAAATGACTGTTTTTAAGTGACCGCTATAGCGGTTTTATTACACCACAACTTATATTGATCCATTTACCGTTAATATCAGCTTTTTCGTTCATTGGGTTGCCTTGTGCTTCGCCATTAAAATTAGTTTGCCCTATAAATGTTTCTGAGGCTGTAATAGTACCAGTTGCTGTACCGTTGCCTTTCAAACTTGGGCTGGTGCATACAAAATCTACTTTGTAGATGTTACCGCTACGCGTCGCGTTTTTAGATGTACAGCCTAATTGTGCCTGGTAAAAGTTTGGCAGTATTTTTTGATTGACCATTTCTTGTGTAATACATACTTGTGAAATTGCAGCGCCGTTTTCAATTTGCGGTACATCTAGCCCGTAATCTTTGGCTAAATCTTTAATACTTTGCATTTGGTCTTGCGAAATATAGGGGGCCAACTTCAATAAGTCTGATGTGGTGGTGATTTCCCATAGCCCAGCCCGCATGTTTATTTCAGCCCCACTGGCAATAGTAGCAAATAATGGAACAGTTAAAATAAGACGAATCAGAATTTTACGCATATTAACTTCTAAAAAAGTGGTGTGCATTTTCATCGATTACAATTTGCTGAAAGTGCACGTTAATAATGTTTAAAGTTTTTATGGAGTCGGTTACCCACTTTTGTGAGTATTATTTTAACTGTATAGTTTTTTAATTAAGTGGTCAATTCAAAATAGCATCTAGCTCAAATCCAGGCGAATGGATGATATGTTCAAGAGTCCGCTTATTTTTTAATGATTAAATTATGATTACTTTTTTGAATTTGGGTTTTCATAGTTAAGTTCTTTTTCCTTAGTGATAGTTTCACCAGTGCTTTTATCCATGTTGTGGATTTTGCTTTTGTTTTTATGCATTTTATGTTTTTTGTTCATTGATTTATCGGTCATTGTTGTATCAGTGGTTTGATCCTGATTTTTAGCTTCTGGAGTATCTGATGTGCCTATTGCACTTCCATCAGCTTTGTTATCCATGATAATGGCAGCAACAGAAGCATAGCTTGTAAAACTAAAACCGATAGCTAATAGATAACATAATAATTTTTTCATAATCATTCCTTTGTAATTTAGTGATTTCGTACGCAATAACGTGAAAGTAAATTGAGTTATATTTAATTTATGGGCTTATAACTTCCGCGGCATCACGCATTTCTTTCACTTCATTATGATTACGTTGAGTGCCATTCAGTTGGTTTAACACAATTACCGCCGCTTGAGGCGGAAGTTCTGTTTTTGAAGCAACCGCGTAGGCATGAAGCGCAACTAACTCGCCACGTTCTAACTCATTAAGAACTGAT
>JAYVFU010000139.1:0-11423 GCA_043772865.1 Methylophilaceae bacterium
TCACTAAACTAATCGCCGCCAAAACTAAAGCAATGATAGGAAATAGCGGATAGGCAACCGCTTTAAATGGACGTGGTAAATTTGGCTCAGTTTTACGTAGCTTAAATAAACTCATCATGGATACGATATACATGACAATGGCCCCAAACACGGCCATGGTAATAAGGTTAGCAGTGAGAGTTTGACCTGCAAACTGAAAGCTATCGCCCAAAATAGCCGCTACACCTACCACCGCACCTGCAATAATCGCACGATGCGGTGTTTTGAATTGTTCATTTACCACACCGAAAAATTCTGGCATAAACCCCGCGCGTGATAAAGCAAATATTTGGCGCGAATACCTTAAAATAATGCCATGAAATGAATCGACCAAACCAAATAACCCTATCCAAACTAACATGTGCAACCAGCCACTGTGCTCACCTACAATCATTTTCATGGCTTGTGGTAATGGGTCGTTAATATTGGATAACGCTTTCCAATCACCTGCGCCGCCCGCAAACACCATCACACCAATCGCTAATACCACTAGCGTTAAAATACCTGCAATGTAAGCATTAGGGATAGTTGTTTTTGGGTCTTTAGCTTCTTCTGCCGCCATTGCCACGCCTTCAATCGCTAAAAAGAACCAAATCGCAAAGGGTATTGCCGCCACCATGCCAGGGATTGCCGCCATACTAAAATCAGTTTGGCCAGCCCAGCCATTAGCGACAAAATTGCTCATTGAAAAACTAGGGGCTACCACACCCATAAATACCAGTAATTCGATAATCGCCAATATCGTGACAAACAGCTCAAATGTCGCGGCAATGGTCACACCAATAATATTGAGCGCTACAAAAATAAAATAAGCGCCAATAGCAAACAGCTTGGGGTCTACCCCTGGAAACTGCACATTGAGATAAGCACCAATCGCCATCGCAATAGCGGGGGGCGCAAACACAAACTCAATGAGCGTAGCAAAACCCGCTAAATAGGCCATTTTTGGACCATACGCACGTCTTGCATAAGCAAATGGACCACCTGCATAAGGGATAGAAGTAGTGAGTTCAGTAAAGCTAAAAATAAACGTGGTGTACATAATGGCAATTAAAATAGACGTCACTAAAAAACCCAGTGTGCCCGCTTTATCCCAGCCATAACTCCAACCAAAATACTCGCCCGAGATGACTAAGCCTACGGCCAAACCCCATAAATGCAAGCCGTTTAACGTCGCTTTTAAATTTGCACTCATTACATACCCCCTTTTGTAGATGTTTTAGTTTCTAAGATCTAAAGTATGAATATTTTATGAATAAGCTGCTATCCCATTTTGGCAATGAATAACATTAGATTCAAGCGCTTGATTAATCAAAGCTTGCCAGTAATTGTTGCGTTATATCAAAGCACTATTGTGTTAGATATGGACCATCACCTACATTCATAAATATAAGCTTTAAAGCTATTTACTTTATTAAATTAAATAACACTATCTCGCCACTCAAAAAAAACGCCTAATTCAAAAAATGGTTAGGCGTTTTTTAGTAATAAAAGATTTGTGTATTTAGTTACCAAACTCAGTTTTAAATACAGAGTTACTCATGATGTCTGCAATAAATTGCTGGACAGAAGGTACAAATGCTTGATAAGCACGATTGGCAACAACTACGCCTGCAAAGTTGCCGTCGAAGTTTCGAACTGTTTTAATCGAATAAGGCTTTTGACTTCCAACAGTTACATCGGCTTCAATAATCCAAGACGCTTGACCAATAGCACAATCAACATCAATGCTTTTTAGCTGCACGGAGACTTTAGATTTGGGTAACCCTGGTTTTTGACCAGCAATAACGAGTTCATCATTAAACGCATTTTTAATATACTGCGCAAAAGTGCGACCTCCCTCTGGTGATATCGGCTGTAGGCGGCAAGAAACAGTCGTCTGCTGTCCAGCAAATTGATCAAGTTCAACCGTATTTTGGGCAGCACGAATACTCATGACATTTGAGCTTGATATCGTTTAAACAGGGAATGGAACTGTGCAGGCAGCAAGCACGACTGGCAATAAAAATACAGCAGTACGAAGAGAGATAATGGACATGATTATTTTTCCTTATTAGTTGACTAGCAATAATGCCGGCCGTAAACATAATCCTGCTAGTGCCCGATTACCTAGCAGGAAAGTTGATTCTGGTTACCGTAAGATGAATTGGGATTTAGAACATCTAATGTTTTTTAGCTTGCATTTGGCGGATGAAATGGTAACTCAAATTCAAATATCATTATGGAATATAAAGTTTAACTTTATTGCACTAATCAAGTTTTGAATAACCCTTGTGAACGTTAATTAAGACTTTTAAATTAAAATACAGGAAGTTGTATTAGGTTACACATTAAATTAAATCGCTTTAATTTTAGTGTAAAGTTTAGTCTCAATTTATTTAAGGCTTGAGTTCAACATGCCAACATCCATCACTCACGCGATTCCTGCCATTACTGTTGGGTTAGGCTTAGGTAAAGATTACCTACCAAAACGCTTGATATTTACAGGGGCTTTTATTGCTTGTATTCCAGATTTAGATCTAATTAGCGTGCGCTTTTGGGGTATCGCTAAAGATTCAATTTATGGGCATAGAGGTTATACGCACTCCATTTTTTTTGCATTGATACTCGCCTTGATTGTTAGCTTATTCTTTTATAAAAGTGACTTTAAAAAAGCGTTTATATTTTTGGCTTTTTGCGCGGTATCACATGGCATATTAGATGCATTTACCGAAGGTGGCTTGGGTGTTGCTTTGTTGTGGCCCCTGTCTGATCAGCGCTATTATGCCTTTGTGCAACCCATCATGAACGTGGGTGTTTCATTTCGCGCTTTATATATGACCAATAGAGGGCTGCCAATTTTTATCTCTGAGTTTGTTTGGGTATGGATTCCGTTCCTGATACTTGGCGTTATGCTCAGGTTTAATGTTTTTTCATCATTAAAACAAAAAATCAGTCGATAGTTCTATTTGTTGTTATCTTTAGTTAATATCACGTCAATTTCTATTGCATCATGCTCATCGCTAAACTGAACAGTTTTTGTAGTCTTGGTATGCCCACACCCGTCTTAATGGATTGGGTGGTTATTTCAGCTTATGCAGGCGCTGTGTGGCTTTGCTTTCGAGCCAAAGCTAAAGCTAGCGATTTATATAACAAAAAGGAAGCTCATTTTTGGTGGTTTATTGCTTGCTTAGTATTAATACTTGGCATTAATAAATTTCTGTATTTTGAAAGTTGCATCACCTTTGGCATATCAAAATTAGCGCATACCGAGGGCTGGTATGAGTTACGCCGTACTTTTCAGGCGGAATTTATTATAGGGGTTGTTTTTCTGCTAACTTGTCTATTAGTTGGAATATTGTATGCATTAAAAAATCTGCAATGGGCATTAAGGTCTGCCGCCGCCGCTTTTATATTGCTTTTATTTTTAGTCATACTAAGAACGGTATCTTTACATCAAATTGATGAGTTAATTTTTTCCGATATTCCAAGCGTGGGTATTGGCATCAATTGGATAGTAGAGCTAGGCTGCAATCTCTGGATTGGTGTCTCTGCGCTCGTTTATTTAAAACGATCAGTCAATAATTAACTACTGTAGGTTGCTTGGTTTTTGATAGGGCGCAGCCAAAGGCTCCCCAATAAATAGCCCTTGTGCTGGCCATTTAACACTTTTCCAATAAGCCTCAATCAAGGTCTCTCCAGACAAATAATGTGTGAGTACCACCATAGGATTAGGGAATTTTTGCCAATAATTACAAGGTTCTGAAACTGTGCCATAGCTTGCTGTTGCGCCAGCATCTAACCACTTTAAACTAGACATTTGCCCTTTACCTAACAAATCGCCTCCAAACGAAGTTAAATGATCTGCAATGGCACCAGGCATAAAAGTTAAAGTACTAAGATTTTCAACTTGAGCTTGCCCAGTGAAGTACAACATAACATCCTCTTTATCTTTGATGAAATCAGCATTCATCGTTTTTAACTCAAGTTTTTTGATATCAATACGACCAGATTTTGGAAAAAAAGGCGTTCGTGTGCTTCGCGCTTTATCAGTAGTGTTTAAAAAGTAGGCACTCGCTTCATTGAGCTTGAACGCACTTAATACGCCTCGGTCTATCAAGGCCTTAGCCTTTTCTACCGACTCAATAGGCAACAGCATTGAAATACGCAAACTATGATCAGTAAAAGGCTGTCTGCTTTTGCTATTAAAATAAGCACTTGCCTTACCTATGCCGCAAGTTTGGTCGCATTGTTTACCGTCATATCCCAATGTATAAGCTGAGGTAAGTGAGTTACACCCTACCATGAAAGGCGTTGTCCAAACGAATAATACCGCTTGAATATTAGGCGTAAGTTTATGAAAAATCCGCATACGCAATACATCCATTTGGTCTGGGGTCATACTAGAGGATGTAGAATCTATGCTGACTTTAACTAAATTAGCTTCTGGAATATGCCTTGCCGCCATGTAATACTCACCCACCTCAACACTTTTAGGGTCATTTGTATTGATAATGACAGCCAAGTTTTCAGGTATTACACCGTTATTTTGGCTGCTCGCATAGGCAACTTGGGCTATACACAGACTAAGCACTAACATTACAAAACGTTCAGCCCGATTCAAAAAAACATCACCCTTTATCATCATTGACTATTAACCTTTACAACTAGTTGAGTTATTGATATCTGATTCACACCATAGTATGCAACAAAATTGTGAAGTAAATACTAAGAAATGACTGATATTTAGCCAAGCTTAGTATGCAAATACAGCAAATAATTGGCACTTTTCAACTCAAAAAAATAGGCATATACTGATTAGTATAGACCATTATGAATCTATAGAAACTTACAAGTACTACCACCATTTTAAAAACTAAAAAAGGGGAAGTAACATGAATCAAGTAGCTGATAGCGTTGAAGATATTCAAACATTTCACGGGGGCTGCCCGCATGATTGCCCCGATACTTGTTCAATGGTGTACAAAGTTAAAGAAGGTAAATTAATCTCAGTTAAAGGCAATACCCAACACCCCATGACACGCGGCGGATTATGCGTAAAGTTACATGATTTTGAAAAGCATCATTACAATCCCGAGCGAGTGCTTTACCCGCTGAAGCGCAGCGGCCCAAAAGGTACCCGAGAATATACCCGCGTTAGTTGGGATGAAGCGCTAAACACCATCAAAACACGCTGGACAGATATCATTGAAAAACACGGCGCACAAGCCATCATGCCCTACAGCTATCTAGGCAATCAAGGCATCGTTCAAGGCCTAAATGTAGGCGACCCTTTCTTTAATAAGCTTGGCGCAACAGTAACTGAACGTACTTTTTGTGGTTCGGCATCTAGCACTGCATGGCTAATGACTTACGGCCCAACGGGTGGCTTAGACCCAGAAAGTTTCAAATACTCCACTTATATTGTTATTTGGGGTTGCAACTCCGTTAGCACTAATCTACATCATTGGCATATCGTGCACGAAGCGCAAAAAAAAGGCGCAAAAGTGGTGGTGATTGACACTTACAAATCTAAAACTGCCAAAGAAGCAGATTGGCACCTCATGCCAAAACCAGGTACAGACGGCGCACTCGCCATGGCACTAATTAACACGCTGATTGAGCAAGACTTAATTGACCATGATTACGTAGATAACTACACAGTAGGCTTTGATGATTTAAAACTCAGCGCAAAAGATTGCACCCCAGAATGGGCAGAAGCCATTACAGGCATCACGGCTAGTGATGTTCGTCAACTGGCTAAAGAGTTCGCTACGGCCGAAGTTGCCGCATTACGCCCAGGCGTAGCAGTAGAGCGTCATTACGGCGGCGGGCAAACCTTACGAGCCATTTTCTGCATTCCCGCACTGACAGGCGCTTGGAAAAAAGTAGGCGGTGGCGTGATGCAAATGCCGCTATGGGAATTTCCACTCAAATTTGATTTAATTTGTCGCCCAGATTTTATTAAAGAAGGTACACAAGTTGTCAGTGCGATTCAGTTTGGCGCGGCTTTACTTGGCGAAACTGCGCTTAAAACACCCATTAAATCAGTGATGTTTTACAACGCAAACCCGGTTAGCCAAGCACCAGAATCGAACAAAATTGTTGAAGGTTTAAGCAAAGACGATATGTTTGTGGTAACGGCAGAACATTTTATTACGGATACTGCCTCGTATTCGGACATTATCCTACCCGCCACCATGGCAGCAGAAATGGACGATATGATTTTATCGTGGGGCCACTTTTACCTGACTTATAACCAAAAAGCGATTGAACCACCTGGAGAAACGGCTTCTAACGCAGAGATTTTCCGCCGCTTAGCCAAGTTATTTGGCTTTGATGACCCACAATTTCAACGCAGTGATGTACAGATGGTAGAAGACACCATTAACTGGAATGCACCTGCCATGCAAGGTATTACCATGGAAGACTTTAAGCGTGATGGCTACGCGCATCTCAATGTAGGTACGCCCGATACACGCCTGCCCCATGCAAAAGGCAACTTTCCTACGCCCAGTGGCAAGGCAGAACTTAAAACTTCAGCAGCGGCAGGTGGTAACTTTGTCGCAGGGCCATTTAGGCAATGTTACGATGGTTTTCAAGGGGGCGAGCATGTAGATGCAGTACCTAACTACGTGCCATGCAAAGAGCGCCCAGAAACCAACCCTGCGCTAGCATCCACTTACCCACTTAATATCGTCACACCCAAAAGCCATGGCTTTTTAAACAGTTGCTATGCTAATGAAGCACATAAAATTAAAGGCCAAGGCGAGCAGTTTGTGTTGATAAATCCAAAAGATGCATCAGAACGTAGCATTGAAAATGGACAATTTATTAGAGTATTTAATGAACGCGGCGAATTTCACGGTGATGCCCGCGTAACAGACGATACTTTACCTGGTGTAGTGGTTGCGACTCTGGGTTATTGGCGCAGCAAAAACCGTGGTGGTGGCGCGGTAAATGTGATTAGCTCTGATAGGTTTATTAACCTTGGGCATGGGCCAACACTGAGTGATAATTTAGTACAAGTCGAACTGGGATAGTAATCAATCAATTGCTATAGAGTATGGCTTCAAAAACTCTGTAACACATAACCTATGCATTAGGGAGAGGATAGTTTTAAGTTTCTCTCCCGCTTTCTAAAGTAACTAGCCTTTCTAGCACTAGTTACTTTCTGCGGTCTTAATCCATTCCAACAACGCGTCCCACTGCGTAATATCTTGCTTGGCTTTTGAGGGGCTCATATCAAATATACTGGCACCGGCTTCTGCTGCATGCATATAAACCTGAGCATTGCGTAAAAAACCCATCACGGGGAACCCGCTTTCAGCCAAATAACTTTCTAAATTATTGGCAGCTTTGGTTCGTGCAGTTACGCGCATACCCACCATGGCAACAAAAGTGCGTTCTTTGCGTACGGCCTTTTCGGCTTTTAAAATCTCTAAAAAATCTTGAGTAGCGTTGATGTCAAATATGGAAGATTGCATAGGTACAATCACCCAATCTACTGCTTTTACAGCATCGCTGAGTTTATCGCCACGCAAACCTGCGGGGGAATCAATTACTATGATGTCTGCTTTAACGTTATCTAAATCGCTATTTCGGCCATTTAAACCTTGTATGCGTGGCAAATTGGCAGGGCGGCGCTCTAGCCAATTAAGTGAGGATTCTTGCCTATCCATATCGGCCAATATGACGCTTTTGCCGTTGCTAGCAAAGTAGCCTGCCAAATTGGTGGCTAATGTGGTTTTACCGCTGCCGCCTTTTGGGTTAGCGACTAAAAAAGTTTTCATTACTTTTTCTCATTAGATTAATGCGTTATGGACGCGTCTGCAAATTAAAGTTTCCTACAAATTAAAGTTTCTAAGTCAAACAAAGCGCGATTAAAAAATAATGACGCCGCATACGTTAAGTATGTAAGGAATTATTTTTTATGAGCAACACCGTGTGACGACGAAAATTTAATTTATAGAGATGCCCTTATTTTTTGTCTTTGGTTTCATCAGCATCTTTAGCCTGGGCTTTGGCTATTTTTTCTGCTAGTTTTTCTTCAGCCTTTAAAGCTTGTTTATACGCTTTTTCTTTAATAGCCGCTACATTTTCTCGCCATTCTTGAAGTTGCTCATCTTCTAACTCTAACTGAATAGCAAAGGCTTCTTCTAAACTCAATTTCTCATTTTTCAAACGCTTAGGTAATTTACCTGCCATGCGTGAAAGTAATCGCTCTTGCTCTTCTTGCGTTAATTCTTTTGCTTTTGTGATGTAATCAATATTGACTGTTTTCATTGTGTTTATCCCTTTTAAAATTCAGCAAATACTATAGTCTGTTACTGGCATTATGTCCGTGACAGTTTGATGACAATCAAAAACAAAACGCATTATTTTGAAGCCAAGTACGCACGCCAGCCGCCTAATTGAGATATGTCTGACGCATCTTCAGTCGCGTAAGCCTCGCACATAAAGCCGTTGACCAAGGTGCCATCATCCAACGTCAATGTGCCAAAGCCCAATGGCGCTGGTATACCTGCAACAAAGTCGCCGTAATGCGCTATTGGTAATTGCCATACTTCTAATTCAATGGCTGTGCCATTTTTATTAACACGTAGCAAACCTGGACGCTCTGGCGTAAAGCCATTGAGTTTGTACAGCTTATAATTGGGTGCGGTTTTTGTAGCTGTAACAAACTCGCCGCCTAAATGTGTTAATTGTGAATTAAGCGGTAGCCCCGTCATATGCGATCCACACACTGCGACTTTAAACATTTTTTCAGTCATTGTTTCTCTCTTAATTTCCTTATTAAATCTCTGTGATTTTTATTTAAGTATACGTTGTGCTAATGCTAACAAAGCATCATCTTGAAAGGCAGGGGCGCAAATGGTTACGCCAAACGGCAAGCCATTCTTTTGAAAGCCTGCTGGAATGGCCACTGCAGATAAATCTAGCAAATTCATAAAGTTGGTGTAATAACCAAGGTTGCTATTGGTTTGAATAGGGTCGGCTTGTACCTCGGCGATGCTATAAATAGTGCCAGCGGTTGGCGTAAGGATAATATCTACACTCTCCCAAGTTGGCGCTATCAAACGTTGCAAGCTTTTGAGCTTATACATTGCGGAATAAGTATCTGCCGCGCTAAACTTTTTTGCATTGCCGATAATTTTACTGGTCACTGGATAAATGGATTCTTGGTGATGATCAAAAAAGGATTTAATTGCGGCATAGCGTTCTGCTACCCATGGGCCTTCATAAAGCAAACGTGCTGTGTCTAAAAAGAGAGCGAAATCTATTTCAACTTTCCGCCCGCCTATGCTTTCCAGTTGTTGAATAGCTTCTGTAAATAAGTTGGGGGTTTCTGTATTGCCAAAGAATGCTAACTGTTCCACTTTGGGTACACCGAAAGTAAAGTCTGTTTTAAAGTGAGGCTTATCAGATGTCGTTTTTTTACGAGAAAATGCATCGGCCTCATCAAACCCTTGCGCAACATTTAACACAGTTTGTGCATCTTCTACATTCAAAGTAAAGATAGAAACACAATCTAGCGTGCGGCACGCGGGCACTACACCTTGGGTACTGAGCAAACCTAGGCTAGGTTTTAAGCCAATCAAATTATTAAAGGCGGCTGGCACACGTCCAGAACCAGCAGTATCTGTACCCAAGCTAAAACTTGCAAGCCCAAGCGCGACTGATACCGCAGAACCTGCACTAGAACCACCTGAAATGTAATCTGCATTGATGCTGTTTTTACCAGCACCATAAGGTGAACGCACACCGACTAAGCCTGTAGCAAATTGATCGAGATTAGTTTTACCTACAGGAATAGCGCCTGCATCAATCAGTTTTTGCACGACTGTTGCAGTCGCTGCAGGCATGTATTTATAGTCTGGACAACCAGCAGTTGTGGGAATACCAGCTAGATCAATGTTATCTTTAATGGCAAACGGGATGCCATAAAGTGGTAGATGTTTAGCATCCAGTTTTTCTAATCTCTCTGCATAAGCCATCATGCCGACAAGCGTTAAACGCGTTATCCAAATATTATGCTTACCCGCTTGATTTTCTTCTTGGCTAATTTCAGCATCAAGCTGTTTGACCAATTGTGTAGGCGTGAGATTACCTAAAAGATATTGTTGTCTTAAATGGGAAAAACTCAGGTTCAATGCAACGCTCATATTGTTGCCTCTGCTATCACTAATAAGTTTTGCCCAGCGGCTACAGCGCCACCTTCAACACATAACACTTGGGTGACTATGCCTGAACAAGTCGCTGTCACAGAGATTTCCATCTTCATAGACTCCACCACTACCACTACATCGCCCTCTTGTACTTGATCGCCCACATTGACTTTAACTTGCCATAAGTTACCCGCCACATGCGAAGCCAATGCGCGACTGCCAGGTGCTAGCACTAATGCATCTTGCATACTATCAATTACCTCAACTTCATTGCTGTAGTGTGCTTGGCCTGTTGCAATCCAACGCTCACGCTCTGCTTCAAATGCCGCTTGTTGATCGGCTTTAAAGGCAGTGATAGAGGCAGATTCTTGGCTTAGGAAGTCGTTATATTGTTTGAGGCTTAACGTTTGCTCTTCAATTTTTAGCTGAAATTTGCCGTTTGGAAAGTCTGCACGCATTTGTATTAGCTCTTGCGCTGTCACTGGGTAAAAGCGAATTTGGTCAAAAAAGCGCAATAGCCAAGGCTTACCTTTTTCAAACTCACGCCAACGATTCCACATTTGAATGGTACGGCCAACAAACTGATAGCCACCGGGGCCTTCCATGCCATACACGCACATATAGGCACCTCCTATACCTACAGCGTTTTCAGGTGTCCAAGTACGTGCAGGGTTGTATTTGGTAGTGACTAAACGATGGCGCGGATCAATTGGCGTTGCCACTGGCGCACCTAAGTAAACATCGCCTAAACCAAGTGTAAGATAACTCGCATTAAATACAATATTTTTGACTTGCTCTAAGCACTCTAAACCATTAATGCGGCGGATAAACTCGATATTGCTGGCATGCCCATCCACCATTTCGCACCATGGTGCATCTTTACGCACGGATTGCATGTATTTTTCAATCGCCAATTGTGTGGCTGCATCATCCCAAGATAAAGGTAGATGTACGATGCGCGTTGGCACCACCATTTTATCAATCGGTGGCAGTTTATTTTCGGCTTCACGCAAAGTGTTGATAAGCTGATTAAGCGGTAAAACTAGGCTTTCAAAATGCACTTGTAACGAACGAATACCTGGGGTTAAGTCGATAATGCCTGTAATAGCTTGACTTTGTAGCCATTGCATTAAAGCATGCACACGAAAACGCAGATTAATATCCAGCACTAAATCGCCGTATTCTATTAATAAGTATTTATCACCACACTGCCTGTACACTACTTTTATTTGCGAT
>JAYVFU010000140.1:0-11379 GCA_043772865.1 Methylophilaceae bacterium
TTACGACATAATGCTTTTACTGATGCGCGAACTCTCATGATTTACCTCTTCACAACTTCAACTAAAACCTAGAACCAACTCAACCAATCACTTTACACGAAAGATAATCCGTGCTTTAGACAAATCGTAAGGAGTTATTTCTACCGTTACCTTATCACCTGGCGATAAACGTATGTAATTCATCCGCATCTTTCCAGATATATAACCTAGTACTACGTGGCCATTTTCCAACTTAACTCAGAAGGTTGAGTTAGGTAGATTTTCTAGAATCTCACCCTGCAGCTCTTTACCTTCATCTTTAGCCATACCGACAATTTATCTAGATGTTGAACCACTCTTAAAATTTGCTTTTTTCAACAAACCTTTATACTGATTCGACATTAAGTGAGATTGCACCTGTGTCATAAAGTCCATAGTAACAACCACAATAATCAATAACGATGTACCACCAAAATAAAATGGAGTATTAAACTTAAGTCTCAAAAATTCTGGCAACAAACATACTAAAGTGATGTAAAACGCACCAATTAATGTTAAACGACCCATAATACGATCAATATATTTTGCAGTTTGATCTCCAGGACGAATACCAGGAACAAATGCACCACTTTTCTTCAAGTTATCTGCAGTTTCTTTTGGATTAAATACTAAAGCCGTATAAAAGAAGCAGAAAAAAATGATTGCTGCTGCAAAAAATAGTACATAAATCGGCTGACCTGGTGATAAGGCAGTTCCTATATCTTTAAGCCATGACATTCTGTCACTACTACCAAACCAACCAGCTAGGGTAGCAGGAAATAAAATAATACTTGAGGCAAAAATGGGTGGTATTACTCCAGCCATGTTTAATTTCAATGGCAGATGCGAAGTCTGACCGCCATATAGCTTATTTCCAACCTGTCTTTTCGCATAGTTAACAGTAATTTTACGCTGACCACGCTCTACAAAAACCACTAGGGCAGTTACTAAAATAATTGCTATAAATAAGAATATAACTAATGGTATTGAAAATGCACCGGTTCTTGCCAACTCCAATGTACTACCAACAGCATGTGGCAATCCAGCAACTATACCTGCAAAAATTATAATTGAAATACCATTACCAATTCCGCGCTCTGTAATTTGCTCACCAAGCCACATCAAAAACATAGTGCCACTAACTAAAGTAACTACTGCAGTTAATCTAAAAGCCAAACCTGGGTCTAACACCAAATTAGGTTGCCCTTCTAGAGCTATCGCAATACCTAATGCTTGAAAGGTAGCCAAAACTACTGTTCCATAGCGTGTATATTTAGTGATTGCACGGCGACCTGCTTCACCTTCTTTTTTAAGCTGCTCCAGCTTTGGAGAAACTACTGTAAGCAACTGCATGATAATTGAAGCAGAGATATACGGCATAATGCCTAGAGCAAAAACCGTAAATCTGGATAAAGCACCACCTGAGAACATGTTAAACATGCCTAAAATACCGTTACTTTGAGAATCAAATAATTGTTTTAATATTGTTGGATCAATACCAGGTACAGGTATATGCGCACCTAAGCGATAAACGACCAATGCACCCAGTACAAACCACAAGCGACTTTTTAGTTCGCTTGTTTTACTAACAACACCTAATAAGCTGTCTTGCGCCAAGTTATTCTCTTAAGCTGCTTTAGGTTTAGGAGGCAATTTAGGTGGTGGTGTCGTAACAACAACATCAACGATACTACCACCAGCTGCTTCAATCGCTGCACGTGCACCTTTAGTAAGCAACAGACCTTGCACTGTAAGCTTACGTGTCAACTCGCCAGATAAAAACACTTTAGCTGCACTTACAGAACCAGAAATGATTTTACCTGCTTTAAGTGACAACAAATCAATCACATCAGCCTCTAACTCAGACAATTCGCTTGTACGCACATGTGCAGTATCAGCCTTTGTCATTGATTTGAAACCACGTTTAGGTAAGCGACGTTGTAAAGGCATTTGACCGCCTTCGAAACCCACTTTATGGAAACCACCTGTACGTGATTTTTGACCCTTATGGCCACGACCAGCTGTTTTACCAAAACCTGAGCCAATACCACGACCTACGCGACGACGTTCTTTTTTAGCGCCTTCTGCAGGCTTTATTGTATTCAATTGCATTATACTTCTACCTTTAAGAGATAGCCAACTGCGTTAATCATGCCACGAACTGCTGGCGTATCTTGTAACTCAACTGTGTGATGCATACGACGTAAACCTAAACCGCGTACAGAAGCTTTATGCGCTTCGATGCGACCAATTACGCTACGCACCAGAGTAACCTTAACAGTTCCGCTAACTTCACCAGCTTTAGTTTTAGCAACTTTCTTGGCTAAAACTACGTTAGATGCAGGAGTTTTATTAGTTGCTGCTGATTTTTCTGCGACAACTTTAGATGCTGCTGCTTTTTTGTCTATAGCCATGATTAGCCTCTGATTTCTTCAACTGATTTGCCGCGTTTTGCTGCGACTTCCGCAGGCGTATTCATTGCCTCTAAACCATTTAATGTAGCGCGAACTACGTTATATGGATTAGTTGAACCTATACACTTTGCCAATACATTGGTGATGCCCATCACCTCAAACACTGCCCGCATAGCGCCGCCAGCAATAATGCCAGTACCCTCTGAAGCAGGTTGAATAAATACTTTAGCTGCACCATGAACTCCAGTAACTGCATGATGCAAGGTACCGTTATTTAAACTTATTTTGAGCATACCGCGACGAGCTTCGTCCATTGCTTTTTGTACAGCAACAGGCACTTCACGCGCTTTACCTTTACCCATTCCAATGGCGCCATCACCATCACCAACTACAGTAAGTGCAGCAAAGCTCATAATACGACCACCTTTAACTGTTTTACTTACACGGTTAACTGTAATCATCTTTTCACGCAAACCATCAGTTTGCTGTTGTTGTTCAGTTTCTCTAGCCATTATTCGTCTCGCTTCTTAAAATGACAGACCGTTTTCACGGGCAGCTTCTGCTAATGCTTTAATACGGCCGTGATATTTGTAACCAGCACGATCAAACGCAACTGTGGTAATACCAGCTTCTTTCGCTTTTTCAGCAATACGCTTACCAATTGCCGTAGCAGCTTCAATATTGCCACCATTTTTAACTAGCTTACGCACATCTGCTTCAACTGTGGAAGCACTTGCTAACACCATATCACCGCTAGCGGCAATAATTTGTGCATAAATATGCGTATTTGTGCGATACACGTTTAAACGTGTAGCTTTTAACTCGGCTATTTTGGCACGGGTTTTACGTGCGCGGCGCAAACGAGGATTTGTATTTGTCATGGCTTAAACCTTACTTCTTCTTGGTTTCTTTAATAGTTACAACTTCGTCAGAATAACGAACACCTTTGCCTTTATAAGGCTCTGGTGCGCGATACGCACGAATCTGCGCTGCAACCTGCCCAATTACTTGTTTATCAACACCCTTCAGAATAATTTCTGTCTGCGTAGGTGTTTCAACAGTAACGCCTGCTGGCATCTTGTGATTAACTGGATGTGAATATCCCAACTCAAGGTTCAATAGAGCACCTTGAGCATTTGCTTTGTAACCTACACCTACTAATGTAAGTTTACGAGTAAAGCCTTCAGAAACACCTTTGACCATATTAGCCACCAAAGCACGCAATGTACCAGACATTGCACGCGAGTGTTGACTATGATTAGCAGCTACGAAAGTAACTGTTTCTCCATCACGACCAAGCACAACAGCATTAGTCAATGATTGAGAAAGCTTGCCTAACGGACCTGATATATCAATGCTTGTAGCATTTAATATCACATCGACTTTTGCTGGAATAGCGACTGGGTTTTTAGCAACACGTGACATCAGCTATCTCCTTACGCTACTACGCAAAGCACTTCACCACCGATACCGGCAGCTTTTGCTTTACCATCTGTCATTACACCCTTAGACGTAGACACAATTGTCACGCCAAGGCCATTCATTACTAAAGGTATATTTTGGCTAGCCTTGTAAACGCGAAGACCAGGCTTACTTACACGATCAATCTTCTCAATCACAGGACGACCAGCATAATACTTCAAGCTGATGTTCAATAATGGTTTACCATCATTTGCTTGCACTACAAAATCATCTATATAACCTTCATCCTTAAGAACAGCCGCAATTGCGCTTTTAACTTTAGATGTAGGCATTGTTACTGACGATTTATTAACTGCTTGCGCATTACGAATGCGCGTCAACATATCGGCAATCGGATCACTCATACTCATAATCTATTCCTCCGTTACCAGCTAGCTTTGGTAACGCCTGGCACTTCGCCACGCATCATCAATTCACGTAATTTACTACGCGCAATGCCAAATTTGCTAAAAACACCACGTGGACGACCAGTTAGCGCGCAACGATTACGTAAACGCACAGGACTAGAATTACGTGGCAAACTTTGTAACTTTAAACGTGCATCACGACGGTCTTCAACAGAAACCGAGACATCATTAGCAATATTGTTTAAGGCATCGCGTTTTGCTGCGAATTTTTCTACGGTTGCGCGACGTTTGATTTCGCGCTCTATCATGCAGGTCTTAGCCATGTCTTAACCTCTGAAAGGAAAACTAAACGCGGCAAGCAATGCTTTTGCCTCTTCGTCCGTTTTCGCAGTTGTTGTAATAGTAATGTTCATACCACGGATAGCATCGATTTTGTCGTATTCAATTTCCGGGAAAATAATTTGTTCTTTAATGCCCATATTGTAGTTGCCACGACCATCAAATGATTTCGCAGAAACACCACGAAAGTCACGAATACGTGGAATAGCAACGGTAACGAGCCTATCTAAGAATTCATACATACGTTCGCGACGCAAAGTCACTTTACAGCCTACCGGATAGTCATCACGGATTTTAAACGCAGCCACTGACTTCTTTGCTTTGGTCACAATTACCTTTTGACCAGCAATTTTTTCCATGTCGCCAACAGCATTTTCCATGACTTTTTTGTCTGCAACTGCTTCACCTACACCCATATTAAGTGTAATTTTTTCGATACGAGGCACTTGCATCATAGATGTGTAGCCAAATTGCTCTGTCATTGATTTAACAACCGAGTCCTTATAAAAATCTTTTAAACGTGCCATATCAGTTCCTATGCATCCACAACTTCGCCGTTAGACTTGAACACACGTACTTTGCGTCCATCATCTAATGTTTTGAAGCCCACGCGATCACCCTTTTGAGTGGCGATATTGAATAAAGCAACATTAGAAATATCAATAGGCATTTCTTTATTGATAATGCCGCCAGTAATTCCTTTCATTGGGTTTGGCTTAGCATGCTTTTTAACCATGTTTAGACCTTCAACCACTACATGACCAGACTCAAGCACGCGTAATACAGAACCACGCTTTCCCTTATCTTTACCTGTATTTAAGATGACTTGATCACCTTTATGAATTTTGCTCATTTGATAGCCTCTTACAATACTTCTGGTGCTAATGAAACGATTTTCATGAAACGCTCACTACGTAGCTCGCGTGTCACTGGCCCAAAAATACGGGTGCCAATCGGTTCTAGCTTATTATTAAGTAACACTGCTGCATTTGCATCGAACTTCACCAAAGAGCCATCTGGACGACGAACACCTTTAGCGGTACGAACAACTACAGCACTATAAACTTCGCCTTTTTTTACGCGACCACGAGGAGCAGCATCTTTAATGCTCACCTTGATAATGTCACCGATACCGGCATAACGACGCCTAGAACCACCTAACACTTTGATACACATTACAGAACGTGCACCTGTGTTATCGGCAACTTCTAGCCTAGATTGCATTTGAATCATGAGAGTAATCTCCAACTTAATCCGTTAAACCAACACCGCCGATTCTAACTAATTAAATAATTAGCACGGCTGGTAGACCACGGTCAGTATTGGGGCGCTTGCTTTATTTGTGGAATTAATTACTAGTCAATTTCACGAGCGCCGAAAAGTCCAACATTATAATCTTTATATATTACTTTGTGCAAGTAACAAATACAGAATATTTAAATCACTTATACCTATTTGAATGAGCTAAAAAATTAGCTCATTCGTTCAACTACACTTTAGCCTTAGCCACTATATTACTCACAACCCAGTTCTTTGTTTTAGACAAAGGACGTGATTCCGAAATGGTAACTAAATCACCTTCATTACATGTATTAGCTTCGTCATGTGC
Source organism: Methylophilaceae bacterium (assembly GCA_043772865.1). Taxonomy (GTDB): domain Bacteria; phylum Pseudomonadota; class Gammaproteobacteria; order Burkholderiales; family Methylophilaceae; genus JACMMS01. The sequence continues at coordinate 6,210 of JAYVFU010000140.1, forward strand.
GTGCACTTTATTAGACTTAACCATAACTTTACCAATTAGCGGGTGTTTTACCTTACGCTCCACTAATACCGTTACGGTTTTATCCATTTTATTGCTTACAACACGACCACTTAAAGTACGGACAACTTTTTGAGCATCAGTCATATTTATACCTGTTTCGCTTTCTCGGCAAGTACAGTATTAACTCGCGCAATATTGCGACGTACTTTACCAATTTGATCAACTTTATTTAGCTGTTGAGTTGCAATTTGCATACGTAATGAAAACTGCTCACGACGAAGCGCAATTAACTCATTATGCAACTCTTCAGTGTTTTTGCTTCTTAATTCAGTAGCTTTCATGTTTAGCTCCCAATTTGACGGGTCATGAAAGTTGTTTCAATTGGCAACTTAGCAGCAGCCAATTTAAACGCTTCACGAGCAAGCTCTTCGCTTACGCCGTCCATTTCATATAACATTTTACCTGGCTGGATTTGAGCAACATAGTACTCAGTACTGCCTTTACCATTACCCATACGTACTTCAGCTGGTTTTTTTGAAATCGGCTGATCAGGGAAAATACGGATCCATACACGACCACCACGTTTGATATGACGCGTCATCACACGACGAGCCGCCTCAATTTGGCGAGCAGTTAACCGACCACGACCAACAGCTTTCAAGCCGAAGTCACCAAAACTTACTTTATTACCAGTAGTTGCAATGCCCTTATTGCGGCCTTTTTGCATCTTGCGGTATTTCATTCTAGATGGTTGCAGCATCTTTAGCCCTCGGTTTTCTTACTTTTTTTTCTGGCTCAGCTGCTGGTGCCGCAATAGCTGCTTGCGCCGCGCCTGCTCCACCTGCAAATACTTCACCTTTAAATACCCAAACTTTAATACCAATGATGCCATATGTAGTAGAAGCTTCAGCTACGCCATAGTCAATATCAGCACGCAATGTATGTAATGGCACTCGGCCTTCGCGATACCATTCTGTACGCGCAATTTCAATACCATTTAAACGACCAGCACTCATAATCTTAATGCCTTGTGCGCCTAAACGCATTGCATTTTGCATAGCACGTTTCATTGCACGGCGGAACATCACGCGCTTCTCTAATTGCTGAGCAATAGATTGTGCAATTAATGTCGCATCGATTTCTGGCTTACGGACTTCTTCGATATTTAAATGAACTGGCACACCCATTAAACCCTGTAAAGTAGAACGTAAAGACTCAATATCTTCACCTTTCTTACCGATTACAACGCCTGGACGCGCACTGTAAATTGTAATTTTTGCATTCTTTGCAGGACGCTCAATCACAATTTTGCTAACAGCAGCACTGGCTAGTTTTTTATTAAGAAACTCACGTACCTTAATATCACCCTGCAGCATAGCTGGGAAATTTTTACTATTGGCATACCAACGTGAGGTCCAATTTTTTTGAACACTCAGACGGAAACCAATTGGATGAATTTTTTGACCCATGATTATCCTTTAGTTACCGACAGTCACATGAATGTGACAGGTTGGTTTAGTAATTTTGCCAGCGCGACCTTTTGCACGAGCACGAATACGTTTTAATACAATACCTTTATCAACACAAATTGCAGTGACTTTCAATTCGTCAATATCGGCGCCATTATTATGTTCAGCGTTAGCAATTGCAGATTCCACTACTTTTTTTATAATTTCAGCACCCTTTTTAGGTGTGAAATTCAAAATATCAAGCGCATGGCCTACTTTTTTTCCACGCACAAGGTCAGCCACCAATCTAGCTTTTTGCGGAGATAGATGTACACCTCTTAATATTGCAGATACTTCCATCATAAACCCCTATTTCTTCGCTTTTTTGTCAGCAGCATGGCCTTTAAATGTGCGCGTTAACGCAAATTCGCCAAGCTTATGACCAACCATGTTTTCAGAAATCAACACTGGTATGTGTTGCTTACCATTATGAATTGCAATGGTTAAACCAATGAAGTTTGGCAAAATTGTAGAACGACGTGACCAAGTTTTAATTGGTTTACGGTCGCGTGCAGCTGAAGCTACTTCTACTTTTTTGGCCAAATGCCCATCAATAAATGGACCTTTTTTAATTGAACGTGCCATATTAATTACCTCTTATTCGCTGGACGACGAGCGACGCGCATATTGTCAGTACGCTTGTTGCGACGTGTACGATAACCCTTAGTAGGCGTACCCCATGGACTCACTGGATTCATACCAGCTGCAGTTTTACCTTCACCACCACCGTGTGGGTGATCTACCGGATTCATTACCACACCGCGAACGGTTGGACGAACACCACGCCAGCGCATTGCACCAGCTTTACCAATAGAACGTAGTGAATGCTCTTCATTACCCACTTCGCCTAAAGTAGCCTTACAATCAACATGCACGCGGCGAACCTCACCTGAACGTAAACGCAATTGCGCATAACTACCTTCACGCGCAAGCAATTGCACTGAAGTACCTGCTGAGCGAGCCATTTGCGCACCTTTACCAGGTTGCAACTCGATGCAATGAATTGTGCTACCAACTGGAATGTTACGTAGCGGCAATGCGTTACCTACTTTAATAGGCGCATCAGCACCACTGACCAATTGCGCACCAGCAGCAATGCCGCGTGGCGCAATAATGTAACGACGCTCACCATCTGCATAACAAAGCAAAGCAATGTGTGCTGTACGGTTTGGATCATATTCAATATGCTCCACCTTAGCCACGATGCCATCTTTATTGCGACGGAAATCAATCATACGGTAATGTTGTTTATGACCGCCACCTTGGTGACGAATCGTAATGTGACCATTATTATTACGGCCTGCGTTTTTACTTTGACTTTCCAACAGCGGCGCATAAGGTTTGCCCTTGTGCAAATCAGGTGTAACCACCTTGACTACACTGCGACGCCCTGGAGAAGTTGGTTTGACTTTAACTAACATATCTTCTCTCCTTATTCGCCTGCTGCGAAGTTAATTTCTTGACCTGGCTTCAAGCTAACATACGCTTTTTTCCAATCTTTACGCTTGCCCATACTTTTGCCAGCGCGCTTTGTTTTACCACCAACATTGATTGTTGTTACCGCTAACACTTCAACTTTAAAAACTAATTCCACAGCAGCTTTGATTTCTAGTTTAGTGGCATCAGTACGTACTTTAAATGCGATTTGTTGATATTTATCAGCAATATATGTCGCTTTTTCAGTAATTTGTGGCGCTACGATCACTTGCAATAAACGATCTTGAGTATGAATTAATTGACTCATGCTAACATCTCCTCAAGTTTTTTTACCGCGCCTGCAGTTGCTACCACATTTGGGAAACGCACCAAACTGACTGGATCTGCAAATTGCGCTTCAACCACTAAAACATTAGGCAAATTGCGTGAGGATAAGTATAAGTTTTCATCGAAGCTGTCTGTTAACACTAAAACGCCTTCGGCGTAGCCTAGACCTTTGATCTTCTCGACTAAGTTTTTAGTTTTAGGACTATCCACCTTGAATTCTTCAATCACAGTAAAACGCTCTTGACGAGCAAGCTCTGAAAGAATTGTCTGCATACCAGCACGATAAGCCTTACGGTTTACTTTATGGCTGAAATTTTCGTTAGGTGAATTTGGGAAAGCACGACCACCTCCACGCCAGATAGGACTTGAGCTCATACCAGCACGTGCACGACCAGTACCTTTTTGTGCAAAAGGCTTGTGCGTTGTATGGTTAACATTATCACGGCCTTTTTGTGCGCGAGTTGCTGTACGAGCATTAGCCATGTACGCTACAACCACTTGATGCACTAAAGCTTCGTTAAACTCACGGCCAAAAGTTGCTTCTGAAACAGCAACACCTTTCTTAGCAGCCTTACCATTATTATCGATTAGTTTGAGTTCCATTATTTGGCCACCCCACCTTTAGCAAGTTTCGCTTTAATTGCAGGACGCACAACAACATCACCACCTTTTGATCCAGGAATAGCACCCTTAATCAACAAGAGATTACGATCAACATCTACACGTACTATTTCTAGATTTTGTGTAGTCACTGTAACGTTACCTAAATGACCAGGCATACGCTTACCAGGGAATACTCGACCTGGATCTTGCGCCATACCGATTGAACCAGGTACGTTATGTGATTTTGAGTTACCGTGAGATGCACGGTTAGATTTAAAGTGGTGACGCTTGATAGCGCCAGCAAAACCTTTACCCAGCGATATACCAGTCACGTCAACGATTTGACCAGCTTGAAATAACTCAACAGTAATGCTTGCACCGGCTGTATAGCCAGCCAATACGTCTGTAGTTACTGGGAATTCTTGAATGCCAGAACCAGCAACAACGCCTGCCTTGGCATAATGCCCAGTCAACGCCTTGTTGATGCGGCTAGCACGGCGCTCGCCATATGCTACCTGAATACCAGTATAGCCATCGCTTGCGATCGTTTTAACTTGCGTCACACGGTTAGGAACAACTTCCAACACAGTTACTGGGATGCTTGCGCCATCTTCAGTAAACACGCGGGTCATACCTACCTTGCGACCAATAAGCCCTAAGCTCATGATCGTATCCTTATTATTTAATTAAAAAGCCGATTACAATTGACCGACTTTTGTGAAGAGCGCGGATTATACCTAACTCCATATTTATTTACAACAGCATTACGCTTTTTGCTCAATTCTTTTGAACCAGATTTTACAAATTTCCATAAAACCGATTTAAAATTACAACTTAATTTCTACATCAACACCAGCTGGCAAATCTAGTTTCATTAGCGCATCAACGGTCTTGTCTGTAGGATCTACGATATCCATCAAGCGTTGGTGTGTACGAATCTCGAATTGATCACGTGAAGTTTTATTAACGTGTGGTGAGCGTAAGATATCAAAACGCTCAATACGTGTAGGTAAAGGTACTGGACCTTTTACCACAGCGCCTGTGCGTTTAGCAGTTTCTACGATTTCTTGAGCAGATTGATCTATCAAACGATAATCAAATGCTTTAAGACGAATGCGAATTTTTTGAGCTGCCATGTTTTTTCCTTTAAAGAGCGAAACGGCAGACTTAAGCCTGCCGTTAAATTAAATACAAACTACCTATTATCTATTCAATAATCTTAGCGACGACACCCGCACCTACGGTACGACCACCTTCACGAATAGCGAAGCGTAAGCCGCTTTCCATCGCAATTG
>JAYVFU010000141.1:0-11370 GCA_043772865.1 Methylophilaceae bacterium
AGATTTATATGCAGTTATTGGTGCAATAACTGGCTTAACCTTTGGTTTTATTTGGCTTAAAGGGCATACAGTATCCAAAAGCTATCACACTAAAAATCAAGCTGTATTATTACGCATTTCGCATTCACCTAACTTGTAGTCAATTAATTTTTTAAATCTCTTGATAATTATATCTCTAGGAAGCAAGGAGCAAATATGCAAAAAAAATCTATACTAAAAAAATCAATCGTTGTATTAAGTGTTTGTTTTTCAGCTCTTTTTATAAGTCAGGCTGCTTTTGCAAAAGATCTGCCAGACTTTACAGAGTTATACGAAAAACAAAGCCCTGCAGTGGTTAACATTAGTATTACTCAAGTGATGCATGCTAATTCTGCCAGTATGCCCAGCATGTTAGATGATGATGGTATGCAAGATTTATTTAAACATTTTGGCATTCCAATGCCAAGTTTTCCTAATGGACAAGGTGGCGCACCACAACAAGATTACAAAACGCAGTCATTAGGTTCGGGTTTTATTATTAGTGCAGATGGCTATATTTTAACTAATGCGCATGTGGTGAGTGAGGCTGATGAAGTGGTTGTGAAGTTGTTCGATAAACGTGAGTTTAAAGCTAAGATTATTGGCGCTGATCGCCGCACCGATGTGGCGCTAGTAAAAATTGAAGCTACTGGATTACCAAAAGTTACGTTTGGAGACCCCACAAAATTAAAAGTAGGGGAGTGGGTGGCAGCGATTGGTTCACCATTTGGCTTAGAAAACACCATGACAGCGGGTATTGTGAGTGCAAAAGGCCGTGCTTTGCCGCAAGAAAATTATGTACCGTTTATTCAAACCGATGTCGCGATTAATCCAGGAAACTCAGGCGGTCCCCTATTTAATTTATTGGGCGAGGTAGTCGGCATTAACTCGCAAATTTATAGCCGCACGGGCGGTTCGGTAGGCTTGTCATTTTCAATTCCCATCGATGTGGCGATTGACGTCTCTAATCAGCTTAAAGCTACAGGCAAAATTAGTCGGGGCTGGTTAGGTATTGCGATCCAAGAAATTACCAAAGAGCTTGCAGATTCATTTGGTATGAAAAATACAAACGGTGCACTAATTGCAGGCGTTGAGAAAAATGGTCCAGCTGATAAAGGTGGCTTAGAAGCAGGCGATGTCATCACTAAATTCGACGGTAAATCGATTGTTGTTTCTGCCGATTTGCCTCGTGTAGTCGGTATGACAAAACCAGGTAGGATTGTGCCAGTAGAGGTGCTACGCAAAGGCAGCATAAAAACACTGAATATGGGGGTTGGTGAAATGCCAACCGATACTACAGAAGCCGCTACAGTGCCTAAAGTTCCAGCAAAACCTGAGGTCAATAAATTAGGTTTGGTGCTAAAAGAACTCACGCCACAACAAAAGAAAAAACTTAAAGGTAAAAATGGCTTGTTGGTAGTGGATGCACAAGGTACGGCCGCACAAGCGGGTATTAGTCGTGGTGATGTGATTTTAGGATTGAATAATTCCGAGGTGCAAAGTTTAGAGCAGTTTAATAAGCAACTTGCTGGTATAGCTAGTGGTAAAACAGTCGCATTGTTAGTGCTGCGTGGGGAAAATACATTGTATGTGCCTTTGAAAGTCAGTGGCAAATAATTAAGCAGACTTTGAAAGCCTGCTTTAAATGGGTTTTTTATTAAGCTGTAACAATTTAAAATAAGCGATTTATCAATAATAAAATTGGCATTATTAATTCTTATGCTAATCAAGCATTTGCTGTAAAATGCGGTTAATTTTAAAAGGCGCTTCATGCGCCTTATTTATTGGTAAGTGTGAATGGTAAGCATAAAACTGACTCAAATTAGCTGTAAAAACTAACTATGAAAAACATCCGTAACTTCTCAATTATTGCCCATATTGACCATGGAAAATCCACTTTAGCTGATCGCATTATTCATATGTGTGGGGGTTTGTCAGAGCGTGAAATGGAAGCGCAAGTGCTTGATTCTATGGATTTAGAGCGTGAGCGTGGCATTACTATCAAAGCGCAAACAGCCGCGCTGGAATATAAAGCGTTAGATGGTCAGCTTTATCAGTTTAATTTGATTGATACACCAGGGCATGTGGACTTTAGCTATGAGGTAAGCCGTTCGCTTTCTGCTTGTGAAGGTGCCTTACTAGTGGTGGATGCTTCACAAGGCGTAGAAGCACAAAGTGTGGCTAACTGTTATACCGCACTTGATTTAGGTGTGGAAGTTACTGCGGTACTTAATAAAATTGACTTGCCATCCGCCGACCCAGAGCGTGTGATTCAAGAAATCGAAGACGTGATTGGTATCGATGCAACGGATGCAGTACGTTGTTCAGCCAAAACAGGCGAAGGTGTGCGAGATGTATTAGAAGCGGTCATTCTAAAAGTACCACCACCAGTGGGAGATCCTACTGCACCACTTAAAGCGTTAGTGATAGACGCTTGGTTTGATAATTACGTTGGCGTGGTGATGCTGGTGCGTGTGATTGATGGTACGTTGAAACCCAAAGAAAAAATCCGATTAATGGCAACAGGTGCTCAGCATTTGAGCGAACAAGTCGGTGTATTTACACCCAAATCGGTACAACGCACACAGCTATCAGCGGGTGAAGTAGGTTTTGTTATTGCTGGTATCAAAGAGTTAGCTGATGCCAAAGTGGGCGATACAGTTACACACACAGATCGTCAAGCAGCAGAAGCGCTAGTAGGCTTTAAAGAAGTGCAACCACAAGTGTTTGCTGGCTTGTACCCGACAGAATCTAACCAGTTTGAGGCCTTACGCACTGCGCTGGAAAAGCTCAGCTTAAATGATGCTTCATTATTATTTGAGCCAGAAAACTCGACTGCATTAGGTTTTGGTTTTAGGTGTGGGTTTTTAGGCTTGCTACATATGGAAATCGTACAAGAGCGTTTAGAGCGTGAGTACGATATGGATTTGATTACTACTGCTCCAACTGTCGTGTATGAATTACTGCTTAAAAATGGCGAAGTGGTGCAAATTGAAAATCCATCACGCTTGCCCGAGCCTTCGCGTGTAGAAGAAATTCGTGAGCCGATGATTAATATTAATCTATTGATGCCGCAAGATTATGTGGGGCCTGTGATGACCTTATGTACCACTAAACGTGGCCTGCAAAAAAATATGCAATACATGGGCCGGCAAGTGATGCTGAGCTACGAAATGCCGCTTAATGAAGTAGTGCTAGATTTCTTTGATAAATTGAAATCAGTGTCACGTGGTTATGCTTCAATGGACTATGAGTTTTTAGAATTTAGAGCCGCCGATTTAGTGAAGTTAGATATTATGGTAAACGGTGAACGTGTAGACGCTTTAAGCCTCATTGTGCATCGCAGCAATAGCGTGTTCCGTGGTCGCCAAGTAGCGGCTAAAATGCGCGAGCTAATTCCACGCCAAATGTTTGATGTAGCGATTCAGGCTTCGATTGGTGCTAATATTATTGCGCGTGAAACGGTTAAGGCCATGCGTAAAAACGTATTGGCTAAATGTTATGGTGGCGATATTAGCCGTAAGAAAAAGCTATTAGAGAAACAAAAAGAAGGTAAAAAGCGCATGAAGCAAGTAGGTAATGTGGAAATTCCACAAGAAGCTTTCTTGGCGATTTTAAGAGTTGAAGACAAATAGAATATTAGCTAAGTAAAATTTAGAAAATATTAGGCTAAACAGGATAAACAAATCAATGATGAACTACATTTTTATTGCCATTGCATTAGTGGGCGTTGTCATGCTGGTGCAACGCAAGTTAACTATAGGTTTATTTATATTTGCAGAGCTTATTTTAGCGGGCTTGTGGCTAGTTAAAACGGACCAAATTCCCTTTGCGCTCTTTATGCTGCTAGTACTGGTATTAACGGGCGGTATTTGGCTAACTGACAGTTTGTTTTTTAAACGTCGCCGCGTAGCACAGCAAGGGAAAAATGCGGCTGAGCCAGAAGTGCTGGAGTACGCAAAAAGTTTTTTCCCAGTTATTTTGGCGGTATTTATCATTCGTTCATTTGTCGTGGAACCATTTAAGATTCCATCAGGCTCAATGATGCCAACGCTACTTGCTGGTGATTTTATTTTAGTGAATAAATTCGATTATGGCTTGCGCACACCCATTACTAATAAAACGTTTATTGAGGTGAACCACCCCAAGCGTGGTGATGTATTTGTATTCCATTTTCCACCTAACCCATCGGTAGATTACATCAAACGTGTGATTGGTTTACCAGGCGATAAAATTTCATATAAAGATAAGCAATTAACCATTAATGGCCAAGTGCAAGACCTTAAATATGTAGCTGATTATGAATATGAAATGCCTGGTTTGAACATGATTACCGCTAAGAGATTGGCTGAGCAACTTGGTGATGTGAATCACAATCTTCTAATTCACGATATTGTCGGTGAATATGCGCCTAATAGTGTTGGGGACCAATTGGCTAATGGTCAAACGGTTACCGTGCCGGCAGGGCATTATTTTGCTATGGGTGATAATCGTGATAACAGCTCTGATGGTCGCGTGTGGGGCTTTGTGCCTGAGAACAATTTGGTCGGCAAAGCGTTTTTTATCTGGTTTAATTTAGAAGAATTTAAACGAATTGGCAGCTCCGTACACTAGTCAGATGCAAGCAATTGCGCTTAATAATTTAAATAAATTATTAGACTACGCATTTAAAAATCCAAAATTACTGGAACAAGCACTTACGCACCGCAGCTACAGTGGCTTAAATAATGAGCGCTTAGAGTTTTTAGGCGATGGCGCACTTAACTTTATTATTGCGCATCAGCTTTTTTTACGTTTCCCTAAATTATCCGAAGGCGATTTGAGCCGTTTGCGTGCGCAAATGGTCAAAGAAGTAACACTGTCTGATATTGCATTTTCACTTAAATTAGGCGATGCATTAAAGCTGGGTGAAGGCGAGCTTAAGAGCGCGGGTTGGCGCAGGCCATCTATCTTAGCCGATGCGTTGGAAGCGATTATTGGCGGAATTTACCTTGATGGCGGCTACGCCGCAGCAGAGACAGTTGTGATTAAGCTCTATGCTGATTTGCTCGCGAATATTGATCCCAAAGTCATAGGCAAAGATTCAAAATCATTACTACAAGAAATGTTGCAAGCGCGTAAAATCAATACGCCAGATTATCAAGTAGTGGCGATTGAAGGTGAAGCACATGCGCAAATTTTTCGTGTGGAATGCGTGATTGCCAAGTTAAATTGTCGCACAGTAGGTGAAGGCATCAGCCGTCGCGCTGCCGAGCAACAAGCCGCGCAAGCTGCGCTGGAAGTGATTAATAGCAGCAAAATACAGCAGAAATAAATAGAAAAGATTAATGATGATTAAAAAAGCGAAACCTGAAGTACTCGATCCAGTAAAACTGAGCACAGATGAGCTTGAGCTTAATGGCCAGCTTGTAGATGATCAAGATACAGATGAGTATGATGAAGATGATGTGGATTCAGGCCCATTTCGTTGCGGTACTATCGCCATTGTTGGCCGCCCTAATGTAGGTAAGTCTACGCTGCTTAACCATATTCTTGGCTTAAAGCTGAGTATTACTTCGCGTAAAGCGCAAACTACGCGTCATCGTCTGTTAGGTATTCATACCACCGATGACACGCAGTTTTTGTTTGTGGATACGCCTGGTTTTCAACAAAAGCATATCAATACTTTAAATAAAAGTTTGAACAAAACCGTTACGCAAGTACTTACAGAAGTGGATTTAGTCATGTTTGTGATTGAGCCGATGAAACTGGGTGATGCAGATCGTAAAGTATTGGCATTATTACCAAAAAATAAACCGGTGATGTTGGTTGTCAATAAGTTGGATTTAATGGGTGATAAAGGTAATGTGTTGCCGCTCATTCAAGACTTTGATTTAGAGTTTCCATTTGTGGATATTGTGCCTGTTAGCGCTAAAAAAACACTCAATATTGATGAGCTGCTTAGCACTATTAGAACATACCTGCCAGAACAAGCGGCTATATACGACGCAGATGAGTTGACTGATAAAAACGAGCGCTTTTTAGCGGCCGAATTAGTACGTGAAAAAATATTCAGACTACTTGGCGATGAGATTCCTTATTCAGTAGCGGTTGAGATTGAGAAGTTTGAAGTGGATGGTAATTTACGCCGAATTTTTGTCGCGATCATCGTTGATAAAGAAAGCCAAAAACCCATGATTATTGGAAAAGGTGGCGAAAAACTTAAGCAAATTTCTACTGAAGCCAGGCAAGATATGGAAAAGCTGTTTGATGGCAAAGTGTATTTAGAGACTTGGGTCAAAGTCAAAAGCGGCTGGGCGGATGATGCACGTGCTGTTAAATCGTTAGGTTACTAGCGCTATTCACGCTATTTAGAAAGCCGTCACTTATATTCATTGCAGCATGAGTAGCCTAAGCACTAAGCGAGTAACAAGCCAAGCGATTAGCCGCATAGATAGCCAGCCTGTCTATGTTTTGCACACCTACCCCTTTAAAGAAACCAGCTTAGTTATTGAGTTATTTAGCAAAGACTTTGGGCGTATTGCCGCTGTGGCAAAAGGCGCGCGCCGCCCAAGATCAGCCATGCGTGGTATGTTGCAATCATTTCAAACATTATCAGGTGCTTGGTCGGGTAAAAATGAGTTACGCACATTACATAGTTTAGATTGGTCAGCTGGCTTGCTGTTGTTGCAGGGAGAAGCGCTAATGTGTGGCTTTTATCTGAATGAGTTGCTTTTGCGATTATTGCCGCGTGAAGATGCTCATGAAGATTTGTTTGACTACTACACGCAGACACTACAAACCTTAATGAAAGCAAAAGACTTGGCAAATACTTTGCGCAAGTTTGAGCTCAAAATGCTGCAAGAAATGGGTTATGCTGTGCCACTCACGCAGGATGAGAATGATGTAGACATTGAGCCAGAGCGCACTTATCGCTATGAAGCTGATTATGGTGCTAGCTCCTCAGTTACTACATTAAGCGCCAATCAAAATGGTGTACAGTTATTAGGTAAAACCATGCTAGATATGGCGCAAGGCGATTATAGTAGTGCCCGTACTCAAGCGCAAAGCAAGCAATTAATGCGCTATTTACTGGCGCATTATCTAGGTGATAAGCCACTACATACACGGCAATTGTTAATAGATTTACAAGGATTTTGAGAGTAAACAATGATTAAATTAGGTGTCAATATCGATCATGTTGCGACTATTCGTCAAGCACGTGGTACACGTTACCCAAGTGTTGTACAGGCAGCGTTAAGAGCTGAGCAATCAGGTGCAGATAGTATTACGCTACATTTGCGTGAAGACCGCCGCCATATGCAAGATGCAGATATCTTTGCCTTGCGCCCCTTATTGCAAACTAAGATGAATCTTGAGTGCGCGGTGACCGATGAAATGATAGGTATCGCTTTGCAGGTTAAACCGCAGGATGTTTGCTTGGTGCCTGAACGCCGCGAAGAGCGCACGACTGAAGGCGGTTTAGACGTTATTCGTTATTTTGATAAAGTGCAAGAAGCCTGTCAAAAATTAAGCGCAGCCGGTATTCGTGTTTCATTGTTTATTGGCCCTGATATTGCGCAGATTAATGCCGCGAAAAAAGCAGGCGCCCCGGTAATTGAGCTGCATACAGGCGCATTTGCCGATGCAGAAATTGAATCTGAAAAAGCGATTGAATTAGAGCGCATCAAACAAGCGGTAGCGCACGGCTTAAGTCTTGGCTTAGTGGTTAATGCAGGTCATGGCTTGCATTATCATAATGTGCATCTAGTTGCAGAAATTCGTGGTATTGAAGAGCTCAATATTGGTCATGCCATTGTTGCACATGCCCTGTTTGTTGGTTGGGATAACGCCGTAAGCGAGATGAAATCACTCATGAAAGAGGCTGTCATTAAATGATATTTGGCATTGGCACCGATATTGTAGAAGTCGCACGTATTGAAGCCTCTTTAACTCAATTTGGCGATGCTTTTGCTAAGCGAATTTTAACTGCAGATGAGTTTGCCGCTTTTGAAGCCAGCCAAACAAAGCCACGATTTTTAGCCAAGCGTTTTGCCGCCAAAGAAGCCTTTAGCAAAGCCTATGGCACCGGTATTCGCGGTGCGGTCACTTTTCAAAGTATTGGTGTCACGCACGATGACCTTGGTAAGCCATTATTGGTTTTTTCAGCTGAGCTACAAAATTTGCTCAATGCTAAAAATATTACACATCAGCATATTTCAATCAGTGATGAGAAAAATCTCGCGGCTGCATTTGTTATTTTAGAAACTTAATGCAAAAAGATAGCCTTGATTTTGAGCGTCGTTTTGGTGGCGTTAGCCGTTTATATGGCAGCGCTGGATTAGCTAAATTCCAAGCTGCCCATGTCTGCGTGATAGGCATTGGTGGTGTTGGTTCTTGGGCTGCTGAGGCGCTGGCACGTAATGCTGTTGGTACTATTACCATGATAGACCTCGATAATATTGCAGAATCTAACGTTAATCGGCAAATTCACGCATTGGAAGATAATTTTGGTAAAGCCAAAGTAACCGCCATGGCTGAGCGCATACGTGCCATTAATCCAACGGCTGTAGTCCATGAGATTGAAGATTTTGTGACCACTGAAAATATCGCCAGTATGATGGCTAGCAAATACGACATTGTATTGGATGCGATTGATGATGCTAAAGCTAAAGTGGCGATAGTCGTTTATTGTAAAGCGCATCAACTTCCGCTTATAATAGTGGGCGGTGCGGGTGGTCGTTTAGATCCAACTAATATTAAAGTGGCTGATTTGGCTATTGTAAATGGCGATAAGCTTCTGGCAAAAGTACGTAATCAATTGCGCCGCGATCATGGCTTTCCTAAAGGTAATGATCAAATCAAAAAGCAATTGAAGTTTGGTATACAAGCGGTTTACTCTGATGAGCAAATCGTTACGCCTGTGACAAGTTCTGAAAACATACTAGATAGTTGTACAGTTGATACGGGCATCACTGGTCTGAACTGTGCAGGCTACGGTTCTTCAGTCACTGTTACAGCACCATTTGGCTTTACTGCGGCGCAGTTAGTTTTAAATGCTTTGTTAAAATAAATATCCTCGCAATTCGTTTGCATCTCAAACACCTATCCTAAGCTATCTCGAACATTCTAAAACATAGGTGCTTTATTGCATTGAATGTTATGTCGCACTATCAAAAATTCTTATTTGGCGTAAAGTCTAAGTTAGTAACTGTTTAGGTCATTTACGTAAAATGGGAATTTATTAAGGTTTTAAAAAAATAAATTGGCTTCCCGTTTTCATGGGAATGACGCCGTGAGGGTTTTTCACAGAATTAAGTCAGACTTTGCTGCATATAAAAGTCGCTAGCTCATATTATTTCTACAGTATTAACAAAGTCGTTCGTTAAAAGAGTAGTGCATTTTTTAAACAGTTTTGATCACGCAGAAAGTTGAAAACAATATATGCTACAAACTACTTTAAAAGAACATTTGCAGCGCGGCGCAGAAGACCTGCCTAATGGAATTGCGCTTGCTAGCCTGTTGTTGGAGATTGCAGATTGCAGTAAAAATATCGCACATCTAATTGCAGAAGGTGCTTTAAGCCAAGTAACCGCCAAACTTGCCACTACCAATGTGCAAGGAGAAACGCAAATGCAGCTAGATGTGCTGAGTAATGATTTGTTTATTGCAAGCCTAGATCAAAGTGGCGTTGTGGCAGGTGCTGTATCGGAAGAGTTGGATGCGCCGTATTTATTTAAAGCACAAAAAACTGCGCCATTCATAGTCGCGTTTGATCCGCTAGATGGATCATCTAATGTGGCGGTGAATGGCACAGTAGGATCAATTTTTTGTATTTTGCCAAGTAAAAATTTATCTCATCGGCAAGATGAAGATCACACGCAATATTTAAAAGCGGGAAATGCACAAGTTGCGGCAGGCTATGTGTTATATGGTCCAGCGACCATGTTAGTGCTTACTATAGGTAAAGGCACGCATGCATTTACTTTAGATGCAACAAGTCAAAATTTTTTACTCACGCACGAAAATATCCAAATTCCAGAAACCCCAGAATTTGCCATTAATGCCAGCAATCAACGCTTTTGGGAGCCACCTATAAAACGCTATGTAACAGAATGTTGTGAAGGTGTAACTGGCATACGCGAAAGAGATTTTAATATGCGCTGGGTTGCCAGTATGGTGGCAGATGTGCATCGTATTTTAATGCGTGGTGGCGTGTATCTGTATCCAAAAGATACAAAATTACCCGCTAGAGCAGGCCGTTTGCGCTTGCTATATGAAGCAAACCCGATGAGTTTTATTGTGGAGCAAGCAGGTGGTAAAAGCTCCACAGGTCGCGAGCGTATTTTAGAGTTGCAGCCGAACCAAATTCACGAGCGTGTGCCAGTGGTGATGGGGTCGCATGCTGAGGTGAGTTTAATTGAGTTATATCACCAAGAGTTTGATGTACATTTGTTAGAAGCATATTCGCTATCAACTTAAATAAAAAATAGGAAACTAACATGGCGCTTATTTCATTAAGACAATTACTAGATCATGCCGCAGAGCATAGTTATGGCTTGCCTGCTTTTAACGTGAATAATATGGAACAAATATTAGCCATTCTACAAGCTGCTAATGAGGTAAATAGCCCAGTTATTTTACAGGCCTCTGCGGGCGCACGGGCTTATGCAGGTGAGCCATTTTTACGAAAAATGGTCGAGGCGGCAATAGAGCAATATCCACATTTACCTATCTGCATGCATCAAGATCATGGCGCATCGCCTGCAGTTTGCCAAACGGCTATTCGTAGTGGATTTTCTAGCGTGATGATGGACGGCTCATTACTAAGTGATGCTAAAACGCCATCTACCTATGATTACAACGTAGATGTAACGCGACGTACGGTAGAAATGGCGCATGCCGTAGGTGTTTCGGTGGAGGGTGAATTAGGTTGTTTAGGTTCTTTAGAAACTAAGCAAGCTGGCGAAGAAGATGGTGGTGGCGCAGTAGGGGTTTTAGAAGACTCTCAATTACTTACCGACCCTGATGAAGCCGCTGAGTTTGTAAAAGCCACCCAAGTGGATGCTTTAGCCATTGCTATTGGCACCAGTCATGGTGCTTATAAGTTTAGCCAGCCACCCACAGGAGATATGCTGGCCATAGACCGCATTAAAGCCATTCATGAACGCATTCCCAATACGCATTTGGTCATGCACGGTTCATCTAGCGTTTCGCAAGAATGCCTGGAAACCGTTAGAAAATATGGCGGTGTGATTAAAGAGACTTATGGCGTGCCTGTGTCTCAAATTGTAGAAGGGATTAAAAACGGTGTACGTAAAGTCAATATCGATACCGATATACGTCTTGCCATGACCGCAGCCATACGCCAGC
>JAYVFU010000142.1:0-3797 GCA_043772865.1 Methylophilaceae bacterium
CATGGCGACAGGTAGCGGCAAAACGCTGATGATGGCAGGCTTAATCTTGCAGCTTTATACGCAGGGCTATCGCAATTTTTTATTTTTTGTGAATTCTAGCAATATTATCAACAAAACCCGTGATAACTTTTTAAACGCTTTATCCGCCAAGTATTTATTTGCAGAAAATGTGATGTTTGGCGATAAACGCGTTGAGATCCGCGATTGTGAGAATTTTCAAGCCGCTCAATCTGATTGCATCAATATTGTGTTTTCTACCATTCAAGGTTTGCACACCGCCTTAAACCAGCCGCGCGAAAATGGCTTGGGTTTTGACGATTTTGAAGAAACAAAAATAGTGCTAATTTCAGATGAAGCCCATCACATTAATGCCAGCACTAAAAAATCTAAAACTCAAGAAGATTTATTTGAAGTGCAAAGTTGGGAAGGCACGGTAGAGCGTATCTTTAAAGCAAACACCGATAATATTATGCTGGAATTCACTGCGACAATGGATTTGGGCGATGAAAATTTAGCGCTTAAATATAAGCCAAAATTGATTGTAGATTATCCGTTACGTGAGTTTAGGGGCGATGGATACAGTAAAGAAGTAAAAGTGTTGCAAGCGAGCTTAAGCAGTATTGAACGAGCAGTTTTGGCCATTGTGCTATCGCAATATCGCTTGAAACTATTTGCAAAATATCAAAAATCCATTAAGCCTGTGGTGATGTTTAAATCTAAAATAATTAAAGAAAGCCAAGCGTTTCAAGCAGAGTTTGAGCAATTTATGCAAAGCTTAACCGCTGACACATTGGGCAAAATTTTAAGCGTGAATGAGAAAACCGTGCGCCTTGCTGCCCAATTTTTTGTAGCAAATAATATCAACCTAGATAATTTATGTATTGAGCTAAAACACGATTTTGCCGCTGAAAAATGTATATCGGTAAATAGCAAAGAAGAGAGCGAAGCCAAGCAATTGGCTGTGAACTCGCTAGAAGATGCCAATAATGAATATCGTGCAGTGTTTGCAGTAGATAAGCTTAACGAGGGCTGGGATGTGCTGAACTTGTTCGATATTGTGCGGCTTTACAACACGCGCGATAGTAAAAATAATAAAGTTGGCAAAACCACTATGAGCGAGGCGCAGTTAATTGGGCGCGGTGCGCGCTATTGCCCTTTTCAACTTTCAAATGACCAAGCGGCGGATATGCGTAAATTTGATGCAGATATTGATAACGAATTGCGGATTTGTGAAGAGCTGTATTATCACAGTCAAACCAATTCACAATATATTCAAGAGCTTAATGTTGCCTTAGTGCAAACGGGTATGAAAGCCGCGCAGACTGTTGAAAGACAACTTAAGCTAAAAGAGCTATTTAAACAAACCGAGCTTTATAACCACGGACATATTTTTTTGAATACTCAGAAAAAATATTTACGTGAAGATGTGTTTGGATTAAGCACGGCCATAATTGAGCGTATATACAAAATAAAATTACGTACGGGCGACACTAGCACGACGCAAATGTTTGTGTATGCAGTTGAATCTAGAGGCATTGCAACACAAAGCAAAGATTTTAAATTGCTGGACTTTGGCGAAACGATTGTTCGCAAATCCATGCAAAAGCTGCCATTTTATGCGTTTGATAATTTAAAAAATTATTTTCCACATTTAACTTCAAGTAAAGACTTTATAACAAATGCGCACTATTTAGCAGATATTAAATTAGAAATAACAGGTAGGCTAGAACACGTTACTAAGTTAACTGCAGATGATAAATTACTAGCCGCAACGCAAGTATTAGAAGATATTCAAAATGCAATTGCTGCCGACAAGATTGAATTTAAAGGCACACAAGCATTTACACCCAAAACAATAAAAAGTGTTTTTACAGATAAAACACTTAACTTTGCCATAGATACTGGTGGAGACCGCGAGTTTGGTCGCAGTATGAATAATGCGATTGAAACCAGCATACACCTAGACTTAGCACATAAAGATTGGTATGTGTTTGATGATTGTTTTGGTACATCAGAAGAAAAATTATTGATTAAATTTATTGATAAACGCTATGACGATTTAAAGAAAAAGTTTACTGAGGCTTATTTAATTCGTAATGAAAAACACTTTAAACTTTACAGTTTTGATGATGGCAGAGCATTAGAGCCAGATTTTTTACTGTATTTAATCGGTAAAAATGAAACAGACACCATGCACTACCAAGTATTTATTGAGCCTAAAGGCGGCCATTTAATAAAAGTTGATGTGTGGAAGGAACAGTTTTTGCTACGAATTAAAGATGAATTTACAGTAGATAAACTATTTAGTAACAAAAGCTATGTAATTTGGGGTTTGCCATTTTATAACCAAGCTATAGAGGCAAGCTTTAGTAATAGTTTTGATGAGGTTTTAGCTTAGGTTTTGTTAAACTACGAAGCATGACCTCACCAGCCATTCTCAACATTGCTTTAGACGTTCCGCTTAATCGCACTTTCGACTATTTAAGTGGTGATTTTTTGGCGCGGGTGGGTAGCCGCGTAATCGTGCCGTTTGCAGGGCGTAGCTTGGTGGGCGTGGTGGTTGGCTTGGCAACTACTTCAGATTTTCCGATTGAAAAGCTAAAAGCTGTGACGCATGTGTTTGATGATGTGGTTTTTAATGCCGAAAATTTAAAGCTGCTTAAATTTTGTGCTGATTATTATCATTATCCGCTGGGTCAAGCGCTTATATCCGCGCTACCACTGCGTTTGCGGCAGCTTAAGCCTGCGGTTTCGCGTAAAGCGTTTGCTTACAGTTTAATTAAAGGTGCAGATGTAAGCCAAATACCTGTAAAAAAAGTCGTTTTGCTTCGAATAATCGCTGCCCTGCAAGCCGCTCCAATGTTGGCTGCTGGAGAGCTTGCTTTAATCTCTTCTGGTTGGAAAAAAGCCATCAATGAGTTAAAAGATTTAGGCTTGGTGCGCGAGCATGAAGTGGTTGCAATTAAAGCTTCCATGCCTACCTCATCAATAGAGCCGCAACTAAATAGTGAGCAAACAACAGCCGTACAGAGTGTGTTAGCACTTACTCAAGATTTTAAACCGTGGTTGCTGCATGGCATTACAGGAAGCGGCAAAACCGAGGTTTACATACAAATTTTGCGGAAAATTCTGCAAGAAAAATATGCTCAAGTTTTAGTATTAGTGCCAGAAATCAATCTCACGCCGCAGCTAGAAGCGCGATTTAGAAGCCGCCTATCGCAATATCCATTAGTGACTTTGCACAGCAATTTAAGTGAAAGTGAGCGTCTACAAAATTGGCTGGCCGCCAGCACTGGTGCGGCTAAAATCGTTATCGGTACGCGTTTAAGCGTGTTTACGCCGATGCCGCATTTGAAAATGATTGTGATGGATGAAGAACACGATGGCAGTTACAAACAACAAGACGGCATGCGCTACCACGCGCGCGATGTGGCGATGGTGCGCTCCAAACAACTGAATATTCCGATTATTTTAGGTAGCGCGACGCCATCGCTGGAAACATGGGCGAACGCCCAAAATAATCAAAACGCAACAAATAGCCAAAATGCCCAAAAGCAGCAATACGGCTTGCTAAGCCTGAATAAACGGGCTGTAGAGAACGCCGCTTTGCCGAATATTTTTTGCATTGATACTGCAAAATCGCCGACTGAAAATGGCCTGTCACCCATATTGGTAAAGGCTTTGCGCGAGCGTTTAGCACGAAAAGAGCAAAGTTTATTGTTTATCAATCGGCGTGGTTACGCGCCCGTGCTGCATTGCAACGCTTGCCAATGGGTTGCGCCGTGTATGCGATGTTC
>JAYVFU010000143.1:0-3782 GCA_043772865.1 Methylophilaceae bacterium
TAACTTTAGCTACAAAGTAGCGGCTGGCGTGGATATGAGCAAATGGCGCTTGGCGAGTGATAATTACATTGGCGCGGCGGGCTATTCTGGACACGCAGATTGGTTAAATGGTTGGAATGCTAACATCATTGAGAGATTAGTTAAAAACTGTTTAAATAAAGGCGTAGATTGTCATGCAAGTTTATTGGGTGATGGTTATCAAATTTATTAGCGCGTACTTAGCGAGATAATGCTCCATTAAAGTTTATCAGCCAATTCGTCAATGCTTGGGTTGTAATAAACCGATTGAAGAACTCTCAAGTCTCTTATTCCTGCCATTTTTGCCAGCTCCATGACATTGAGTTTATTGCTTAGGCGCGTTAAAGCCTCGTGTCTGGTGTCGTGCCAGTGCAAGCCTTCAATCAAGCATCTGGCTTTGGCTTTTCTAAACAGCGAATCTATCTGCGTATTAGTTAAATTAAACACGCTTTCACCATCTTTGATGAGTTCATCTAGTATGCGCCGCGCCTCGGTGCTTAATGGAACATCGCGCTTAAAGCCGTTTTTAGTCATAGGCAAGTGAATATGTCGCGCATAAACATGCGTCCAAGTTAATGCGCATAATTCGCCCGCCCGCAAGCCCGTTTCAAGCGAAAATAAGAAGGCCGCACCAATACGCGCCGTGATAGTTTCGGGTGGCACGTAATCGTAACCCATCGCCATCAGCAGGCGCTCAATTTCATCATCACTAATTCTGCGCCAGCGCGCTTCGGGCGCTTTGGGGCGCTTCACTTCTTTAAACGGGTTATTGTGCAACCACTTCCATTCCTTAATCGCCAGCGTACAGACGTGGCTTAACAAATTCCATTCGCGCAATACCGTAGCATTGCTCACCTCGTTTAAACGCGCGTCACGCCACGTTGCCACATGCGTTGAATCTAAATTGCGTACACGCACTGCGCCAATGGGTAAAGCAATGGCTTTGTTTAAACGTATCGCTTCCCATTTTTCACCGCGCTTGTTAGTGGATACCGTGTCGCGATAACGCTCAATCAGATCAGCGAATATTTTATCTGGCACATGGCCGTGTTTACCTGCTATGATTTCAGCCTCGGTCTGTATTGCCCATGCGCTGGCCTCCGCTTTGGTGTGAAAGCTGGCTGATTTGCTGATACTGTTGCGCCGCACTTGCTGAAACCACTTGCCATTGCGTTTAATCGGTTTACTAGCCACTGATGCAATCCTGATGCAAATTTGATGCAACAAGATACAACAAATTAAGATATAAAGCGATTATTTAATGATTAACTATGCCACTGAAAATGCCCTGAAAGCCAATAGATACAACATAAAACCGCATTTTAATAGCTTATGCTAAAGATTGTAAGAGTGCCCGGAAGAGGCACATAATTACTAGGCTGGGCTTAGAATCTGGCGGCTTTGATGCAAAAAATTGTAAGCTAACATTAAGCATTTGTTCTTTTTTCTTGATAACTTTCAGCCCATTGCATCACCTCAATCGCTTTATAAAGCGGCTGGCTGCGGCCTTTGCCTTCGTGCGGTAAGCGAATTGGCTTGGGGAATGTAGGCAGTACAACCAGTTTATTCATGGTGTGTGCTTTTGAGCGCTTTAAGTAGCTGGCAACGGCTTCGCCATCCCACAGATCGCGTTCTGGTGGAATTAAACGCAAGCTTTTAATTGCGTCCACAATACTTTGAGTTTCAGTCATGCTTTACCTTTCACATTTACTATCAGACACATCAATTAACTCACAATGCTTGCACGCACAATATCCACAAGTTAAGCACTTTGCCCCTACATGAATCTGGTGCGGATTACTTCTATAACCACTATAAGCGGTTAAATCAATTTGATGCTTGCTGTCTTTTGCCCATGTATGTTGGGTTTTGGCGCAGTTATCTCTAAACATTTCATCTTGGTTGAATGGTTTTATGGACATTACTTACACCTTGCATTTAACATTTTATAATTCTCATATTTATTCCCGATTAACTTTATCTAGCAATTTTTGTGCTATAGCGAATGGACAATTATCATTGCCGCAGTCATGGCCTTCGTCTTGTGTATCATCTAATAAATTCTTTAAAGCCTCTGCAAGTTCCGCAATAACTTCATTTTGCTGTGAGGTAGCGGCTTGCCAGACTGTCCAGTCTTTATAGGCTTGCATGTAAACATAATCGCCTTCTTTATCTTTCTCCATCATGGCTCTGCGCGTTTTAGTGTCGCCTTCACCTGTAAACCACCCCTCAAACGCTTCTCTCATTTTGTCTGCATCATTCATTTTTTTATCCTTAATTGGTCAATGGCTTCACGGGCTGATAACTTCCAGCCAGTTTCATCTTCTCCGTCTATTACAACTCTATACCGCATTGGTTTATTAGGTCTTTTCATCCAGCGAACGGTTGCTAAATTGTCAGGATTAATTAGCCAATTAAACCGTTGAACATCTGCTTTTAGTTGCTCATATTCTGCGGCAAGTTTTGCTGGCGCATACTCTTTTAAATAAGCATAGCCAAGTTTTTGCATTAATTCTGCTTCATCAACACTGGTTGGCATTTTTACTGTTAACGGTTCAACTTCTTTAGGTTCGGTCATATCATCCCCTTCTAATTCCTCATCAGTAAAGCCATATATTGCTTTGGCTGCATTGCGTAAATCTAACGCTATTTTTTCATTATCTGCCATATTCAATCCTTAATTTCCTCTAAAATATATTTCAAATCTGCTACAGTGATTGCATCCTCATTGGAATCATAGTTTTTAATGACCATTTCAATGGCTTCGGCAAATCTATCTGCTACTTTATTTATCTTTTTGTTGAATATTTTACGTTGTGCGCTATTCATGCTCCACTCCTTGCTTGGTCAATGGCTTCATCAAGCACATCATCATTTAATGGGAATAAGTTTTCATTAACCACGTTTAATTGCCTGCTAAAACTAGATGGGCGTATAAACCTATACCGTTCCGCATCGGCTTTTAGTTGCTTATATTCTTCTGTGGGTATGGTGGTTGTGTTGGGTTCTATAATTCCCAATGGCTTAGTTAAATTGACTGGCCAATTTTCTTTGGATATTGCTGTATGACTTAATACTTTTTGTCTATTTGATAAGCGATAATAAGCATAAGCTACTGTTTCAACTTCTTTATGTTCGGTCATTTCAATCCTTTATCATTTGCATGTGCCGCCTCTAATATTGCGCCAATTTCTGGCACATCATGCGTATTAATCCAATGCAAAAATAAATCATTTAATGCTTTGGGTGGGCTATTAACCCCATAAAGATAGGGGCTAATTAATTCTGCTAACCTTCTAGCTCTTTCATGTTTTTTCATTTCAATCCTTTATGGCTTAAAAACGCTATGTCGTGCTAAAAATAAAATACGGCAGGGGCTACTATTAGTGCGCCACTCATAAATAACTCCTTAAAACTAAAGCCCAATATTCAGACGTTTCTCCAGTTATTAACACAATTAAAAATTGCAGCAATTGAAAAAACAACACGCCTAGGGTAAACCATTTAAATTTAATCATTTACAATCCTCATCTACCTAACCCTACAATCCAGCCGACCTCACTAAAACTTGATGCTGCTCAAAAGTAGTGATTTGCTCTTTTGTCATTTCAGTTGGGCAAAAATCACCAGTGAAAACTCCTACTGCCTCACTTTGGCTAGGTGCAGGCTGTGCGGCTAACTGTGCGCGTAACAAAGCTATTTCATCGTGCGCTAACTTATAAACATCAGCATTACTCATACCGTCAGTCCAGCCGCTTAATCTT
>JAYVFU010000144.1:0-3770 GCA_043772865.1 Methylophilaceae bacterium
ATTGTCAGACGGCAATATCAGCGCAGTGTGGACAACCATTCAACGTAACAAAGCTGGTGACTTGCGCGAGAAGTTCGGTATTGATGTGACCAACGACAAGGGGGCTAAGAGCTTCAAAGGGCTATCAGGTGGGGAAAAGCGCAAAGTAAGACTTTCGTGCGCCCTAGCGTTGCAGGACTTAGTTTCTAGCAGGGCGACCAAGGCCATCAAGCTCATGATAGCCGACGAAATTGATGACGCAATGGATGAAGGCGGGCTTGAGCGTTTGATGGGAGTATTGGATGAAAAGGCGAAGATGGGTGGAACCATATTGATTATCTCACACAATAGCCTCGCCGACTGGTGTGACCAAATCTTAACAGTAACTAAAGAGGGTGGCGTGTCCACTGTATCGGGAGCATTAACGTGAGCCGCTTAAGAGCAGGGTTAAACAAGTTAGAGGCTTCAAAGCGTGGTTTGAGCGATGCCTATACTCAGGATGAGTATGGTATTTGGAAGGCCGCCAAGAAAGCAGGGGGCGCAACCCCACTAGACATAGCCGCAAAACTAGCGATAGCGGCAGAGGACGTAGCTAAGATAGTAAAGGCTAAACATATCGTCGCAGAAGCGGAGCTTAAAAGGTTGGCGGAAGAGCTGGAAAAAGAACATCAACGCAAAACCGAACGTATGCTGGACTTGGGTGAACCAATGCCTGAGAAAGTCACCATGACGACCAATCAGCCGTGCAAGCTGACGGTGCTGTATGAAGATGGACAGTACAGAATATTGCCGTTTATCGGTGGTGAAGTGTTTATCGCACAGGGTACTGCTATTGGAAAAAGTAAACAAAAGCTAATTTACGCTGTTCCTGAGTTGGTAATACATAATGCAGAGCATGGGAGGGTAACTAGAATCGAGGTAAGTATGGAAAAATCAAGCGAGTTATTTGATACTAAAAAACAATACAAGGGGGTGCAAGACGATGCCGACACAAGGAAACTCAAAATGCAACAAGCCATGACCGAAAAGCATGAGAAGGTGAAGAACGCGCAAGATGCGGCAAAAGAGCGCATGAAAAAAGATGAAGTGTTTGGGAGCTGGTAATGCCAAAAACATTAGCTAGAGAGTTGTGTAAATTCTTAATAAGTGGGGGCATTTGGACAACTGCCTACCTAATCATCACTTATGCTCCAGTGGTGAAGCCGTCCTTCATTTGTTTTGTAGGTTGGGTGGGTGGTACTTTGTCTTTAGCTATAACAAACGAAATTGATAAACGTAATAAATAACAACTAGGAAAGAAAATGACTAAATTTATAAAAAAGCCAATAGTGATTGAAGCATGGCGAGCAAGTATGCTGCTAAGCCGTATCACGCACAAATGGGCAGAACTACCGCAACAGATAAAAGAGGCTTTTGAAAGGGGAGATATTGTGTTTGGAAATGGGTTTATTCTCGCCAATACACATGATGGCTTTCGTCGCGCCGAGCTGGATGATATGGTGGTTTGTGGTGCTAAAGGTGAGCTTTACCCATGCAAGCCTGAAATATTCTTTCTTGACTATGACTTGGAGCAGTCATGAATAAGAAAATCAATCTAGTCGGTATTGATATTGGCTTATGTAATACTGGATTTGCAAAAGCAACTTTAGATTTTAGCACAATGGAATTAGTCATTAATGACCTAATTCTAGTGCAAACAGAGCCGAGCAAAATTAAATCCGTCAGGCGCAATAGTGACGATATGCGCAGGGCGAAAATCATCCATGACGCTATTCAGATGCACACCAAGCAGGCGTCGTTTGCAATTGCTGAAATACCGACTGGCTCGCAAACCGCTCGTGCCGCATTTGGGTTTGGCATGTGCATTGGTGCGTTATCAAGTTGCCCTATTCCACTTATTCAAGTGCAGCCAACCGAAGTCAAATTAGCGACAGTAGGTAAGAAGACTGCCACTAAGGAGGAAATGATTAACCATGCGGTTAAAGCGCACCCCGAAGCCAACTGGATTGTGCGCAAGTCAAAGGGGCAAATAGTATTGACTGCAAGCAATGAACACTTAGCCGATGCGGTGTCTGTAATATACGCAGGTCTGTTAAGCGACCAATTCATGCAAGCGACAGCATTATTAAAAGGGATGAGCTAAATGTCACAATCAAAAACGATTCACAAATTCATTCTACACCACGGACGGGAAAATTTGCTTTACTTACCAGTTGGGTCGAAAGCTTTTAAAGCTGGAGCGCAGAATACTCAAAATGTTTTGTGGATTGAGCTTGAACCAAGCCTTCTGCCAACTCAAGCGCGAAAATTCGCAATATTTGGAACAGGTTGGATGATTCCAAAAGATGCTGAATACATAGACACGATATTAGGCGAAACAGAGTATGTTTGGCATGTCTACGAAGTCAAGTAAGTTATTTTAAATCCACAATAGTTTAGTCATCGGTGACTAGGCTATAATCATAAACCCAATTAGAACATTTTAAAAACAAGGAACTAATGAATGAGTAATATCAATGTAATTAAGCGCAACGGCTCAAGTGAGCCACTATCGGTAGATAAGATTCATGCCGCTACCAGTTGGGGCGCAAGGGGCTTAAACGTCTCGCAATCGGAACTAGAAGTAAAAGCTAACATTTTGTTTTACGACGGCATCAAGACCAGCGACATTCATGACGCCTTGATTCGTTCGGCCACCAGCTTAATCAAGGTGGGTGCAGAGGACTATACGTTTTACGCCGCCCGTTTGTTATTGCAAAAGCTTTACAAACAGGTGGCTGGTTCAATCGTTTACCCAAGCCTATCCAGCTATTTGCTGAAAGCGGTTAAGGAAAAACGCGTCAATCCAGAGTTGCTTAAATTTGATTTATCCAAATTAGAGGCAGCGCTCGACCCAAAACGCGATTTATTGTTTACCTATTTAGGCTTACAAACCATTACAGACCGCTATTTAATTCGTAACGAACAGCAAGCAGACGTAAAGCCTGACATTATCGAATTGCCACAACACATGTGGATGCGTGTTGCAATGGGGCTTGCGCTTAACGAGACCGACCGTGAAGGCAGGGCGATTGAGTTTTACGATGTGCTGTCAAAAATGGAATTCATTAGTTCCACCCCGACCTTATTCAATAGCGGCACCAATCACTCGCAACTATCTAGTTGCTACTTAAATACAATGGCTGACCAAATCTCAGCAGAAGACGGCGAACACCGTTTTGCCAGCATCTTTGGCACGATTGAAGAGTGCGCTCGCTTATCTAAGTTCGCAGGCGGCATCGGTACAGACTGGACAAGGGTGCGTAATCAAGGGCAACCTATCAAATCTACAAATGGCACATCAAGCGGTATCGTGCCTTACCTTAAAGTTTACAACGACACAGCGGTAGCCGTAAATCAGGGTGGTAAGCGTTTGGGTTCATTCGCACCTTACCTAGAGGTTTGGCATCCCGACTTTTACGACTTCATTGAAATTAAAAAGAACAGCGGTGATGAACGCCGTCGTGCGCATGATATTTTCCCTGCGGCATGGGCGTGCGACCTGTTCTTCAAACGGGTTGAGGCGCAGGGCGTTTGGAGCTTCTTTGCGCCCAACTTATACCCTGAGCTACATGAACTATACGGCGACGCATTTGAAACGCGTTACGCAGAGCTTGAGAAGCAGGGTAAATTCGTCAGACAAGTGCCAGCAATGGAAGTGTGGAAGAAATGGCTTGGCTCGTTGTTTGAAACAGGTCATCCGTGGGTTACTTTTAAAGACGAGTGCAATCGTCGCAATCCGCAAGACCATG
>JAYVFU010000145.1:0-3751 GCA_043772865.1 Methylophilaceae bacterium
TTAAACTATCGCGCAGTGGCGCAGGGTAAAGCACACATGCATCAAACAAAACGGCAAAACGTGCCATTCGGTTTAATAACCCATCCCTAACTCTTGCGAAATTGCCGACAGCTCATCTAATGCTGTGTTGCGCTTAGCCAATAATGACTCTTTATAAGCCAACACATCACTTGCCAAAACACGACGATGCGCGCCCACTTTACGGTGAGGCAATACGCCTTTTTCTAACAAACTCACCAAATGTGGACGGCTAACATTAAGCAAATTGGCCGCTTCTTGTGTGCTGAGTTCATGGTGAATTGGCACCAAACTAATCGCATTACCCTTTGCCATTTCCGAGACAATATCTAATAGCAATTGCATAACTTGCCCAGGCAACACCAGATCCTCAGCCGCACCATTATTGGCGCGCAAAGTCAGTTGCACCCTATCTGCATCCGCATATTTACTTCGCATACGGCTAGATTGCTTAGCAGCCTCTATTTCAGGAATTGTAGGTAAATGCACTACATTTTGCATCGCGTTCATTTGGTATCACCTCTAAAAACTTAGTTTATTTATGTGTATCAGCATAGATTAAACGAAATAAACGAAACTAACAAGAATTATCTTGCCTGAAATGATGCATCACTGGAAGAGTAAATTTAATTACAACAAAACTAATGCGGCGCACCGCAAGTGGCTCACTCTACGCGAGCCACAGGCTTGCATATTTGCGTAATCGCCTTATAAATCCAGTCTGTGCTACTTTGCGTATTGAGCAAAACGACAGCTAAATTACTTGATGAAAACGCCTACCCAGTACTAGGCTCATTAAAAATCAACAGATTGATTACGTTAATATTTTTACATTTTAATACTATAAAATTTCTAGAAAAAGTATATGTTTTTTCTAGAAATAGATTGCATATTATCTACATTATTTTAGCTGAGTTACCTAAAATCACACTCTACTTGCCGATTACTTTCTAAACGAACTACCGAGAAATCCTCGGCAGTTGTTTCCAGAATGGAAACAACTTAGCCATTAGCGAAGAACCCCAACACCAACGCAAACTATCACCTTAAAGAAATTATTAGTTGTCTTGAGGAAAGAGATTTAGCAAGTACAGCGTCAGGCTCTTGTATTCTTCCTGCTTTTTTACTTTCCAAAATTGTAGCTACTCTAGCTTCATCATGTGCAACGCCAACGAGTTTAAAATCATCTGGATAAGTTATGTTGTTGGCTGCAACTAGCAGATTAGATAAATAAACCCCACCATTCGCGGTGTCATAAGACACTTGTCCAATAGAGCAAGATTAAAGGCTGGACTGTTGCTCATCTGCTTGCATTATTCTACTGTCAAATCTTTGTCGATATGTGTTAACAGATTCAGAGAATCTAGCAGACATTGATTCCATTGCTGATTTAGTTGTTATTTCTGGAACGATTGATCTACAGCAGTCGTAAATATTTAACTGTCTTCTCGAAAGGTTAGCTAAAGCCGTTTCCGCAATAGTTTCACCGCTGCTGTTAATCTCCAATATAGTTTTCCTCTGATAGCCACCATGACCGCTGAAAAGTACTATTGTGTAGTCATTAGCTTGCTTTTTTAATTCCTCTACTTTCCGCAGCAAGCTTAATTTGGTGTCGTTTGCTACTATTTGTATTTCCGAATCAAACCATCCACCGCCACGGTTGCTTTTTAGAAACGCAGAGAATTTTGAAATATCAACCTTAACTCCTTGAAGTCCAGTAGTGTTAGCGATTAATAAAGCTTTTATTTTCATTATTGTGCTCCTTTCAAGTAACCTTCAATTAAATCAACAAATTGTTTGTCGTAAGTGTCAACATTCTCATAAGCCTCAGTGGGGTCATGCCAATATTTACAGTGAATTCTAGTCCATTGTTTTATCGCTATATGTTGCTCAATTTTATCTTTGTCATATTTGTAGTGTTCACACAGCCTAGTCATAAAGTTAAATACAAGTGTGCAATAAACTTCATACCTTAGCGCCTTTTCATCACTTCTATCATATTTGCTTGACCAAGCATTAGTGAAATCCTTACACTCTAAATAAGGATATTGAATTGCAATTTTAAGTAGCCCATCTAGTTGATCATCAATTGCTTTTTTTGAGTTCCTGCTCGCAATTAACAAAGCCACAAGTGTTGAAGTTATTGCTGAAACTATTGTGGCTATTGCTGCTGAAGTGATTGTAATGTCCATATATTCCTTTTTTAAAGATTTGTGTTGGTAGGAGAAATTTTGTTAGCAATGCTAATGCTCTACTCTAATCTCACCGCTCATCAACTTGGGGAGCAAGTTATCGCGGAGTTTTTCTAGGGTAAAGATTTGTTTTTGATTACCTTCTATTTTGCTATAAACAGCAGTTAATTTTTCTTCTGCCATTTTAATTACATCTTTTGGCGGCAATTTAAAAACTATTTGCTTTAACCCGCTTATCGTTAATGCAGCTTGGGTGCTGCCTATGGTGATGCTATCTAACTGTTCTTTGCCAATATTGGATTTTAACCAGCAGTAAATTATTACTGATGGCACACCAGTGAAGTCTTTGAACCAAGTTAAATTACCATCTTTAAAATAAAATCTATCAGATTTTTTAACTTTGTAAGGTATACCTAATGTGCCAACTGAGGTTAATAAAATATCACTTTCTTGCGGCGCACCAAATTTATCATTTATCTCATTAAACCTAGATTCTGTAATAAAGAGTTCGCTATTTGTGCTGCCCGAATTATGCAACTCGATAATTTCTTTGCTTCTATAAAACGGCACGCCTGATGTTACATACTCAGAATAAAATACTCTTTTGCTTGATGTGATGGTTACAAGTTTATCAAGTGGCTTTTCCTCCCAATCCTCCTGCGCTTCTTCTACAAACCATTGTCTAAACAGCGTTTCGGCCACGCGTTCTAGGGTGGTGTTTTGGCGGTGGAGCAGGTCGATTTTGTCATCCAAACTGCTGAGGACTGAGGCGATGGCTTTTTGTTCTTCTAATGAGGGCATCTCAAAAATGTGTTTTTTAACTACATCAGTTTGAACTCTTTGCCTCCCAGAACTACCCGTCATTGAGGCAACTGCTACGTCTCTGAAAATTGGTGAAATAGAAAAATAGTATAAAAATTGCTTATCAGTTACGCCTAATTTTTCTCGTAAAACTATGTATTCAGTTGAGCCAAAGGCTACCTCATTTTCGTCAAGTAAATCTATATAAGCAGTTTTCCCATTTTCTAAACAAGGCGTGATACGAGCAACAATCGTGTCGCCATTTTTGAACTTCATTCCGCCGTTGTAGGGTTCAACTTCAAAACTTGAAGGTCTTTTGGTAAATGGCTGCAAGGCATCCATAGCAATCTTCTTAGCTAAGGTTCCCTTTGGTAGCGATTCAGTAGGGTTTATTTGCGCAACTGAACCCAATGAAACTTCCTGCCACTCACTCACAACTTAACCCTCGCCAAGTTCTCTGCAATGGCTTTGTTGAGTTTTTCTTCCTCCATCAACTGCGCTTCAAATTCTGCTTTTAGTCCATTAAAGCGTTCTGCAAAATTAAAGTCATCTTCGTCATCCGGCAGGCCGACATAACGGCCTGGGGTGAGCACGTAATCCAGCTCTTTTACACGCTCTAGGCTGACAGATGCGCAAAAGCCGGGGATGTCTTGATACTCCCTCTCCTTTTGGGAGAGGGCTGGGGTGAGGGTACTATATATTTGTTGCAATACAGACTCGGTATTTTGCAATACGTCATT
>JAYVFU010000146.1:0-3749 GCA_043772865.1 Methylophilaceae bacterium
TACGGCAGTATGCTTAATTTAGGTGATACTTTTGGCGAGTTTTTAGCCGAAAAAATAAACTTGGGCTTTTCTAATTTAAACCATATAGATTTAATCATCCCCATGCCCATGCATCCGCAAAGGCTAAAAGAACGCGGCTTTAATCAAGCACTTGAAATTGCCAAGGTTTTAAATAAGATTTTATGTAAAAACCACAAAGAAAAACTCGATTACACTAAACTTGATTACACCAGCGTCACCCGCCAAACCCTAACTCCGCCACAAGCTAGCCTGCCACTGAAAGAGCGCGTAAAAAATATCAAAGGCGCATTTAAAGTGAATGCCGACAAACTTGATAAATTTCAGGGCAAAAGAATCGCCATCATCGACGACGTCATGACCACGGGTGCCAGCCTAAACGAACTCGCTAAAACCTTAAAAAAAGCAGGCGCAAGCCATGTAGCATGCTGGGTAATTGCACGCACATTGCCACATCAGTAAGCTATATTTTCTATCGCACTACTCCAATTCCATGGTACTAAGTCACCTATGGAAGGTGACAAAAGTGGTGTAAACTAAGTTAAACTCTATAAATAATTAAAAATTTTAGGCGCTAACATGATGTTTAAGAACGCATTTACATTAATGAGGAAGACAGCATGACAGCTAAAAAATTAGTAAAAAAAGCAAAGCCTTCATCTGTTGATGCTATATCTATTGCATCTCAACCTGATGCCGCAGATGAGTCTCCACCAGACAATTTATTTCCCATTGTTGGCTTGGGCGCATCAGCTGGAGGTCTCAAGGCATTTGAGGAATTTTTTTCGGGCATGCCTCCCAATGTAGAGCCAGAAATGGCTATTGTATTGGTTCAACATATAGCGCCTGACCATAAAAGTATCTTGAGCGATCTGATTAGACGATGCACAAAGATGCAGGTATTTGAAGTAACCGATGGCATGGTTGTGCAAATCAATTGTGCCTATATTATTCCGCCTAATTATGATTTGGCTTATTTAAAGGGCCGGTTGCATTTGCTTGAGCCCTCTGCACCGCGGGGTCAACGTCTGCCCATCGATTTTTTCTTTCGCTCACTGGCACAAGATCAGCGCGAACACGCCATCGGAATCATTTTATCTGGCACTGGCAGCGACGGCACTTTGGGCGTGCGCGCCATTAAGGGTGAAGGCGGCATGGTAATGGTGCAGGATTTAACATCAACCGAGTTTGACGGCATGCCGCGTAGCGCTATTGCCACTGGTCTAGTCGATTTTGAACTGTTGCCAGCAAAAATGCCAGCTCAATTATTAGCTTACGCTAAACATGCATTTGCCAAACTTGCTTACGGCAAACCTTCTGGCTCTAGTTTAGATGCTTTACCCGACATTGGCAGTATGCGTAAAAAAATATTCATACTGTTGCGTGCACAAACGGGACACGATTTTTCTCAATACAAACCAAGTACAATCAACCGCCGTATTGAACGGCGTATGGCGGTGCATCAGGTTGATACTATCTACAATTACGTTAAATACTTGCAACAATCCCCCGCCGAAATTGAAGCGCTATTTCGTGATTTGCTCATTGGCGTGACAAGCTTCTTTCGTGACGTGGAAGCGTTTCAGGCGTTAGAAGAGCAAATTATTCCTGCACTGTTAAAAGATAAGCCAGCAGGTTCAGTCATCCGTGTTTGGTCAACAGGCTGTTCTACTGGCGAGGAGGCTTATTCAATTGCTATTCTTTTGCACGAATATATTGAGCTAAGCAAGAAAAATTTCAGCGTACAGCTGTTTGCCACTGATATCGATAGCAGGGCAATTGCCACCGCCCGCGCTGGGTTATACCCTGCAAGCATTGCTGATGATATTACGCCGCAACGTTTATCACGTTTTTTTTCAGCTGAGGCCGATGGCAGTGCCTACCGTATTCATAAAAACATTCGCGATATGCTGGTTTTTTCTGAGCAAGATGTGATTAAAGACCCGCCTTTTTCTAAGCTAGACCTGATTAGTTGCCGTAATCTGTTAATTTATATGGATACAGAGTTGCAGAAAAAGCTGATTCCACTTTTTCATTTTGCACTTAAACCATCAGGCATTCTGTTTTTGGGCACTTCTGAAGGCATAGGCGATTTTAGTACTTTGTTTACTGTGTTAGACCGCAAAGTTAAGTTTTATCAGCGTAAGGAGCAATTTAGCGGCGGCACTAGAAACACCCTAGAGCGCGTGCTGCCACCTTTGTTTGATACAGGCTTATTGCCTGTGGCAAGCAGTGTAAAAACCCAATCTAATGCAGTTGCCGCAAAAATGTCACTAAAAGAGCTGACAGAGCAAACCTTATTAAAAAAAATTGCGCCCGCTAGTGCGCTGGTGAATGAACGCGGCGATATTTTGTATCTGCATGGTAGAACAGGCATGTATCTTGAAATGAGCTCAGGCGAAGTGAGTATTAACAATATCTTAAAAATGTCACGCGAAGGTTTACGCCGCGATTTAACGAGCACTTTATTAGCGGCCGTTAAAACAAAAGCAACTGTGCGCTACGCGGGCATTAACGTAAGAACAAACGGCCATTTTACCAAAGTTAATTTAACAGTTTGCCCTGCACTGGCAAATGGTAATGCTAGCTTAGACTTGAAAGGTGCGGCTTTAAGTAATAGTACTGGTTTAAGCACTGGTTTAAGTACAGGTGCAAACAACAAAAACGCAAAGTTAGATGTAAATCTATATTTAATTATTTTTGAAGAGGCACTAAGCCCTGTTATTGAAGGCGAACATGGTGATAATTCAGCAGCAAAGCTACAAGAAAAATTGGTTGACGCAGACGCAGAAGCGCGTATTGATGCGCTAAGGCAAGAGCTGCGCACCAAAGACGAATATTTACAATCTACCCATGAAGAGTTAGAAAGTTCTAACGAAGAATTAAAATCTTCTAATGAAGAAATGCAGTCGGTGAATGAGGAGTTGCAATCGACCAATGAGGAGCTTGAAACCTCAAAAGAAGAGTTGCAATCGGTGAATGAGGAGCTAGCGACTGTTAATAACGAGCTACAAACTAAAGTAGTGGATTTATCGCGCGCCAATAACGATATGAATAACCTGTTGGCTGGTACTGGTATTGGTACTGTTTTTGTCGATCACCAACTGCGTATTTTGCGCTTTACGCCAGCTGTCAGCGCTATTATTAATCTGATATTAAGCGATATTGGCAGGCCAGTAGCACATATTGTTTCTAATTTAGTTGGCTACGATAACTTGGTGTCAGATACACAATCGGTGCTCAATACATTAGTACTTAAAGAAGTAGAGGTGCAGACTAAAGAAGGTAGTTGGTACGCAATGCGCATTCAGCCGTACCGCACGTTAAATAATGTGATTGAAGGTGCTGTGATTTCTTTTGTTAATATTTCAGAAATGATTCAAGCGCGCATTGCACTAGATAACGCCAACGATTTGTTACGCTTGGCGGTAGTGGTGCGAGATGCGCACGATGCGATTACGGTGCAAAGCATGACTGGCCAGACACTCGCCTGGAATCCTGGTGCAGTCAGAATGTATGGCTGGAGTGAAGCTGAGGCGTTAAAAATAAACGTGCGCGATAGAATTCCACAAGATTTACGCGAAAAGGCCTTGGCAAAACTAAAGCAACTCAGCCAAGCAGAAATTTTGGAACCCTATTTAACGCAGCGCATAAACAAACAAGGCGTCATTTTAAAAGTTTCAATCATATCCACCGCTTTAATTAATGAAACTGGCGATGTGTATGCGATA
>JAYVFU010000147.1:0-11102 GCA_043772865.1 Methylophilaceae bacterium
GCAGGCACTGTTATTGCGCCTTACACACATATTGTAGAGGCGAGAATAGGTGAAAACGCACGCATTGGTCCATATGCGCGCATACGCCCCGGCACTGTCTTACAAGCTGATACACATGTAGGTAACTTTGTGGAGCTTAAAAATGCGCAGGTTGACGTCGGCAGTAAAATAAATCATTTAAGTTATGTTGGCGATGCGACAATTGGCAAACAGGTCAACATTGGTGCTGGTACCATTACATGCAATTATGATGGCGCTAATAAATTTAGAACAATCATTGAAGATTACGCATTTATTGGTTCTGATTCACAGTTAGTAGCGCCTGTTATAATAGGTGCAGGGGCAACCATAGCGGCTGGATCAACCATTACTAAAAATGCGCCAGCAGGTGAATTAAGCCTATCGCGAGGTAGGCAAATGACTATAAAAGGTTGGAAAAGACCTGTTAAGCAAGCTAAAAAAGAATAATTAGCTAAAATAATAGTGAGCCAAAGAATGTTAAGAAAGTAAAACTCTATGTGTGGAATTGTGGGTGCAGTCGCGAAACGTAATGTAGTACCGATGTTAATTGAGGGTCTAAGTCGCCTAGAATATCGTGGTTATGATTCTGCTGGTATTGCCATACTCGATGGTGACATTAAGCGCGTACGCGCAGTTGGTCGTGTTAGTGAAATGCAGGCGAAGGCGGATGCGCAAAATTTAACCGGTATACTAGGCATTGGTCATACACGTTGGGCAACGCATGGCGGGGTAACAGAATCTAATGCGCATCCGCATGTGTCAAAAGGTGAAATTGCCGTAGTGCATAATGGCATTATAGAAAATCATGATGAACAACGAAGCCGCCTACAAGCATTAGGTTATGTGTTTGAATCACAAACAGATACAGAAGTCATTGCGCACCTCATTCACTATTATCAGGCAGAAGGATTAACACTGCTAGCTGCCACACAAAAAACCGTT
This sequence comes from Methylophilaceae bacterium, assembly GCA_043772865.1. Classification (GTDB taxonomy): domain Bacteria; phylum Pseudomonadota; class Gammaproteobacteria; order Burkholderiales; family Methylophilaceae; genus JACMMS01. The sequence continues at coordinate 964 of JAYVFU010000147.1, forward strand.
GTCGAATTAACGGGTGCCTTTGCTATTAGCGTACTTTCAGTAAAAAACCCCAACGTTATGGTATGCGCTAGGTTAGGCTGCCCGCTATTAATTGGCTTAGGCGAAGGTGAAAATTTTATTGCATCAGATGTTTCCGCAGTGTTATCGGTCACGCGCCGTGTAATTTATTTAGAAGATGGCGATGTTGCAACACTTACGGCGGATAAAGTAGAAATACTAGGCAAAGATGGCAAAGCCGCTACCCGAAAAATGCATGTAAGCGATGTATCACTCGCCTCGTTAGAGCTTGGACCATATGATCACTTTATGCAAAAAGAAATTCATGAGCAGCCGCGCGCACTCACAGACACTATTGAAGCGTTAATTGATGATGCAAAATTTAGCACGGCACTATTTGGCGAAGATGCTGATGAAGTGTTTGCTAAAGTCGATAGCGTGCTTATATTAGCCGCAGGCACCAGCTATTACGCCGGCTTAACAGCTAAATACTGGCTAGAAAGCATTGCTAAAATTCCAACGAACGTGGAAATTTCAAGCGAGTATCGTTATAGACAATCGGTACCAAACTCTAAGCAGCTGATTGTCACTATCTCACAATCAGGTGAAACGCTAGATACGATGGAAGCGCTTAAACATGCGCAATCATTGGGTCAACATCACACTTTAGCTATTTGTAATGTACAAGAAAGCGCAATACCGCGTGCTTCTAAATTGGTTTATTACACACGTGCAGGTGCCGAAATTGGCGTGGCCTCAACCAAAGCGTTCACAACACAGTTGGTAGCATTATTTACTTTAGCGGCCACCTTAGCCAAACAACGCGGCCTATTAGATGGTGCCACCGAGCAACAGTATTTGGCTGCATTGCGTCAACTAGGTGGTAGCGTGCAGCATGCACTCAATTTAGAGCCACAAATTCGTGAATGGGCAAAAGCCTTTGCCCACAAACAGCACGCATTATTTTTAGGGCGTGGGATTCATTATCCAATCGCTATGGAAGGTGCGCTTAAGCTAAAAGAGATTTCTTATATACACGCCGAAGCTTATCCAGCGGGCGAGCTTAAACATGGACCATTAGCTTTAGTCGACGAAAATATGCCAGTAGTGGTAATTGCACCTAATGACGCGCTGTTAGAAAAAGTGAAATCTAATATGCAAGAAGTAAAAGCGCGCGGCGGTCAGTTGTTTGTATTCGCTGATGCCGATAGTCATTTCGTTGAAAGTGAAGGCGTGCATGTCATACGCACACCACGACATGTTGGTGTATTATCGCCGATTTTACATACTATTCCTGTACAGTTGCTTGCTTATCATGCAGCTCTGCTAAAAGGAACAGATGTAGATAAGCCGCGTAATCTAGCAAAGTCAGTGACCGTAGAATAGCTTGATATAACTATTTTAAAAATGGCGCATAGTTGTAAAAAAGTACTAATTTAGCAGCTTCAAGAATATTAACAATATCGTGTACATTTAATAAAGTGAGCTTTTTAGTCTAGTTTGCTATTTAAAGAAGTTCAGTCAATGCGTTTTGCAGCGGTCCATGATGAAGTTTGGAACTTAAATAATTAAAACCATCATCTCAACATTGGGATATGAGTGTCATACTTATTTAAATGGTTAAGATTAAATAAAAGTATTACGCAGTAAAATTGCGGTTTTAATGAGCAAACAATACAAATTTTACTAGCCCTTTTATTCACCTTAATTTTCTTTACACACCGTTATGGCTAAAGTTGCTTACAGTAACTTTGTTATGAACAGCTTCGCTAGTGTTTAAGTATCTAGCTAATCCAAGTATTAACTAGTCAAAGTACTCTCGTAATATGCAATGATGGACCCTTGAAAAGGTTGTTAAAAATGGATTTCCCCGTATGCACCATAAGGGTATTTCGATTTGCTAAGTGCTAAAGCACTTACAAAGTTATATGTGAGAAAGACGGATTTTAGTCAATTTTAAAATATTTGACCATATTTCAGTTTTTATAATGATTTCGATAGTTGTTTTCTTAACAAAAAGTAAGCTGCAGGTAACACAAATAAAGACAGTAATGGCGCTGTAATCATACCGCCTATCATGGGTGCCGCGATGCGGCTCATGGCTTCGGAACCTGTGCCTGTACCTATTAAAATGGGTATTAAGCCTGCTAAAATGACTGCCACTGTCATGGCTTTAGGTCTCACTCTAAGTGCTGCGCCCTCTATTAAAGCATTGTGCCAATCATCGTTAGTATTAAGTAGCCCTGCTTGTTTATAGCGCTTTAGGGCATCATCCAAATACACCAGCATAATAATGCCAAATTCGGCAGATAATCCCGCAAGTGCAATCATGCCGACGCCCGTGGCAATTGAAAAATGAAAGCCTAAACCATATAAAAACCACACTGCGCCGACTAGTGCAAATGGCAAGCTACCAAGTATAAGTAGTGCGGGTATCATGCGTTTAAAAGCCATAAATAAGAGAATAAAAATAATGCCTAAAGTCATCGGCACTACATAACTTAAACGTTTAGATGCACGCTCAAAATACTCAAACTGGCCAGACCAGTTGAGTGAATAGCCTGCTGGAAGTTGTAGCTCTTTATCTAAAGTTGCTTTCGCATCGCTAACAAAGCTACCTAAATCACGGTCTTTTATATCCACGTACACCCACACATTAGGCCGTGCATTTTCACTTTTAATCATCGGCGGCCCGTCAGTGATAGCAATTTCTGCAACCGCACTTAAAGGTACGGTTGCGCCTTTTTCGGTAATGATAGGCACGGCGTTTAGCTTTTCAACCGAATCGCGCAACTCGCGCGGAAAACGCACATTAATGGGGTAACGCGCTAAACCTTCCACTTTTTCTGCAATATTATCGCCACCAATCGCAATGGAAATGGTGGATTGTATATCTGCAATATTGAGCCCATAGCGCGCAGCGTTGAGCCGATTAATTTTTACGTCAATATAACGCCCACCCGTGACACGCTCAGCAATTACCGAGGTGGCCCCTGGTACTTTTTTCATGATGCGCTCAACTTCTTTGCCAAGCTTTTCTAAAGTGGCTAAATCGGCACCGCCAATTTTGATGCCTACTGGGCTTTTAATGCCGGTGGATAACATATCAATTCGATTGCGTATGGGCTGTACCCACACATTGGCCATGCCAGGTATTTGCAAGCGCGCATCCAATTCTTTAATGAGCTTATCCGTCGTCATTCCTGCTCGCCATTCACTTTTAGGCTTAAATTGAATGGTGGTTTCTAGCATCTCCAATGGTGCTGGGTCGGTGGCAGTTTCAGCGCGACCAGATTTACCAAATACGGTGCTTACCTCTGGCACGGTTTTGATTAAACGATCAGATAATTGCAAGATTTCGGAGGCTTTGGCAACAGATAAACCCGGTAAAGCCGTTGGCATATACAGTAAATCACCTTCGTCTAATCGTGGCATAAACTCGTTACCGAGCTTGGTGAGTGGCCACAATGTCACTAACATGAGAGCAAAAGCAATAATCACCGTTAATTTTGGATAGTTTAAAACGCGGCTTAACATGGGTTTATAAATAGCAATCAGCCAGCGGTTAAGTGGATTTTCAGCCTCACTACGGATGTTTCCGCGAATGAAAAACGTCATCAGCACGGGTATTAAAGTGACAGATAAACCCGCCGCTGCCGCCATGGCATAAGTTTTAGTAAACGCTAAGGGCGCAAATAATTTGCCTTCTTGTGCCTCCAAAGTGAATACTGGGATAAACGATAACGTAATAATCAATAGTGAGAAAAATAGTGCAGGCCCTACTTCGCTTGCGGCTGCAATAATCACTTTTATTCTATTAGATGCGTCAGGCTCACCATACAAAGTACGGTAATCTTCAAGCTTGCGATGTGCATTTTCTATCATGACAATGGCGGCATCTACCATCGCCCCAATGGCAATGGCTATACCGCCTAGCGACATAATATTGGCATTAATGCCTTGATAATACATCACAATAAAGCTAATCAGCACGCCCAACGGCAAAGCGATAATCGCGACTAAAGCTGATCTGAAGTGCCATAAGAAAATCATACAAATCAGTGCGACTACAATAAATTCTTCAATTAATTTATGACTAAGATTATCCACCGCACGCTTGATCAGTTGCGAACGGTCATAAGTGGTGACTATTTCTACGCCTGCAGGCAGCCCTTTTTTTAGGTTTTGCAGTTTAGCTTTAACTGCATCTATCACTGCCAAGGCATTTTGACCTGAGCGCACCACAATCACACCGCCTGCCACCTCGCCTTCGCCATTTAGCTCTGCCACACCACGACGCAGTTCTGGGCCAATTTGAATCTGGGCGATATCGGAAAGCAATATGGGGGTGCCAGCGTTTGAAACGCTGATGGGAATGTGACGAAAATCATCTAGAGATTCCAAATAGCCGTGTGCTCGCACCATGTATTCAGCCTCTGCCAGCTCGACTACTGCGCCACCTGTTTCTTGATTGGCAGATTGAATAGCCGTGACTACTTTATCAAGTGGAATACGGTAGTTGCGCAATTTGTTAGGGTCAATTTGCACTTGATATTGGCGCACCATCCCACCTAAACTGGCGACCTCTGCAACACCAGGAATGGTTTTAAGCTCAAATTTCAAAAACCAATCCTGAATACCGCGCAACTGGCTTAAATCATGTTGCCCAGTTTTATCAACGAGCGCGTATTCATATACCCAGCCTACACCTGTAGCATCTGGCCCAAGACTTGGCTTTGCATCTTTGGGTAAGCGGGATGATATTTGACTTAAGTATTCTAATACTCTTGAGCGCGCCCAGTATTGGTCTGTGCCATCATTAAATAAAATATAAACAAAAGAATCACCAAAAAAAGAATAGCCGCGCACAGTTTTTACGCCAGGCACCGAAAGCATGGTGGTGGTGAGCGGATAAGTGACTTGATTTTCCACAATTTGTGGTGCTTGCCCTGCCCATTGGGTGCGTACGATGACTTGCGTATCAGATAAGTCGGGGATGGCATCAAGCGGCGTTTTGAGCATGGCAAATATGCCCCAGGCAGCCATCATCAACGTGACAAGTATCACCATTAAGCGATTGCTTGCCGACCAACGGATAAGATTGGCAATCATGATTTTCCCTCGGTTTTGCGCGCTGTTTGTTTATTGGCTATTTGTTTGTTGATTTGCTGAATGTTATATTGCTCAGTTTTTGGGTCTTGTTTTAGGTCAAACTCAACATCATCACCCACTTTAAGCTTGGCGAGTTGTTTTGGCTCTATTAAGTTAAAACCCATGGTCATGGCAGGCCAGCCTAGTTCGTTTATAGGCGCGTGCGCTAAAGTTACTTTGCCGAGTTTTGTATCAATTTCCGTTACTTTGCCATGACCATGCGGTATTTTTTCTGCTACTGGAATAGCCATGGGCATATCCATAGCAGGTATTGCTTCATTAGCCATACTACTTGTCGGCGCTTGCAGCTTAGTCATCACGCCAGATAACGAAGCTTCTGAATCAATTAAAAACTGCCCAGATGCGACGACTTTATCAACTTGTGTTAAGCCACTTAAAATTTCAGTTTGATTATTTTGCGTTTGCCCTGTGGTAATTTCTACAGGTTTAAAGCCTGTACCTTGTTGCACAATCACTACTTTGCGCGTGCCTGTACTAATAATACTTTCTGTGGGCACTGCAAGACCACTTTGTGCTTGAGAAGTAAAAGCCACATTGGCGTACATGCCAGGGCGTAATTGACCACTTTTATTAGGTAAATCTATCCGTACACTTAAGGTACGGCTTGTTAAATCCAAGCTAGGATACAAATAATTAACCTTGGCTTTAATGGGTTCATTATTACTATTAGATAAGGTAATAGTTGCCACTGAGCCAACTTTAATGCGGCCTGCATCGCGCTCAGCGACTTCTGCAATCAGCCAAACTTTTGATAAGTCTGAAATTTGCATCAGGCTTAAACCAGGCATAATTTGCGCCCCTTCACGCACATTAAGTTCAGTGACCACACCAGCAGCTGATGCGTAAACGCCAAAGCGCGGGCTGGCTTTATTATGAAGCGCTATGCTGCTAATTTCAGCTTCTGTCATGCCTAATAATTTAAGACGGTTACGCGCCGCCTGTAATAAATCGGGTGTAATCGTGCCATTTTTAATACGCATTAAAGCTAAGTATTCTTGCTGAGCGCCTAATAGTTCGGGTGCGTAGACTTCGGCAACTTTTTGACCAATTACCACAGGCTCGCCCACTGCTCGCACTAGTAATTTCTCTACAAAGCCAGCCGTGCGTGTTTGTATTGCGTAAAATCGTCGTTCGTCTGCAGCAACTCTACCCACTGTTGCGACGCTATCTGCAAAAGATTGCACCTCCACTTTGACTAAGCGCATGCCCAAATTTTGCATAGTTTGCGCAGAAATCATCACACTATTTTGTGAGTCTGAGCTTACGCCTGTTGAGGACTCTACAGCATATTTAGGCGCTAATTGCATATCCATAAATGGCGATTTTCCAGGTTTATCAAAACGCTGTTTTGGCACCATTGGGTCATACCAATATAAAACAGTTTTTCCACTATTATCTTGCACAACGCCATTGGGAGCACTTGATTTAATAGCGGTAGTTGATTTAATCGGCAAATTTATCAATGATTTAGTATCGTTAATGACAGTCATTGTATGTGCTTGTTGCCAAGCGATGCCTGCACCAGCACTTGCAGCTGCCAGTGCGACTGCACCAATCACAATGGTGATATTTTTCATGGTTTGTTACCTTCTTCTTTATACTTGGGCATTAACTGCATGTCCATAAAGGGTGATTTACCAGGTTTGTCGAAATGCTTATCAGCCACCATAGGGTCATACCAATACAACACAGTTTTGCCGCTTTGGTCTTGGACTACTTGGCTAGTTGGTTGTACTGGCGGACTGTTATCAGGTGTTTTAGAACAAGCACCGATGGCTAACAACGCGAACAATAACACTAAAATTAGGTGGTGAGTTTTCATAATTAATTTCCTTTAAATAAGTGATTTTCATTAAGTAAATAGCCAATTTGAATATTGGCGCGTTCAGCATCGGCAAGTATGCTAACGTGGTCTAACTCCACTTCAAGCACTGCACGGCGCGCTTGCCAAACATCTGTGAGTGATTGCTTACCTGCGCTGTAACTTGCTTCGGTTACTTTTAGGCGCGCCTCAGCCACAGGGATAAGCCGTGTTTGATGTTCTGCCTCACGCGCTTCTGCAGCTTCTAAATCAGCACGTGCATTCGCTAATTCAGCCGTTAATTCAAGGCTGCGATCTTCAGTCAGTTTTTTGGCTTTTTCAACTTGCAATAACTTTTCGCTGGTACGTTTATCTTGCCGATTTGCCCTATCCCATGGCAAATCAATCGCTACCTGAAAGCTCACCATATCGCTTAAATCGTTACGGCGTTTGCCGTACATGACTTCCCAACTCCAGTTTTGCAAGCGCTCTGCTTTGGCACGATCTACATCGCTCTGCGCAACAATTTCTGCTTGGCGCGCATTCTGTAATAAAGGATGCTGATTTAATGCGGCTGCATTTTTTTCAGCGCCATTGCTACTTATTTGACTAAATGCGGTAATTAAAGGCATTACAGGTCGCTGTGCTGCTACCCCAATCCAACGTGAAAGCATGGCACGTGCTTTGCGCTCATCCCGGTTCGCCATAATGCGTTTATCATTAGTCATGGCTAATTCGGCATCTAAACGCAAGCTGTCACTCACAATCGCTCCGCCAGAGCTTATTTTTGCAGTAGCTATTTGGCGTTCTGTTGCCATATCGCTTGCGATAGCTTGATAAATATCTGTTTTTCTCTGTGCCTCAACGACCGCCAGCCAAGCTAATGCGACATCACGTTGAATTGAACGAGCGGTGACTAATTGCTCATAATGAAATTGCTCAGCTTCGGCATTGCTTTTTTGCGATGCGGCTTCAAGTTTTTGCCGTGGAATCACATCCTGCATAATGCCAATATTGAGCATGGTCATATCATCGCGATTAAAATTAAATGCATCACCATGATTAATAGGTAAATTAATCACACCGAGTTTTAATTTGGGATCAGGCAACTGCCCTTCTGCTTTTGCCACTTCACGTGCCGCAGCCGCTGCATCATCTAACGATTGCAACAATGGCTGGTTTTGCAGCGCTAAGTCCATGGCCTCTTGCAATGAGAGCTGGTCAGCAGATAAATTGCCATTAGTTGTATGACTTACACCTAAAGCCATACCAGACAAGTGGTCTGCATGTGAGGGCATAGCCAAAATTAGTAACAATACAAAAAATGCACTAGATAGCCTATCACCAGAGTGATGACCAAGTAGCTTGTGTAATACAACACAAGGGGTATTCATAAAACGCTCCTAAGCTTGAAAGTGATGAAGCGGACTTAGCATGTACTTAATCTGCGTTTAGCTTTGAGGCGGAATGAAGCCACAGCTACATCAAACAGCTAAGTCAATAAGTACCAAAACGTTACATCAAGCGGGAGGTTTTATAGGGGGTAGCAGGTCAGCAGTATTGCCGAGGATATGGTGAGAAGTTAAAACAATGGAGTTTAGTTCAGCGAAATGTACTTCAATCATTGAAAACAAAGGTAAAGCTTGTATGGCATTGCAGCCAACCATACCGCATCCTGCATGATGAGTGGATTGGTTATGCGGACTTTTATGACTGGTACTTTGAGTATGTTCGTTAAAACTTACTTGCTGTAAGCCTATTTTAGACTTGAACTCAACATTTAATTCGCCATTTAATTTGCTTGGGTTTTTATGCTGACTCATGCCCGCCATCATGCGGCAATGTGCGCTAGATTGCTCATGCGCTGAAGTTCTTGCCACTGTTGCAACACAAGAAGTTGCACAAACCGCGGCTAGCGCTGGGCTAACGGTGAGTATGCATACTAACAATGCTGCAATAATTTTAAAAAACTTCATAATCAATGGAGTCTAGGCGTTAAAAATGGTTCGGGCAAGGTGTTAAATATAGAGTGCGGGTTAATTTTATGCAGCAGTGCAAAAAAGCAGCTTCGTAAAAAATCTTCGTCAACCTACTAAGTCGTCTACAGCTCTGTTTTTTTTAGTGCACTAATTACGAGGTTTTATTTAACCGCTTTAACCACAAATTGGTTGCGCCCATTATTTTTTGCGCTATACAAAGCATCATCTGCACGCTTACTCATGCCAGAAAGCTGGTCTTTTAGCAGCATATCTGTAGCGCCTAAACTTACTGTCCATTTTACATCTATATGCTCTGCGAGATTATCTGCAATGGCAAAATTATGACTAGATTCAGATATGGCTAAACGTAATTTTTCTGCTATTTTTACTGCATTAGCTAAATCAGAATACGGGAGAATTACTGCAAACTCTTCACCGCCAAGGCGCCCAATTAAATCAGAAGCACGCAATACGCTTTGCATTAACCGTGTCGTTTTTTTTATTACTTCGTCACCCACGGCGTGTCCGTAAAGGTCGTTAATCTTTTTAAAGTGGTCAATATCTAGCATAATAAAGGCGAGGTTACTACCATGTCTTTGCGCCAACGCAATCAGTCGTGCAGCTTCTTCCATAAAATAGCGCCGGTTGGGGATACCTGTTAATGCGTCATGCATCGCTAGGGTGAACAATTGTGCAAACCCCTTTTTCACTCTGGCAACTAGCGGTCTAAAAATAAAAAGCGCTTCTAATAAAAGCGTAATCTATAACACGGCTAACACAATTAATTGTGTGGTTCTAAGCGAATGAATAGAGGCAATGCTTTCATCAGTAAATGCGTGTACGGCTTTGTCTAACACAGGTAATAATGTGTCGATAGCCGCTTGGTCTATTTGTTGCAAGGCTGCATAAGTTGCCGCTGGGTTCGTGCTATTTTGCACTACTCTTGCGGCTGTGATAAAAGCGCGCGATTTTATATCCAATGCATCTGGGGCATTGAAGTAAATGCTTTTTAAATTAGGCGAGAGTGCTAAGCTAAGTCCTAACTCGCCATTTTGCAGAATAATGGCCTGATGTCCCTGCTCAAATTTATCAATCAAGCCCTTAAGTATTGGTATTGCAGCTTTATCACCAGCTACCACTTTATGCGCAAATAAATCAATCCGTTGCGATAACATGCGCTGCCTGCCGGA
>JAYVFU010000148.1:0-11082 GCA_043772865.1 Methylophilaceae bacterium
TAACGAAAACCATGCCACTTTGGTGAAAGTCGTTGATGATTTACCCAACCAGTGTAAATTGCACTATTCAGCATGGCTTTCAATGCTGCTCACTTCTGCCGTGTTTTGTGCAGCTTTAAAGTGTTGTAGTGCTGATAGCGCACTTGCTACACCGTCTTCATGAAAACCGTTGCGCCAATATGCGCCAGCATAGCAAGTACGGTTTACACCACTAATATCTGCATGGCGCTGTTGAGCTTCTGCACCTTCAAGCGTGAACACAGGATGCATGTATTTGAGACGTTTAATCACTTTGGCTGGATTAATAAAACGCGTGTGATTAAGTGTGACTAGCAATGTTTCTGGTGCATGAATATTTTGCAACATATTCATGTTGTAAGTCACTGCTACTTGGTGTTGTACATGCGGCGTCAGGTGATAGTTCCAAGCCGCCCATGCTAGTTTACGTTTTGGCATTAGGCTGGTATCAGTATGTAAAAATACTGTATTTTCTTGATATGGAATTGCACCAAGTAAAGCTTTTTCTTGTGGGCTAGCATCTCGTAATAGTTTTAAAGCTTGGTCGCTATGACATGCAAAAAATACCCAATCAAATTTTTGCTCTTCACCAAATATTGGTTTAATCATCACACTTTTTTCAAGACGTCTTACACTTTCAATCGGTGTGTTGAGTTTAATTTTGTCTTTAAAACTTTCCGTAAGCTTTGCTACATATTGGGCTGAGCCACCAACAATAGTGCGCCATTGTGGGCGATTATTCACAGTAAGCATGCCATGATGGTGAAAAAATCGTACAAAAAAACGCGCAGGAAAATCCAGCATTTGCGTAGCATCGGTTGACCAAATAGCCGCACCCATCGGAATGATATAAAACTTTATAAAATCATCACCATAACTATTTTTTGCTAAATAATCACCAAGTGTAATTTCTTCACCATCAGCCAGTAACTCAAGTGCATTTTTGTTAAAACGCATAATATCGCGTATCATGCAGTAAAACTTGGGGCGTAAAAAATTGCTGCGTTGCGCAAATAGACTGTTAAGCGTGGTGCCGTTGTACTCCAAACCTGTGTTTTCGCACTTGACACTAAAGCTCATTTCGCTGTTTTGCCAAGGCACTTCAAGCGTATCTAACAATGCGTTAAAGTTGGGGTAAGTACGGTCATTAAACACAATGAAGCCAGTATCTATGTTGTAAGTGCTACCTGCAATTTCTACTGTGTGCGTATGAGTATGACCGCCAATGTGGCTTTCAGCTTCAAATAATGTGATGTCATGTTCTTTATTTAGGTGGTAGGCGAGGGTGTTCCCTGCAATACCTCCACCAATAATGGCTACTCTCATATTAAATATTTTTATTATTTCTATTATTCTTAAACAATTTTTCTTGAATTGCGGATATTAAGCGGCACTTTACGTAAATCCCAAATCAACCCTGTTGCGGCCATTAACTTTAAGCCGTAGTAAGTGAGATCAATTTCCCACCAGTAAAATCCCTGGCTAGCTGACCCTGGAAAATGATGATGGTTGTTATGCCAGCCTTCGCCTAAGGTAATGATGGCGATAAACCAGTTGTTACGACTTTGATCTTTGGTTGCATAACGACGTTTTCCCCATACATGGGCGAGGGAATTCACAGTGAATGTTCCGTGATAGAGGGCAATGGTTGAGATCACAAATCCCCATACTAATAGCTGTGGACCACTGGTATTTAAATGTGGGGCATGCAGCGCTAATTGAGCGCCTAGCACATAGATACTTACTGCAAAAAGAATAGGAATAATAATATCAAAGCGGTCTAAAAACCGTAATTCAGGGAAAGCAGAAAGCTCTTTAACTCTGTCGTGTTTAGTTGCAAAATTAGCTTGTGATAAAAACCAACACAAATGACTCCATAAAAAGCCATGCTGCACAGGTGAGTGGGCATCAGGTGCTTCATCTGAGTGCACATGGTGATGACGGTGATGCGATGCCCACCAAAGTGGACCACGTTGTACTGCAGTAGAACCTAATATGGCGAACAAAAATTGTACAATGCGTGAGGTGCGGTAAGTTTTATGTGCAAAATAGCGATGGTAAAAAGCAGTAATAGCAAACATTCTTATGGCATAAAGCACTGCACAGAAAACGGCTGCAAACCAGCTCACACCAACCCAAAATAAGCTAACTATTGATACATGTAGCAGTATAAATGGCACTACACGCCACCAATCTACGGCGTATTCATCTACAGTTTTTGCATGAGTTTGATTAACCGCCTCGTTATCAAACCATCGTGTTAGTTGAAATAGTATTTTATTCATGATGATTTTCCCATGATGAGCGTGCACTTGTTTTTGTATGATTTACTTTTGTGGGACTACGCGTAACTTAGCCATTTCGTAACCCAACCCTGCTACATAATCATTGAGTTTTTTGTATTCGCTAGCCTCTAAATGTGGTTTGCGCGCCATAATCCAAACATAGTCTCTGGCTGTACGTGCAACAACGGTTGTTTGATAATCTTTATCTAAGTAGGCTATTTTATATTCTGCTTTAATTGGCCAAATAAATTGCATCCCCCATAAGGCATTGCCAGTATTTGGCACCACAAAGCCTTTGGGTTCATATTTTTTAGCCTCACCGTTTGATGCGCCTTTATTAAAGGTGAACGTAGTCGCTATGCTGCCATCAGCATTGAGCTTATAGTTTTCAATCGCGTTAAAAGCTTCTTTTTCGATACTAGTGGGTATATGGGCAATCACATACCAATCGCCCATAAAACGCGGTAAATCTACAGTTGGGACAGTATCCACTGGTGGCAAAGACGGCGTTGCGCAGCCTGTCAACACCACTGCAAATAATCCACAAAATTTATTAAATATATTCATTTTTTACCTTATTCGATGTAATTTAAGATTTTTTGAAATGCTTAAAGCGCTACCTTCTCTTATAGCTAATCGTATAACCTTCTGGCGTAATTGATTTAAGTGCTAGCCAATCATTGTTGTTGTCATACCATAAATCAATGTTGAGTTTTGGTTTGGCATCAACATTAGCTTCCACACTGTTAGCATATAAATGGTAATGTTTAGCAGATTTTTGCTCGCCATTCACTTCAATTTTTTCATCACCTACCAACTTAAAGTTTGCTTTTAAATAATCCCCATTTTGTGGGTTAAGTAGTTTTGTTTGCGTGAGTATTTTTGGGTTCCAATAGGCAAACGTCATGGCACACTCTGGCAATGATTGCAGTTTTTCATCTTTACCCACTTTGGCTTTTAGTTCGAACTTTCCATTAGTCATTTGCCCTGTGGTTTTGCTGGTTACTTTATTTTCAACGGTATCAGCTTCTAGTTTATTCAAACAATTATCAACCCAATGCTCTTTAGATATATGGTGATAGTTATATGCGGTGATAAAAACTACTTTTACTTTAAAATCTGCCTCGCTTAATAAGTCACCACTATCTGATAACTTAAAGCTGTGCTGCCCGATTTTGTTTTTATCTAAATAGACATCAAACATCCACTCTTTGCCAGCTGCATGTGCAAAAATTGTGCTAAATAGCCCGTAAACTAATGATAAAACTATTAACTTGTGACGCAATAACATGGTTATTCCTTGATACTTTTTTTGGGAAACCACGGTATAAAAGCAGGTGTGGTTTTTATGTAATCCAAGTAGCTTGGGCGACGCTCCGCAATATCTTTTTCTAGGAGTGCAACGCCACTTACCTTAAGTAATAACAAAGTCATTAATACAGGTGCAGGCAAGCTCCACCATGCGCCAGCTGATATTGCTATTAAATAATATGCCCACCAAGTACAGCACTCGCCAAAATAATTAGGGTGGCGGCTGTAATGCCATAAGCCTGTATTAAGCACTTTGCCAGCATTAGTTTTATTCGCTTTGAAACGTGCTAGTTGCGCATCGCCAAATACTTCCCAAGTAAAGCCAAAACCCCATAATGCTAGCCCACAATAATCTAACCAATTAAAAGGGTTAAGTGAATGACTAATGCCCAATAATGGCAGTGAAATAATCCAAGCTAATACAGCTTGTAAAATAAACACGATATATAAACTTTTGATCCAGAAAGGTGGATTATTTTTGCGTATTTCTACGTAACGATGATCTTCATGGGGTGACCAGTTACGTTTGGTTAAATAAACACAAAGCCTTAAAGCCCAAATAAAGATGAGCGCTAATACCAACATAGTGCGATTTGTTGTAATAGGGAATGCATCAATATAAACCAGCATACTAATTACAAAAAACAAGCTCCACATGCTATCTACGTGGGTGACGTTACTACGAAAGACGCTAATAGCCCAGCCCAGAAAGCCAAAGGCTAATAAGCAGTAAAGCCCTAGTAAGTATGTTGGCAAATTAAACATATAATTTTAATATTCTGATTCATACCTACTTTATTTAAAACCATCAAATTTGATTGATATTTGGCTAAAAGCCACAGTAATAAGCGCCCAACCAATACCTAAAACAATCAAGCTATGCTCACCCAAAGTAACAGCGCCTAATTTTTGCGCACCAATATAGGCTAAAGGCCCACCAATTGCACCAAACACTAGAGCAATCAAGTACTTACCGCGAAGCCAACGCAAACTTACGTTAAGTGTGAGTGCAAATGCTAACCATAAAGCTAATATCCAAACGGGCACAATAGATGCTGACCAGCCATTATTATGATATTGAATAATGCCTAAACTTAAAATAATTTGGTCAAAAATAGCGCCAATTGCAAGCGCAATCAAACACCATTTGGTTTCCATCCACTTTGGTTTTGCTTGTGATAAATGCCAAATTAAACTTAACCCAACAATAATGATGCCTAGCCAGGGATAACCTTTTGCTGAGCCCAATACACAAGCAAACCAAGTGATTTGAAAAAGCACAAAGTTCAAAATAACAAAATATTGTGGCATAGTAATTTTTACAATTTTTAATTCAAGAACGCGTGAATTGATAATGGCTTACCCACCATTCTTGGCCATTTTTATAGCCAAATAATTCAGCGCATGCCATATAGAAAATGCGCCAGCGGTTCCGCCACATTTCTGCATCTACTTCACCATAAGTTTGTTGCAAAATAGGTAAAGTTTCTTTGTCATGTGCATCCATATTAGCTAACCAAGCATTAGCAGTTTTTTCGTAATGGGTGCCATTCCAACGCCAGCGATTCGTTAATTTTAATTTTTCTTGAAAAAACAAAGGTAAATCATCGCTTGGCATCATGCCGCCAGAGAAAAAGAATTGGCTCATCCAATCATCATCACCCTGTACTTCAAAAGCATAAGGGGTAGAGCGATGCACAAAAATATGCATAAAAAACTTGCCATTTGGTTTTAGCCAATCATGTACTTGAGCATAAAGTTTGCGATGATTACGCATATGCTCAAACATTTCGATGGATACTATACGGTCATAAGATAATGATTTTCCTGCTTCGTTTTCGGGTTTAAAGGTATTCATATCGCAGGTAATGATATTGATATTAGTTAAACCTCTATCCCGCGCCGTTTCCATAATGAATTGACGTTGTGAATTAGAATTAGATACGCCCGTGATTTTTGAATTTGGATAGTGTGATGCCATCCAAAAAGTAAGCGAACCCCAGCCGCAACCTAGTTCTAAAATATCTTGACCATCTTTTAAATCAGCATGTTCGCAGCTTAAACGTAATGCATTTTCTTCTGCCTCATCTAAATTTTTAGTGTCATCTAACCAAAAGCAGCTACTATATTTACGATGTTTACCTAAGCAATATTCAAAAAATGCCGCTGGGATCTCATAATGCTGGTCATTAGCCAGCTCTGGCACTAAAGCTATAGGCGATAGATCCATACGCTTGATAAAATCATGCAAAAGTTTTGTATTAGTTTCACAGTCGTTAGCGCTGATTTCTAGCAATCGCTGTTCAGAAAGTTTACGTATACCATGACGCACTAAGCTATCTGGCAGTACGCCGTTTTCTGCAAGTTGAATGGCTTTGTTAATAAGAGGCATTGATATTCCAAAAAATCATCTAATTTTACTCAATATAAAAGTATTTTACTGCTTAATTACCATAGCTAGACTAGTCTAAAGCGCCATAAGTTGCACGCTAGTGATTTGAAATTGCCCAGCCAAACTGTGTAGTATAGGTGGCTATAAATAATTCGCTATTAACAATTAAATTACGTTAGAAATGATTTAATAGATGCAACTGCTGCAGATTAATTTTTAATTAAATAATTTGACCGTCAACATAAAACCATTGATAACCCATTTTTATAAACTGGCTAATTTCATGATGTTGTTCAGCTCTGCCAGTCATGTTATTGGCCATTTTATAACGTGCTATAAACTCAACCGTTGCAGTTGAGTTTGTTAAAAGCTTATATTGTTTCACCGCTAAACCTAGCCATTTGCTTACATCATTGCCGTTGGACAAATTCAATTCGCTTGGACGTGTATCTGGATGCCAAGTTTGCAATACATAATTTTCCAAACACAATACAAAAGCACTATAACGTGACCGCATTAGTGCTTCTGCGTTGGGTGAAAAAATTTGATTGTTGAATCCTAAATGATATAACTCACAGCAAGTGCTATAAGTTTTTCCGCTTTCGCAAGGACAAAATGCTAATTTATTCGTAGACACTATTTTTAGATAATTTCACGTGTTTCTAAAAACTTAATATCTGGATAGCGTTCCTGCGCCATTTGTAAATTCACCCGATTTGGCGCTAGGTATACGTATTCATCCGCACCATCTAATGCCACGTTAAAGCCGTATTTATCCGCAATGGCTTTTAAGTCTGCATCACTGCCACGTAGCCAGCGTGCGGTATAGCAATCATACGGTTCAAACGCCATATCTACTGTATATTCATGCTCTAAACGGTGTGCCACTACATCAAACTGCAGCATACCCACGGCGCCTAAAATCAAATCATTGCTTAGCAATGGTTTAAATAATTGCGCTGCACCTTCTTCTGCTAATTGTTTTAAACCGATTTGTAATTGCTTCATTTTCATGGGGTTTTTAATGCGTGCACGGCGGAAAAACTCAGGTGCAAACGAAGGAATCCCCGTGAATTTAAGCGCTTCACCCTCACTAAATGTATCTCCCACCTTAATAGTACCGTGGTTAGGGATGCCGATAATATCGCCAGAGTAAGCTTCATCCATAATGGTGCGATCTTGCGCCATAAAGGTAATGGCGTTATTCACTGCCATTTGTTTACCTGTAGCGACTTGCTTAATTTTCATGCCACGCTCAAATTTGCCAGAACACACGCGTAAAAATGCGATGCGGTCGCGGTGTTTAGGATCCATATTGGCTTGAATTTTAAATACAAAACCTGAAAATTTATCTTCTGTAGGGGCAACCTCACGGCTGGCAGTTTGACGTGCTAAGGGTGCCGGCGATAAATCTACCACGGCATCTAATAAAGATTGCACGCCAAAATTATTGACAGCAGAACCAAAAAACACAGGCGTTTGTTTGCCACTTAAAAAGCGTGTTGCATCATACACATGTGAAGCACCACGCACTAATTCAATATCAACTCTTAATTGTTTGGCAACATGCCCTAGTAACTCGTCTAAGCGTGGATTATCTAAACCTTGGATAATTTCAGATGTACCTTTATCTGCCCGTGGATCAAAAAAGGAAATAGTATCGGTATATAAGTTATAAACACCGCGAAAGCCTTTGCCCATGCCAATTGGCCATGTCATAGGTGCGCATTCCATGCCTAAGGTCGTTTCAATTTCATCTAATAATTCAATAGGCTCGCGACTTTCGCGGTCTAGCTTATTAATGAAGGTGATGATGGGTGTATCACGCATGCGGCACACATTGAGTAGCTTAATGGTTTGAGCTTCAACGCCGTTTACAGCATCAATCACCATTACCGCAGAATCAACTGCGGTTAGCGTACGATAAGTATCTTCAGAGAAATCATCATGGCCAGGAGTATCAAGTAGATTGACCATGTGCTCTCGGTACGGGAACTGCATAACAGAAGATGTGACAGAAATACCACGTTGCTTTTCAAGCTCCATCCAGTCCGAAGTGGCATGACGCGAAGCTTTTCGTCCGCGCACTTCTCCTGCCACCTGAATTGCACCACCAAACCATAATAACTTTTCGGTGAGTGTTGTTTTGCCCGCATCTGGGTGAGAAATAATTGCGAATGTGCGGCGACGTTGAATTTGTTTACTGTGGAGGCTCATGCTTGAAATGTGGCTAATTAGCAAAAATGCTATTTTACCGCGAATGTGCTGATAATCTAAATCTTACGTACTAAAAACATAGTTGCTTTAATTAAGGCAACTATTGACTTGATGACTACATGCCCAACCGAGCTTTTTTATTATTACTTTGTTGTTGTAACTTAATAAGCATTGGTGAAGCTTGCACCAGATTCTCTTTATAAGGATGAAAAGACTTCTTATAAAGTGAATTAATTCTTTTTACATAATTTTGTGTTTCAGGGTAGGGTGGCACACCTTTATACTTCTCGACCGTTAATTCTCCTGAGTTGTAAGCGGCAGCTACTAACTCAATATCACCTTTAAAATAGGCCAGTAACCATTGTAAATAGGCCATACCACCTTTGATGTTATCTTCGGGATTATAAGCATCTTTTACACGAAATCGCTTGGCTGTATCTGGAATAAGCTGCATCAAACCTTGTGCGTTTTTTGGGGAGGTTGCTTGTGTATTAAAACCAGATTCCACAGATATAAACGCCATCACTAAGTCTGTATCAATTTGAAATTTTGGGGATAATTTATTAACTAGTTTAAAAATTGGTCCTTTGGAATAGAACACAACGGGAGGCTTAATTTTTTCAGTATGCTCAATAGATGAATATTTATC
Organism: Methylophilaceae bacterium; assembly: GCA_043772865.1. Lineage (GTDB taxonomy): Bacteria > Pseudomonadota > Gammaproteobacteria > Burkholderiales > Methylophilaceae > JACMMS01. The sequence continues at coordinate 8,873 of JAYVFU010000148.1, forward strand.
CATGTTTTTTGCTATTTTGGGTAGAGGGTCTGACAACATGCATGGAGGCATAATAGCAAGCACATTATTACCTTCAGGCTGATTGGCATTTCTAGCTAAGCTTTTTTTGGCATTTACATGCCCTTGTTCCGCAGCTTTATTAAATAAAAAAGCTGCAAAATTTTCGTCTTTACTCACACCCTTCCCGTTTGCGTACATCCAACCTAAGGCAAATTGAGCGTTTGCATCGCCATCTCGTGCAGCTTTACAATAAATTGTTGCTGCTTCGCTATAGCTTTTAGCCCCATCAGCCTCCTTGCCTTTTAATGCCAAATTAACTAATAACTCATAAGGATTTTTAATTGCGCCATTACTGACGACAACGGGTGCCCTTGTTTGAGGCTGATTTTTAACAATTTCAGAGGCTAATGTATTAATTGCCTTACTTTCTGTTGTTACTTCAACAGATTGATCAAAATTACCAATTAATACATTTTGCTCAATCAGTTCATTCGCATGGCTTTGAGCAGGTTGCACAAAGTAAGCGACTATACCTAAGTAACTAATTAGTAGTATTTTTTTAATTAAACGCATGTTGGTGTCATTATTCAAAACAACCTTTATACCATCGATGATGTAAGTAGTTACTAAAATAACTAGCAAACACCATGCCAAGTATTAACTGCATATAGTTAATAATTATGCACTTTGTACACAATCCACAAAATACATGGCTTTACCATCGACTACCTTTTTAACTAAACCATGCACATCTGTTTCAAAACCTGGAAAACGCTCGTTAAATTCGCGCGCAAATTTAAGGTAATTCACAATAATTTTATTAAATTGCTCACCTGGTATCAATAGTGGAATACCAGGAGGATAGGGCGTTAATAAAATAGCGGTGATGCGACCTTCAAGCTCATCAATAGGCACACGATCTATATCTCGATGTGCAACTTTTGCAAAGGCATCCGTTGGTTTCATTGCAGGTATCATGTCAGATAAATACATTTCTGTCGTCAAGCGTGCAACGTCATTCGCTTTATATACATCATGAATTTGTGTGCACAAGTCACGTAAACCCATGCGTTCATAGCGCGGCTGTTGCTGTACAAATTCTGGTAATACTTTCCAAAGTGGCTGGTTTTTATCGTAATCATCTTTAAATTGTTGTAAAGCAGCAACCATGGTGTTCCAACGGCCTTTAGTAATGCCGATTGTAAACATGATAAAGAAAGAATATAGCCCAGTTTTTTCGACAATCACGCCATGTTCAGCGAGGTATTTAGTCACAATTGCGGCTGGAATACCAAATTTATCGGAGAAATCCCCATCAATATCTAAGCCTGGCGTAATAATGGTGGCTTTGATTGGATCCAGCATATTAAAGCCTTCGGCCAAGTTGCCAAAGCCATGCCAAGCTTCGCCTGCTTTTAATATCCAAGATGAACGTTCTTCAATGCCTTCTTCTGTAAGATCATCAGGCCCCCAAACTTTAAACCACCAGTCTGCACCCCATTCTTCATCGACTTTGCGCATGGCACGGCGGAAATCGAGCGCTTCCATGATGGATTCTTCAACCAATGCTGTGCCGCCTGGCGCTTCCATCATTGCCGCTGCAACATCACAACTCGCTACAATTGAATATTGCGGGCTGGTTGACATGTGCATCAAGTAGGCTTCATTAAACACGTCACGGTCTAGTTCTATACTTTCGGCATTTTGTACTAAAATCTGGCTAGCTTGAGATAAGCCAGCGAGTAATTTATGGGTAGATTGTGTTGAAAACACCATCGATTCTTTACAACGCGGACGGTCTGCGCCAATGGCATGGTAATCGCCATAAAAATCATGGAAAGTCGCGTGGGGTAACCAAGCTTCATCAAAATGCAGCGTATCAATCTTGCCATCTAGCATTTCTTTGATTTCTTCCACGTTATAAATCACGCCATCATAGGTCGATTGTGTAATCGTTAATACACGTGGTTTAGCATTTTTATCTGTGGCAAATGGGTTGCGTGCAATTTTTTTCTGAATATTTTCCCAAGCAAATTCACTTTTAGGAATAGGGCCAATAATGCCAAAGTGATTACGTGTAGGCATTAAAAATACGGGGATTGCCCCTGTCATAATAATCGAATGTAAAATTGATTTATGGCAGTTACGATCTACCACCACAATATCACCTGGGGCGACTGTTGAGTTCCAAACGATTTTGTTGGATGTAG
>JAYVFU010000149.1:0-3702 GCA_043772865.1 Methylophilaceae bacterium
AGTTCACTCAAGGTGATTTAGATAAGGTAGCGTTAGAGCTAAATGAACGACCAAGAAAAACTTTGGGCTACCAAACGCCAAGTGAGGTAATATCAAAGAATGTTGCGTTGATCCCTTGAATACTCAGAAGCCTTTTTTAGTAAATCATTGTCTCGTTTAAGTTGCCGATTCTCAGCTTCTAAGGCTTGAATACGTTGCTGTTCTGGCGTGAAAGCACACGCAAGTGGCGTAACACCTTTGATTTCTTGTTTATATTGCCCAACCCAACGCTGCATGGAGGATAAACCAACCTGCATAGCACTGGCTGCTTGCGCAATACCATAGTCTTGATTAACGACTAAGTTGACACATTCTTGCTTAAATTCTGTTGTGAATTGATTTCTTGCTTTGCTCATTTTTACACTTCTTAAAGTTAATTATAACCTCTAAAAAAGTGTCTCGTTAAACTAGACCATTACATGACAGTATTTACTCAAATATAGCGGAGACATCAATGACAAAACTGACTAAGAAAGAACGCGACGGCCTCGATGACAGTGAGTTTGCATTTTCAGACAAACGCAAAGAGCCATTAGAAAATGAGAGTCATGTTCGAAACGCTATCGCGAGATTTAATCAGGTACAAGGCGTAAGCAACGCTGAACGAGATATGGCATGGAAACGCATACATGCTTCTGCGAAAAAATTCGACTTCCATATCAGTGAAACAAGTTGGCATGAAATTGGTTTAAAGCACGCACCAGCTAACAAGACTCATAAGTAGACCGCTGCTCGTGGCCAGTTGCGAGTAGTGGTTTGCTAAAGGCCATTTTAGAGATTTTTGTGTATTAAAAAAATTAAGCCAATTTCAATTGGCTTAATCAGCTGACTTTAGAAATAATTACCACAAAGCACATTTAAAATGTACTCCGTGATAAAGCTATTATGGTTAGCTTAATAAGCTACAGAAATATTGTCATTTACATCAGTAACACCCGCAGTATTCCAAACTGAATCATTCACCATATCTCGCTCTGACCAACTATGCACAACCCCAGTTAAAGTCACTTTTCCACCATCAACTGTCACCATAATCTCTTGAGCATCTGCCAAAGCACGGCGTTTTAAAGCGGCTTGGATATCGTCTTTAATATGAGCTGTTGTTAAACCTGCCTTGACCGTTGTTTGATTAGATACACCCGTGACACCCATTAAGTGACGTACTGCACTTGAAGCTAATTCTCTTTGATATTCATAATCAACCTCGCCAGACAGTGTTACCCAGCCACTTTCCACCATCACTTTTACATGGTTTTTTGGCCAATTTGTAGTCCATTCCAATACGTTTTCTGCAGTACGTGCAATGTCCGTGTCGCTTTTACTACTTGAACCTTTAAGTACCACATCTATTTCGACTGCCAATGCTTTTACGCCACATACCTTTTGTGCAGCACGTTCAGCGCTCCATTTTTGGCTGTAGTTATCAACATGGCCTGATAAAGTGACAACGCCACTACTCGCCTCAACACCAATTTTAGTGGCGTTAATAGAGTCATCCCATTTAAGTTCTGCCATCACATCACTTTGTAACTGAGTATCTGTTTTCATGATATTTATTTCCTGTAAGTTAATGAACTTTGATTATGGCTTGGTATTTTTATGGCAACTGTTCGTTAACCAACATCGTAAAAAAAATATCAAATAGTTATTTATCATTTTTTATCTTACTTTCTAAGCGCGTTAGCGAACAGACTCTAAATATTAAGCTTGATATAAACAACATTTGGTATACATTTTATTAAATAAACTAAGGAAGACAAAAAATGAAAAACACGATTTTACATACGGCATTGCTGATAGTTGTTCTGCAAACAGTGAGCTTAAACGCTCATGCAGATGTTGTCGGAACCAGTGTGATTGGCGCAACTGTAAGTGAAGTTACCGAAATAGCATCAGGTTGGAGCGTTAAAAAAAGCATCATGAACAAACCTATCTTTAACGAATTGGGCGATAAAATTGGTAATGTTAACGATTTAATTATTGCTCCCAATAAAAGTTTGTCATACGCCATTATCGGTAGCGGGGGATTTTTAGGAATGAGCAAATATGATGTGGCTATCCCAGTAACGCAAATAAATGAAGTTAATGGGAAAATGGTGCTCAGAGGTGCTACTAAAGAGACTATTAAACAAATGCCGCAGTTTGAATACGCAACACATCAAGTAGCCAAAGATGCTTTTGTAGCCAATGCTGAGCAAGATATTCAAAAAGGTCGCGTTAAATTAGTTGAACTCAATAAAAAAGCATTGAGCGATAGAACAGAAATGAACACTAAAATCAATGCAGAGATTTTGGAGTTACAGCAACAAATAAAAGATGCTGAGACCAAATTAGCCGAACTTAAACAGACTACCGCTGATAAATGGCGTGACTACAAAGCAGGCGTTAATGTTGCTGTTGATCATGTGCGCAAGCATCTAATTTAAATGGGCTTATTTTATGTGAAATTTACTTGAATAATGAGGTTGTGGATTGCCATATGAATCAAAAGCCTTATTTGGTTTAAATGCGAACGAATTAAGGGTGTGTAGAGTAATGGCCCTCTCCATTGTGATCTATAAAAAATACACATTCATCATCATCGGCATTCTGGTATTGCATTCAAATGGTTGCACAGTATTTAAACCCCATCGTGCCGAACCAGCTGCTGTTGATATACCAGCAAAGTGGTCATTTGGTAAAACAGTTGTAGCTTCAGATACAAGCTCATTAGCAAAGTGGTGGTTACGTTCCGATGACCCGCTTTTGGTTAAACTTGTTGATGCTGCCCTGCAGGCCAATACCAGCGTGAACAGCGCAAAATCTGCATTGATTGAAGCTAGGGCATTGCGAGATATTGCTGCCGCTACGTTATGGCCAACAGTTGACGGCTCTGCCTCTGCTCAGTGAAGTAAATCTGGACGTAATGAAGCAATAAATCAGTTCTCTGTTGGAGTAGACGCGGCTTGGGAGCTTGATATATTTGGTAAAAATCGCAACGGGTTTTCTGCTGCAGAAGCCACTGCGCAGGCAAGTGAGGCTAGTTTATGTGATATTCAGGTGAGCATTTCTGCTGAAGTTGCAATCAATTATATTGCTTTACGGAGCGCCCAATCCAGATTGGTAATTGCCAATAATAATTTGACTAGCCAGCTAGAAACTTTACAAATCACACAATGGCGGACACAGGCAGGTTTGGTTGCCTCACTTGATGCTGAACAAGCGTGCGTATCAGTTGAGCAAATTCGGGCACAGATCTCACCTTTGCAAATTTCAATTGAGCAATTAAGTCATGCACTTGCAGTGTTAACTGCTAAGCCGCCAGCCGCATTGTTATCTATACTTGCTGTAAATGCTCCTGTACCAATTACCTTAGAGTAGATGAAAAAACAGGCACAAGCAGAATAGATTTAGTCGTTAGATTTGGTCGAGGTTGCAACATGCCAAAATCACTACGACGACCAATTGATGCTGTGCTCATTTAATTAATATTTTTGACAACACATATAGAAGTTACTGCGTCATGCTGCAGCAGGCAACCGCGCAACGTTTGCAAGACTCAGCACAATGCTGACAATGGTCCATGGCATGTTTGCCGCATTCCGCAGCACATTTTTTGCAAATTTCGCCACATAAAAAACTAATAGCATGTAAGTGCGAATCGTTTCTGGCAATAGCTTGAGC
>JAYVFU010000150.1:0-3687 GCA_043772865.1 Methylophilaceae bacterium
GCAGAAATGCGCAATCGTATTTTGTTAAGTCTTGAACACGCAAAGCAACAAACAGTAGAAACTGAGCCACATAAATTAGTGACGCGTGACTTAGCCATAGCTGCGCTTAACCGTAGCCAAGCGCGCAACTGGCACTTAATGACACAACCAGCACGCCTACAAATAATGACCATAGATGCGCTATGTAGCTCGCTTGCCAGAAAAATGCCGTTGTTAAGTCGTTTCGGCGGCCAGCCCATAGTGAGCGATACGCCAGAAGCGCACTATGATGAAGCCGCACGACGTACACTTGCTGAGGTATTACAAGAAACTTTATCCAGCGATACTGTTACTACTGCTTTGCGCTACATGGATAACGACGCAGCTAAGTTAAGTAAATTAATCGCCAACATGTTAGCCAAGCGCGACCAATGGTTACCGCTCGTTGGAGCGCATATACAATTAAGTACTGATGATATCGCCTTACAGATTGAATATGCTCTACAACATTTAATTGAACAAGATTTACAGCGTGCAGTTGAGTGCTTTACACAAAGCATTCAAATCAAACTTATGCCCTTGGCGTGTTTTGCGGCTAGCCATTGTGATGACAGCCATATTATTAAGCACCTTTTAGATTGGGAGTTACCACTAAATCCTAGCATTGAAGACTTACCCAGTTGGCAAGCAATTACTGAGTTACTGTTAACTCAAAAAGACGAGTTACGTAAAAAACTTGATAAAAAGGTTGGCTTTCCACCGGGTGAAAACAAAGAAGAAAAAATTGACTTTAAACACAAAAAAGACGATTTTTTACAGCTAATAGCCGATTACCCACAGTTAGAAGAACTTAGCGCTATTCGCAAGCTACCTGATATTGCAGAAATGGCCAATAATGCTCATGTCATTCGCGCCATTTCTAACATGTTGCGACTTGCCACAGCACATTTGTGGATAGTATTTCAAGCAGCAAACGAAGTTGATTTTGTAGAAATTGCCAATTGTGCCAGATTAGCACTAGGCGATGCTGATAGCACACAAGGCGTAAGTGATTTAGCGCTTAAGCTAGATTATCAAATTAAACATCTGCTAATTGATGAGTTTCAAGATACCAGCCCCACACAAATGAAGCTGATTGAACAACTGATTCAAGGCTGGCAATCAGATGATGGGCGCACGCTATTTTGTGTGGGCGACCCTATGCAATCTATTTATCGATTTCGTAAAGCAGATGTCAGTTTGTTCTTACAAGCCAGCACTATCGGCATTGGGCAGCTACCGCTTACACCTTTGCGATTGTCACGTAATAATCGCTCACATCCCATAGTGATTGATTGGATTAATCATGCATTTAAGTCTGTATTTCCTTTGCAAGATAACACTGCAACTGGCGCAATTAGCTATCGACCATTTACCGCCACTAAGCCGCAAGTGAATGATGAGTCTATTAATGTACATCCTATTATCTACAATACAAATAGCGAGGTTTTGAGTGCTAATGCTATAGAGGCTAAGCTTGTAGCTGAATTAATACACCAAGAAAAACAAAAAAATAATGGCCATAAAATTGCTGTATTAGTTAGGTCACGCAGCCATTTATATGAGTTGGTATCTGAAATCAAGCGTCATTATCCACACCTTATCTTTCAGGCCCTTGAGATTGAAGGGCTCAGTAATCGCCAAACCATACAAGATGTATTGTCTCTCACTTATGCCCTACTCCATCGTGCTGACCGTGTGCATTGGTTAAGCATATTACGTGCGCCATGGTGTGGGTTAACTTTGTCCGATTTACATAAACTATGTGCTGATGACCAAAGATCGACCATTTGGCAACTTATGCGGCATCCCAATAGGTTAGCCACACTAAGCGAAGATGGTCAGCAACGCTTACTCCATGTACACAGCGTATTAGCTGAAGCACTAAACAATCAAGGCCGCATGCCGCTTAGGCGTTGGCTTGAATCCACTTGGCTAAAGTTAGGTGGGGCAGGTTGTTTAGTAGAAGCTGGCGATATTCGCGATATTCAAGCCTATTTTGATTTGGTAGAAAAATTAAGTTCAGCCAATACGCTAGACTTTTTGCAATTAGAATCAGCCATGCAAAAGCTATATGCCAAGCCTGATGCGAATGCGGATGGCAGCCTGCAATTTTTGACAATTCACAAATCGAAGGGTTTAGAGTTTGATGTGGTGATTTTACCAGCGCTAAACCGTAAACCACGTGACCATGATACCGCATTAATATGTTGGGAAGAGTTGCAGATACAAGGTGAAACTCATTTAATTGCAGCGCCTTTTGTAACAAAAAAGAAAGGTGATAAAACTAGTGTTTATCATTATTTGCAGGAGCTAGAAAATACCCGTAGCATAAATGAAGCAGCGCGTTTACTTTATGTAGCAGTATCGCGGAGCATAAAACAATTACATTTAATTGCCACGATTAAACCTAATCAAGACGGCACACTTAATCCCACTAAAAAATCATTTTTAGCCTTGTTATGGTCAACAATCGGGGGTGAATTTTTACGCGAATTTGAAAACAAAAAAAATGAAACTCAAGAATTAGTAATTGATGATAATGCACACCTCAATGAAAAAAATTCCAGCTTAGAACTAGCTGATTTCGTTCCCAAGCTAATGCGCGTTAAACATGCACAAATCCCAGCATTACTAGTAGCAGATATTGCGGCGCCCACCTCACAAATTACCTCATTTAAACTTGCACAAAACTCTGCACTTGCCGTTATAACTATTAGTGAGAAAATCTCAGCGAGTTATAAAAACTTAAATATGGATAGCGGTACACTCGCGCATCTTTATATGGAGCTTATTGCAAAAACGGGCATTAATAACTGGTCTAGCGAGCGTTTAAATAAATTGCAACCCGCCATGACGCAATGGTTAATTCAACGTGGGCATAGCAGTGATTTGGCTAAAACTGCGGTGGCTGAAATAACATTAGCGCTACAAACCACGTTACAAAGCGAAGACGGCATATGGCTGCTACAAGCGCGAGAACAAGCTTTTAGTGAACTAAGTTTAATGCAAATGAATGAGTTAGCCGAAGAAAATACAATCACGAAAAGTCAAAACTATCGCATTGACCGTACGTTTGTAGCTGATGGCGCACGCTGGATTATTGACTACAAACTAACATTTATCTATGAAGGTATTGATTTAGTACAAGTTGCTAATAACCACAAACAGCAACTTGCAAGATATGCTACTTTATTTAAAGATGAAAACTTAGTTATTCAACAAGCTGTGATGTTTTTAAGCTTAGGATTGCTTATTAAAATATAATTTAAGCTATGATTATATTCAATTTGTAAACAATTTATTTATGCTCAAACTCTTAAATGCCAAATTTAAATATTTAAATAACAGTATAAGTAAGTGTTTCACTAAAACATTAATTAAAACAGTATCAGGTACTTTCAATGGCAGCAAATCAAGGATTAGCTGAAATATTACCAGCAAAACTCTACAGGGGCTTGCTGATATTGACATGTGCATGGCCAGGCCAAAGAGTTGCGCCAAACTCATTATTAATCAAAGTACATGAAGCAAATTCTCCTATAAAACTACCCTTAATTTGGTGTGGAGGCCCCAATGAGCTAGATTCGATTATTGCTACTTTTGGTAATGACAGAACAATTTATGGCTTGCGCGGCACCTATGATTTTGTTGAGCCAACAGATGAAG
>JAYVFU010000151.1:0-3677 GCA_043772865.1 Methylophilaceae bacterium
GATAAATAGAATCACTTAAATCTAAACCTTTTACTGTCAGCACATCAATTTGCCTACCCACATCTAATAAAATAATGTCATAGTAATTTCTAGCAACACGCAATACTGTCTCAATGTGTTCAGGCAAAACATCAACGGCATTTGCTGGATTCTCAGCCGCCGCCAGTATTTTATATTTTGGCGTTACTTGCACTAAAGAAGACTCTAAAAAAGAGATATCTAAACGATTAATCTGCGCACACACATCAGATAACGACATGCTGGGCTTTTGCTCAGAAACATACATAGAGGCATCGCCAAAATACTGATTTAAATCAATTAATAATACTTTTTTGTTAAATGCCTCGGCTAAAATATAACCTAAGTTAGTCGCAATAAAAGTAGCACCACTGCCGCCTTTACATGACATGACGCTAATCACTTTAGAGTGCTGAGATAAGTTGGTGTTAAGTTTTAATTGGTGACGTTCTATCGCATGAACTAAACTAGGTTCACTTACAGGTAACGAAATAACCTCTGAGATACCAGAGCGAATGGCTTTCAACAAAATCTCAGCTGAAGTGTCGTCTGACATCATCATAAATGCCATGTTTTTGTATTGCGATTTAAAGCGCTCTGTCAACTCAAACTCGTTCATTTTAGCGTTTGCAATATCTAAAATAACAATGTCAGGCACTTCATTGGCAATACGCTGAGAAGCGTTAAGCAAATTGCTACGCAAAGTAGTTAGCGTAATCCCTTTTTGCTTAAATGTTGGAAAAAGAGATATCTGCTCCAACAATTTAATATTCTCGCTAATGACTAAAACTTTCATTTCATTCCTATTTGAATTATTTTTAGGTGCACAAACTGTTATCGGTGCTGTCCATGCTTTCTCGCGGCAAAGAGGTACTAAAAGTTGGCAACTCAAATTTGCTTATCGAATCAGGCACAAACGGAATAAAAGTGGCAACGTTTACACCTGTTATTGCCACAGTAATTGATTTGCAACTGGCTTGAGGACAATCAAAAAAACTGCAACGGTCTTTAGTACAATATTCAATTTGAATGTTATTGGCAGTTAGAATATTTAATCGCTTTATCATGTTGGCTTTGATACCAGGTGCATTCACAGCACATACCACCGCAATTCTTGCCCCAAGCCTAGTGGCTTCGGCGGCGGAGTTCACATAAAAAAGCACACGCCCAAGTTCTAAAATACCGATTAAAATTGTAAAAAATATACTTGCTATTAGCGCAAACTCGATTGCAGCTGCACCCTTCTGTTTATTTTTTGCGCGTAAAAGTTTAGACATTATGATTCTTGTTGCCGCATGCTAACGCTTATATTGTTAAAATTAAATGGTTTAAAAAGATTTGTAATAAGGGTGGCTTTGTAGTTAATCACCGAAACTGTTACTACTTTTATTCCTAGAATTATTGGTGCATTAATGCTGATATTTGATTTAGTTAAACCGCTAACCAAAGGATTACCGTTGCAACCGATATTGCCATATACAGCTAAGCACTCTGCCTCCATTTTGTAGGTTGTATTATAGTTTGGCACTGTGTCAGCAACCGTCGAAAGATATTTGGCGCTGTCACGCACGCTTTTTGCCAAACTATTGTATTGGTAAAGCAATCGACCAAACTCAACTGTGCCCAAGAAAAGTGGTACCAAAATAAATGTCATCACAAGTGCGAATTCAATAGCGACTGCACCTTTATGTTTATTTAATCTATTATGTTTGATTGAATTTATTGGCATGATATATTTAGAATTTTTTACTGCACTAATGCTGAAACAAGTGGACCAATACCATTTGGAGCACCAGCCAAACCAGATTGATTGCAAGGTCCAGAATTTCGTACATTACCCAAGTACTCTAAATACATCGGGAAGTCTTTATTTCCTTTAGTTTTCATTGGGTGTAATAGAAAAACACAAACATAACGTTGAACAGAAATTTTTTGGTTACTTGATCCAAAGAGACTACAATCAATTACAGGTGCTACTGCTACACGCCTATCTCTTCCTCTTGTAATTAATTCACTCATACTTAAAATGCTTATGTTTCCTGATAATTCAACTCCTGAGTTAACTTCCCCTTGAAAAGGTTCGTTAATTAAGCGTTTTGCTTCAAAATTATTATAAGCACCAAATTTACTTGGCCAATTAGTTGTGTAGTAAGAAAATCCGGAAAAGTCTGGTATGCCTTTAGCGCTCCCTTGTTCAATGCCAAAACGAGTATTATAATCATTCCTTAAAGATGGCCTAGCACCTGATTGTTCAACATCTTCACTTACCGGACTTAGATTACAATCTTGTCCTTTTTGCCCATTTAAAATTGCTGCCAATTCATCTGTACCGCCCTTGGGCGAAGAAAAATCAACCCACCTGTATGACCCAGAAACACCGCCTCCAGGACTTAAAGTTCCTTCTAGCCATTTTCCCACTGGTGTAGAATTTGGAACGTTAGAAGAACAAATTCCTATAGGTAAAGCGCAGGTTGATTGTCCTGGTCGATTTGATGCAACCGCTACTGCTAGAACTTCAGAAGCAGGAGGTATTGGTTTTGGATTTGGATTTGTAGTATTGTTAGTAGGCTTTAAAATATTTAATATTGGCATTAGATAATTTGGAATATTTGGACGTCTTGTTTCGCATTGAACAAATTTGTAATCAGCGGGCGCCCCTACAACAACGTTTTTGACATAATAAGGGCCGTTAAGGGCTGTTGCAAATCTTACAGTTCTGACAACTGTAGTGTTGTCATCTTTTTCAGCAGTTTGGAAGAAGGACTTATTTAATTTACCTATTGCAATCCCTTTTATTTCGGCATTTGTGTATTGCGAGGCTGTGCCATCTAATTCCACAGCCGCTGCCAACGCACAAGCATCTGAAGCATTTTGTAGCTCCGTTTTAGTCACATAAAGTTTGCCTAAATCTAAAGCTAACCCAGCCATGCCTATCAACACAGGTAATGATAAAGCAACGATAATCGCCACCGCACCTTTTTGCAGATTGCGGCCCGTTGTTTTAGATAAACTGATCACTTTGGTAGTCATGGCAATCTCCTATTGGCTACTATTGCCGCCAACACCAATGTTAAACACATTTTGCGGCTTTTCGGGCTGGGCATACGATTTTTGATAATTGTTAATTGCATCGCGCGCCGCACGGCCATCTAAACCCGCCACTGGGTCTGGGTTATTGCCTGCATCAGGGTTAATAATTTGCGCATTCAGTGTGGCACGGGTAGCGTTGCCAAACTCTGCCTCATACCTAGGTGCTGTTTCACAAGCGGTTAACAGCCCAATTAGCGTGATTACGGATGTTATTTGTAAAGTAGTCATTTTATTATCCTATTTCATGTCAAAGCCAGTGTCGCTTGCTTGCGCTGGGGCGTTTGGTTTCAGTGCATCCGATTTTTTATCTAAAATCACAGGTGGCGGCGCGTTAGGTGGCAATTTACCTTCCAATTTACCCCCTAAAAATATATCGGCACGGCTTGGATCAACGAAACGGTCTGTTGGTAAGCGCACTACTTCTTTGCTAGCTAAAGGCTTGACCAAGTGCGGTGTCACCACAAAAATCAACTCGGTTTTATCTTTTTGAAAGTCTGTACTACGAAATAAAGCACCAATAATCGGTATTTCACCCAAGATTGGAAATGCCTTAATATTGGCAGTAGTGT
>JAYVFU010000152.1:0-10866 GCA_043772865.1 Methylophilaceae bacterium
AGAACTTAATTTAATGAGTAAGTTCTTAAAGAGTGATTTACAAACCATACTCGAAAGTTACGATGATAAAAAATATTCAATCTAGTTTATTAGCACTAATATCAATCAATTTATTATTATTCACTAGCCTAGCATTAGCTTGCAGTGAGAATAGCAGCTTGATGGAAATCAATCGCCAAGAAGCCAACTTATTATTGAATAATGCCCCAAGTTTTAAACATGGCTGGCAAGATAAAACTATTACATTAAAATTCACAGAGGCAAATTCAATCGAGAGTATTTGCCAAGCTACGATGACATTAAGTTTACATAAACAGGATTTAGATGAGGTCAATGCTTACTTTGATAAAAATCCTGCCAAACTTATTTTATTGAATGGCCAAGGCTATACTATCCCTCAGCAAGTCACTACTTTGCCCTACTTATATCGTGTAGAAAATAGTCTGGTAATTACTAATAATGAAGATAATCAAGATCTTAAAGCATTGCATTATGGTGTTGAGTACATGTATCAACTGTTGGCTCAAATTAGGGTAGAAATAAAACAAGAAGCTAGCAACACCAATCCATGGTCTGATACCGATAAAAAGTCTGAATTTAATAAGTGTTCTACAAAGCTGATGTCGAATCACGCTGTTGAAGCCAATTTAATTGAGATTGCTTGTAATTGCCGAGTAGATCAATTAAGTCAAATAATTTCACCGCGGCAACTAGAGCTTATCAATTATATTGCCGGACAACCCTACTCAGCAGCCACCGGTGTTTTAATTAGCTATCAAGAATTAACTCAAAAAATTAATGAAAATTGCCAATCTCCAAAAAAATAGGGAAAAAATTAACCTCGCCATCATCATGTCAACTAGCTAAATTTATGCGCTAGTTGTGCATGGGCTAGCTAAGACATCCAAAATGGTGCATGTTAACCCTCATGTGCTTTATCTGGTGCATCCGCACACATTACGTGCAAACTTCATCAAGTTAAAATGTCCCGTAAGGTACATTTATCAATCAAACTCCATACGCTTTATCAATAATATCAACAACTTGAAAATTATTTAGCCTCATGGCATAGCATTTGCTAAAGTTAGTTGGAGTTATCTTAATTTTGAGCATGTCATGTTAAAAGTAATGATCTTAGATAATGATTTAGAGCGCACTTCACCTCTAAAACAATCATTGATTGATACAGGTTTTGATGTGATTGCACATATTGAAGATACGGCTAATTTAGATAGTGCTTGTTGCGAACTGCAGCCTGATATTGTGATTATAGATACAGACTCACCTAGCCGCGACACGCTAGAAAATATATGTGTGATGTCCATGCATGACCCGCGTCCGATTGTCATGTTTACACATGATGACGATAAAGCGATGATTAAATCTGCAACACAAGCTGGAGTTTGTGCTTACGTTGTAGGCAGTATTCCTAATGAACGTCTAAGACCGGTTATTGATGCAGCAATCGCAAGGTTTGAAGAGTTTAAGCAGCTTAAAGCTGAGCTTCATGAAGCTAATGCAAAATTAAGTGAGCGTAAAATAATTGATCGTGCAAAAGGCTTGATGATGAAGCAACGTGGAATGACTGAAGAAGAAGCGTACAACGCATTACGCAGTATGGCGATGCAAAAGAACATGCGGATGGCAACATTATCTGAACAAATTGTAGAAGCAGCGAAACTGCTGCTATAAGCAGCAACAAATTTTAAGAAACATCCAAAGGCGGATAGTTTCTAGTTTTAAAAAGATTTAGTTAGACTAAATTTTAGCACCCGCAGTAAGAAAAAGACAAAGGCGTCTTGGCGATTGGGGAAATTTCATTAATTGAAATATCCAATCATCAAGCGCCTTTTTTATTTGTGTTTTTTAGAGAACAACCGTAACGATTAGGAGCTTTAAATGAGTCAAAAAGAAATTAAGCTAGTTGATAATGCCATTGCCGATGTTGCAGTTGATACGCAACGTCGTGATTTTTTTAAACTGAGCGCAAGTACTCTAGGCGCTAGTGTTTTAGGCGCTAGTGCACTAATGGGTTTAGTGCCTGGCGGTATTCGCAGCCAAGCCTATGCGGCGGGTTCAGATGCTCCTGAAATCACTGAAGTAAAAATCGGCTTTATTCCGCTTACAGACTGTGCGCCGATTATTGTGGCTGCTGAAATGGGTTTTGATAAAAAATATGGCATTAAAATTGTTCCTGCTAAACAAGCCTCTTGGGCAGCAGTGCGCGATAAAACAGTCAATGGCGAGATACATGCAGCACACGTTTTGTATGGCTTGGTTTATGGCGTACAAATGGGTATTGGCGGTCAGCAAAAAGACATGGCGGTGTTAATGTCGCTTAACCACAACGGTCAAGCCATTACATTATCAAATCAGCTTAAAGATAAAGGTGTCACAGATGGCAGGTCATTAAAACGCTTACTTGATAACGAAAATCGTGACTACACATTTGCTAATACATTCCCAACGGGCACACACGCCATGTGGCTTAATTACTGGTTAGCTTCTAACGGTATTAATCCAATCAAAGATATTAAATCAATCGTAGTACCTCCACCACAAATGGTGGCCAATATGCGTATTGGCAATATGGATGGCTACTGTGTGGGCGAGCCTTGGGGCGCACGTGCTATTTACGACAAAGTTGGCTTTACTACAGCCACTTCTCAAGATATCTGGACAGATCACCCAGAAAAGGTTTTGGGTACCACAGCAGAATTTGTAGCAAAAAACCCTAATACTTCACGCGCAATGATTGCCGCTATTTTAGAAGCATGTAAATACATTGAGGCAGTAGAAAACAGAGCAAAAGTCGCTAAATTGATTGCTGGTAAAGCTTACGTCAATACCCCAGAAGAAGTCATTGAAGGCCGCTTTGTTGGTGATTACGACAATGGTATTGGTAAAAAATGGAAAGACCCTAATTACATGAAGTTTTATAGCGATGGCGCGGTTAATTTCCCATACTTATCAGATGGTATGTGGTTTTTAACGCAGCACAAACGTTGGGGCATGTTAAAAACTGACCCTGATTATTTAGGTGTAGCGACTAAAGTTAACCAAATCAAACTTTACACTGAGGCAGCGGGTTTAGTGGGCGCATCCATACCAAAAAGCCCAATGCGTACCAGCAAGCTGATGGATGGCGTGATATGGGATGGTAAGAATCCAGCAGCTTATGCAGCAAGTTTCAAAATTAAAGCCTAACTATTTTTAGGCATTAAATTTTAAGCTGAAATGTAGGATTGGTTTTTATTTATGAACAATCAAACTTGCTACTAAGTTTTTAAATGCTTAGTAGCAAGCCTATCTAAATTTAAGGAAAAAATCATGAGCGTAGTC
This sequence comes from Methylophilaceae bacterium, assembly GCA_043772865.1. Taxonomy (GTDB): domain Bacteria; phylum Pseudomonadota; class Gammaproteobacteria; order Burkholderiales; family Methylophilaceae; genus JACMMS01. Next base: position 3,343 of record JAYVFU010000152.1, read on the forward strand.
ACGTTAGTTAAAGATAGTGTTAATGCATCGGCTCAAGAATTAGATGTTGAAAAAGTAAGTATTGCTAGCGCGGCGAACGATCTTGTGATTGAAGATTCAACTGCAGCACCAAAAAAGAAGGTGAAGAAAACGCAGCCAAACTACACCAGAAAAATAGACAGTAAATTTGTTACTTTTTTAAAAAATATCATTCCACCAGTATTCGGGTTGCTGGTGTTTTTAGGTTTGTGGGCTGTACTCACTATATTTCAGCCTGTATTGCCAGGCCCAGTGAGTACATTCAAGTCTGCAGTTTTAGTTTTTGAACACCCGTTTTATGTCAATAGTTTAGATGATCAAGGTATAGGCTGGAATATTCTTTCATCATTGGGTCGTGTTGCTATGGGTTTTGGCATGGCTGCTTTAGTGGGTATTCCATTAGGCTTTTTAATTGGTCGCTATGAGTTTTTCTCAAAAATGTGCGCGCCAGTCATTAGTTTGTTGCGCCCAGTTTCACCGCTTGCCTGGTTGCCGCTAGGCTTACTAGTATTAAAAGCGGCTGCACCTGCCGCAATTTGGGTAATTTTTATTTCAAGCGTTTGGCCTATGTTAATTAATACGGCTGTTGGTGTCAGTAAAGTACCGCAAGACTACATGAACGTTGCAAAAGTACTTAATTTAAATGAGTGGAAAATCGTGACTAAAATCTCATTTCCTTTTGTATTGCCCTACATGATGACTGGCGTACGTTTATCAATGGGTATTGCATGGTTAGTCATTGTTGCGGCTGAAATGCTTAATGGTGGTGCTGGTATTGGCTTCTGGCTATGGGATGAATACAACGCTTCAAATTATGAGCACATTATTATCGCGATTTTTGTAGTGGGCATTATTGGTCTACTACTTGAGCAAGGATTAATTTTAATTGCTAAACGTTACAGCTACGAATAATTAAGGAGACTTTTATGGAAACTTCTACCAGTATCAATACCGAGAAAAAACCGATGACAATTCCTGCACAAGAGCGCTATGTGCAGCTTGAAGAAATAAACATGACGTTTGTGACAAAAAAAGGCACTTTTGAAGCGCTTAAAAATGTCAATTTAGATATTAAAGAGGGCGAGTTTGTTTCAATTATCGGTCACTCTGGTTGCGGAAAATCAACAGTGCTTAATTTAATTGGCGGCTTATTAGAACCCACTAGCGGCTTACTATTTTGTGCAGGTCGCGAAATTTTTGGCCCGGGTCCAGAGCGCGCAGTGGTGTTTCAAAACCACTCACTATTACCGTGGCTCACTTGCTACGAAAATGTCTATTTGGCCGTTGAACGTGTTTTTGCACTTAAAGAAACCAACGAACAATTAAAAGTACGGACGCATGCCGCTTTAGAGTTGGTCGGCTTAACGCATGCCACGGATAAACGTCCAAATGAGATATCTGGCGGGATGAAGCAACGAGTAGGTATTGCTAGAGCTTTAGCAATGGAACCTAAAGTGCTGTTATTAGATGAGCCATTTGGTGCATTAGATGCGCTAACTCGTGCCAATCTGCAAGATGAGCTGATGAAAATCATGTTGAAATCTGGCTGTACCGCCGTAATGGTGACGCATGATGTGGATGAGGCTGTATTGTTATCTGACAGAATTGTCATGATGACCAACGGCCCTGCTGCAACGATAGGTGAGATCTTAGATGTGCAATTAGCACGTCCCAGAAATCGCTTAGCATTAGCAGAAGATCCAGAATACAACCATTTACGTGGTGAAGTGCTGCGTTTCTTGTACGACAGGCACGCAAAAAAAGCCGCTTAGGCATTAACACTGTAAGTAACTTGCAAGCATGGTGACAGCCAATGAGGGGAGGCATCATGCTCAGTAATAAGAATGTAATTTCCGTTTATAAATTAAGTAATAACTAAAAGAAAGGCATTAATAATGCAACGTACTACACCTTTAAAAAGTATCACTCTCGCAACACTATTAGCATTAGGCTCTATTGGCGCTGTACAGGCTGAAGAAGCTGAAAAAGAATACACGTTTGTCGATTCCATTATGGAAGGCAAACCAATGACCAGCTTTAGATTGCGTTATGAAGAGGTAAATCAAGATGGTTACCAACCCGGTAACTTAACGGGCGCAACTGCGCCAGCTAATAACCCAACACGTAACAATCAGCTTAAAGACGCTGAAGGTGTCACATTGCGCAGCTTAATTGGCTGGCAAACATCACCATTTCACAATTTTAGTGTGGCGGCACAGTTAATTAATGTGAGTAAATTTAAAGACGATTTTAATGACAGCACCAATGGCACGCTCATTAATAGCGTTTCAAATCAGCCTGGTAATGTAGATTACGCAAAAATTATTGATCCTGATTACACAGGTGTTAATCAGTTATATGTAGATTGGACAGGCATTAAAAATACACGTTTCCGTGTAGGTCGCCAATCTATTAACTTAGATAACCAACGTTTTATTGGGGATATTGCCTTTCGCCAAGTCATGCAAGTGATGGATGGTGTTTCTATTGTGAATAAAACGATTCCTGATACAGAGTTTTTTCTAGCGCTTATTGAACGTGTGAATCAAATTAATACTAAAGGTCGCTCAGATGGCGCTTTAGAAATTGTGAATTTAAAATACCGCATATCTCCAACTGAATCAATCACTGGCTACGGTTATTTATCATCATTTGAAGACTTAGGTTTGGGTCGTGCATGGTTTGGTAATGGCGGTAGCACAACACCGACAAATATCAGTAAGTTTGGTACTGCTAACCAAAATGCTGACCAAGGTAACAAAATTTTTGGTGTACGATTAGATGGTATTCATCCGTTCAACCCTAATGTACGTGCTTTATACACGGCCGAATATGCAAAACAAATAGATTACTCTGGTGGTGATAGCCGTATTGACGCGCACTATTACAAAGTAGGTGGCGGTGTAGGTCTTGATAACTTTACTATTCGTGCTGATCAAGAATTAAAATCAAGTAACAATGGGAAATACGCTTTCCAAACACCATTCGGCACTAACCACTTGTTTCAAGGTTGGACAGATAAATTCTTAGCCACACCCTTAGAAGGTATTGAAGATAGCTTTGTAACTGCAACTTACCGTTACAACGATTTTGTTTTCTTTGCTGATTATCATCGCTATAAATCTGACAAAGATTTCCACACAGTTGGCAGTGGTGCAGCAACTAACGGCAATAAGTTTGGTTCTGAGTGGGGTACAGCAGTTACTTACAATATCAATAAAAATATCATGGCTAAACTTGAGTACAGTAAATTTAGCGAGGATGATAAATATGCATTGTTACCGACAGGCGCAACAACTGGTGCAACTGCAGCTGCGCGGGCTACTAGCACAGCCAATAATAATCGTGCTCGTTTCCGTGATACAGACAAACTCTGGCTCACAGCAATGTATACTTTTTAATTGATAAATATTGGTTAACACATAGTAAGCGTAACGTAAGTTGCGCTTACTTTTTATTAAGAAATTAACCTTAACTAAGCTTGATGTTTTATACATGAAGCTAAGCTAGCAGTTTAAATGTAGCATAATTATTTTACCCAAACATCCGTAAAAATGTTTAACCATGGTTTTGTTAACAATGGTTAGCAAAGTAGAAAAGCGTTATTTGCTTTTTACATTTCAAGATAGTACTTTTTACTATTATTGCCATTTAATAGGATACTCAATGACTGTTTTGAAACAACCCGTGGCAAATTTCAATAAATATCGCAGTTTATTAATCGCTGTGAGTTTATTCTTAATATTCAATACATTAGTCTTAGCACTCAATTTTTACACTTCATCTACATTGGATGCCGATGCGGTGTCAATTAATTTATCTGGTAGACAGCGCATGCTATCGCAGCGCACAGCCAAAATTTTATTTAATATGCAAGTGGATGCATCGCAAGGTGTATATGACAGCAGCAATACGGCTGAACTCAAAAAAGTGGTTAATCTGTTTGATAGCACGCTCAATGCTTTTAATCAGGGCGGCGAGGTGTTAGGTGGCAATGAAAAACCTGTTTACTTAAACGCAGTGACTAAAGCAGATGAAAAAAAACAGATTAAAAATGCTTTGGACATTTGGCAGCCTTATAAACTCGCATTAGAAACTGTGATTAATCAGCGCAATGTGAATAATGAGGCATTAAGTACTGTAGCCCAGTATGCCAAAATGCATAATCTAGAGCTGTTAAAGTTAATGAATACCTTAACTACAAGCTTAGAAACCGCCACAAAGAACAAAGCCAGCGAGCTTAAAACCATTCAAACCATTGCTTTGGTATTATCACTATTACTCTTTGCCAACATTGTATTTAATGCACTAGGCAAGCTGCACAGCGCCGACAAACTTGCAGAAAAAACACAGCGAGAGAACGCTGAAATATTAAATACGGTTAAAGAAGGTTTATTCCTTTTAAATCCAGAGTTTTTAATCGGTAGCCAATATTCAAGCTCTCTTCATAAAATTTTGCATCAAGAGATTTTTGAAGGCTTTTCGTTTATGCCTTTGCTAGAAAGTATGGTGGATAAACCTACATTTAACTCAGCGCGTGATTACATCACTTTGCTATTTGGTAATCGTGTAAAAGAAAATTTAGTGGCTAGTCTCAACCCACTTTCTACCATCAAAATAGAAACCAATAGCATTGATACCAATACCAAATTAACACGATATTTAAGCTTTCAATTTAATCGCGTGGTAGAAAATAAGTTAGTCATACATTTGCTGGTGACCGTGCAAGACATCACTGAGCGCGACACTCAAGCGGCCGAGTTAGAAACACTTAAAGGTCAAGCCAGCATTAACATGGGTATGCTTACCCGTATTTTAAACGCAGACCAATTTCAGTTGCGACAGTTTTTAAGCAATACCTCTAAAGCTCTTGAGCATATCAATTATTTATTGGCAACCTTCGATAACCGCGCGCAACCGACAATAGTGTTGATTAATTAATGCTTTAGAGCTGTGCATGGCATCAAAGGCGAGGCATCAGCGTTAGGCTTCGAAGCTATTGAAATGCGCACGCATCAATTTGAAGAAACTTTAGTGCAATTACGCGATAAATCTGGTTGGAGTTCTGAGGAGTTTTTAAGCTTACCTATTGTATTAAATGGCTTATTTGATCAAATTCATCAAATTGAAACGATTGTAATAGGCCTTGAAAATTACAGTACTTCTGAACATCAACATGAAACGTTAACCTCTGATAGCATAAGAACCAACTTAAATACGCTGGTAGTGCAGCTTGCAAAAAATCAACATAAAGAAATTATATTAGAGGCAAATTTAAAAGTACTCAACCAATATAACGACTACATTTCCAATGAACTATAGCAACTTGGCATACAGCTAATTCGCAATGCAGTGAGTCATGGCATTGAAACTCCACAAGCGCGATTACAAAAAGGCAAATCACGCCATGGCAATCTTATTCTTGATTGTAAAATTCAAATAGACGGTGGCCTTAGCTTTAGTTGCCGTGATGATGGTGCAGGCATTGTGCCTGAACGTATTCGCCATGCAATGTTGCAATCTGGACACTACACCAATGCGCAAATAGCAGGACTTAGCGATAAACAAATTGTGCTTAAATTATTTGAACCTGGTTTTTTCTACCACAGCAGAAGCTAATAAAGATGCAGGTCATGGCGTGGGTTTAGATTTAATTCAAACCAAAATCAGCGAAATTGGCGGACGACTTAAGATTGATACCAGACCTGATAAATATACGCAATTTACCATCATGCTACCTGCCAATGCCATTGCAGGGGCAGTTAAACCTAATAAATTACCAGCTGAGAGTAACTTAACGCGTATTGAGCACCACAGTGTTTCTCCAATTGAAGATGAGCTAACAGCTTAGTTAGAAAACACAAAAATATGAAACTCATGATTGTGGATGACTCCAACATTATTCGCCACCGAATTGCGCGTATTGTAGAAAATGCAAAGCTGCAGCAAATAAAGTAGGTATGCCTCACAAACTAAAACTGAAAACACGGGATAGGCCTTATGCGATTGATATAAGCTGGAAAAAAATATATCGCTGCATTGGTGATAGATATTTCGAGATTGTATTAAATGTTCTTTGATACTTTAAGTTTAAGGTCAGATTTGCACCAAGTGAGTGCCAATGCACAAACAAGCGATTAAAAATAATACATGTGCTGTAACAAACGAAATTAAGCCATTGAATTGGCTAAAACAACTTAATGGTATACAACTTGCTTTTATATTAAAAATATTGATTATTTACATGAATAATCGCGCACTTTAAGGATATATTAAGATGCAAAAAATGAAATTAGGGGTGGTTGGCAATGGCATGGCAGGCATGCGCACAGTAGAAGAATTGCTAAAAATAGCACCCGACTTATACGAAATCACAGTATTTGGTGATGAGCCATACCCTAATTACAATCGTATTATGCTTTCTCCTGTTTTGGCGAATGAGCAAACCATTGATGACATCATTTTAAATACCCGTGAATGGTATGCAGAACACCATATTACGCTCCATACTAGTGCACGTATCAACAAAATAGACCGAAAAAATCGCGTGGTTTATGCAGAAGATGGCACTAGCGCAGAATATGATCGCTTACTTCTAGCAACAGGTTCTAAACCATTTATGTTGCCAATTCCTGGTAAAGAGCTTGACGGCGTGATTGGTTACCGAGATATTAAAGATACAAACGATATGATAGAAACCGCTAAAGTGCATAAACATGCGGTTATCATCGGCGGTGGCTTATTAGGCTTAGAAGCAGCCAATGGTCTTAAAATTCAAGGGATGGAAGTCACCGTCGTGCATAAAAATGATTGGCTTTTAGAGCGCCAATTAGATAAAACTGCAGGACGCATGTTACAAAAAAGTTTAGAGGCCAAAGGTCTTAACTTTTTACTGAATAAAAATACTGCCCAGTTGATTGGTCATGAAGATGGTCAATATAAAAATCGCGTCAAATCAGTGCAATTTGACGATGGTTTAATTGTAGCGGCTGATTTAGTGGTCATGGCGGTGGGTATTCGCCCTAACTTTTCATTAGCAGAATCTGCTGGCATTTATTGTAACCGTGGCATTGTGGTGAATGACACCATGCAAACTTACGATCCGCGCGTATATGCGGTGGGTGAATGTGTGGCGCATCGTGGCATTTCATATGGCTTGGTTGCCCCATTATTTGAAATGGCAAAAGTGTGCGCAAATCATTTAGCTAACTTTGGTATCGGACAATATAAAGGCTCAGTCACCTCAACCAAATTAAAGGTAACGGGTATCGATTTGTTCTCAGCGGGCGATTTCGCACCAGCAGATGTGATGAATGATGGCCGTGAAGAAATTGTTTTGCATGATGCCGTGGGCGGAATATACAAAAAACTCGTAATCAAAAATGACGCCATCATTGGTAGTGTGCTTTATGGCGATACTGCAGACGGCTCTTGGTACTTTCAAATGTTGCGTGATGGTAAAGCCATCCACGAAATTCGCGACAACCTCATGTTTGGGCAAGATTC
>JAYVFU010000153.1:0-3663 GCA_043772865.1 Methylophilaceae bacterium
GAAATCAGCAATATATGCATCGCAACCATCTTGGTGGATGCGGTTGATAGACCATTGATAATCTTCTTCAGTCGTGTTGCTAAAGTTCCAGTCTACAAATGCAAAATCCGGCGTATCGCCCATAAAATTCCAATGCATAATGCCGCTGGAATCTACAAAGTGGATTTCTATATTGGGTGAGCTGGCAATTTCTTCTAAATCAAAACCTGCTTCGGGAAAGCCACCTAGAGCATCTAAACCACGCCCTTGTAGCAGTTCAGTCAGTGCGCGTTCTAGTGCGATTTCAAAGCGAGGGTGCGCGCCAAAACTAGAAAACACGCCTTGATCATGCGGGTTAAGTAAAGTGACATTCATCACTGGATATTCGCCGCCGAGCGAGGCATCTTTAACCAGCAAACCAAAGCCTGCTGCACGTAAATCGTCAATATCTGCGGCAATTCGCGGATAGCGACTGATGACTTCATCTGGCACTTCTGGCAGGCATAAGCCTTCTGCAATGACCTTAAATTTAACAAATCGCTCAAAAATTTCCGCCAATGCTTGTGTACGTGCTTCAGCCGGGGTATTGCCAGCAGACATGCCATTACTTACATATAAGTTAGCAATAATATTAACGGGAAACCACACCGTGCTGCCATCACGCTGGCAAATATATGGGATAGCACATATACCACGGGCGGTGTTGCCTGAGTTGTGATCCACTAACATGGCAGATGGAATACTGTTTTCAGGATTATAAAAAGCGTGTAACTCTGGCGTGAGCAATTCTTTAGGCCACTTTCCCGAATGTGCTTGTTTTGCGCTGAGCGGAAACCAGCGCTCTTGTGAATAATGCGTGTAACTTTGGTTGGCGATTTTTTCGCCTAAGTAATAATGTGTCCAAAAATAATTATTGCTAATGCGCTCAAAAAATTCGCCCAAAGCACTGGCTAATGCGGCTAAACGCGTGGCACCTTTACCGTTGGTAAACATTAGCGGGCAGTTACGTTCTGCCACATGGACCGACCAAATGTTTTCTACAGGGTTAAGCCAAGATTTTTCTTCAACATCAAAACCAATCGCCAATAATTTGGCTTGCATTAAGGCAATGGTCGCCTCTAAAGGCGCATCTTTGCCGATGATAAAACTTTGGGTTTGTGTAGATTGTTGCATCGGTTTTCCAGTATTTGAGTTGATAAAACTATTATACCGTAGATGCTATGGCTAGTTTGATGGCTTTGATGGTGATGATTTAAGTGGCTGTTGAGCCCTAAATGCTTGCCAATCTTGATGCACAATTTTGGCGTAATGCACAGCGTAATCTAACAAATCCTGACGCCATTTTCTGGAATTTTCTGCAAATTGAATAAGGTTGTCAGTAATCGCTGAACCTTGGCGACCACTACTACGAATTTGTGCCCAGGCGGTGATTTGACCCATGGCATCAATCACTTCAGCTAAGGGTTTTATTTTGCCATTAGCCTGGCTTAGGCTTAAACGATCTTGCGTAGGCAACAACTCTTTAAGTAGATAAGAATTGTTGCCAATAGTTACATCACTCAAAAACGCTGGTGATATTGCTTGTAAGCGGCGTTGTATAGTGGCTACTCGCTCGGCCTCAGTTTGCCAACTAGGTTGTTTTATATCCATAACAAAATGGGCTGCGGCAGATTGTTTACACAGTTTTAAATCCAGTAAGTAGTAATCGGCTTTATTTTTTATAGCATGACCAGCAACTAAAATCACATAGCGTTCTAACCCCAAGCTGCCAGTGCCTGCGATGCGTCTGGCAATATCACCCACATTAAAAAAAGCTGGCTCGGGCTGTTTTTTTGCAAATTCTTGCATAAAGGTTTTGATTTTTGCTCGCGCCTCATCAGACACAGGCAGGGCTTTGCCATTTTTTACGTTAATCTTGCGGTCGCCTTGTTTATTGGTACAAGTGCGACTGTTGATAAATTCAGTGCGTGTGCGCTTTTTAAGGCTCATCAGTAATTGGCGTATCATGCCTTTGGCGCTTGCACGTTCTATCCAATAGGCCTCGCCTAAAGCAAGTGCTTGAATATAGCTATCTAAAAAAGTATCGCATAATTTTAGCGCTTGTTTTTGGTCCAAGGCTAAGCTTTCTGCACCGACTAACACGCTCACTAAAAAACGTGATAATTCTAAAGTGCAAGGCGCTAACAAAGATTCATCGCAATCGTTTAAATCAAAATAACTCAGGCGATTACTGCCTTTATAGCTACCAAAGTTTTCTAAATGTAAATCACCGCAAATCCAAGTATTAGGCGCATTGGTAAAAATAGGGCTTTTTGGTAAGTCTTCATAAAACAAATGTGCAGTACCACGATAAAAACTGAATTCGTTATCGCTAAGTGCTTGGTATTTCAAAGTTAAAATCTCAGCATCGCGTCCTAGATTGTAAGCATCAATACGTTGCTTTACATTGAGTATTGCCATTAAATTAAACCTTCTTGTTTTAGTTCAGATTTTATATAGGCATAAATAATTGGCGCCAGTAACAGGCCGCCTACGCCGAATAGTGACTCCATGAGCAGCATCGCCAGTAATATTTCCCAGGCTTTGGCATTGATTCTATCGCCCACAATGCGCGCATTAATAAAGTACTCTAATTTATGTACTAAAATTAAAAAAACTAAAGCACTTAGTGCGACATGAAATGACACACCAAGTGCTACTAGTGTTATGGCGGTATTAGAAATTAAATTACCCACTACAGGCAGCAAACCAACAAAGAAAGTGAGTAATACCAAAGTTTTACTGTAAGGCAAATGGACACCCGCTAACGGCAATATCACTAGTAAAAATACCGCAGTCAGGGCAGTGTTAATGGCTGAAATTTTGGCTTGGGCAAATACAACATTTTCGAACGCGCCACCCAGCAATGCTAGGCGCTCACGTAGTGCGAAAATGAGTGGTTTAATTTGTGTTTTAGGTGCAAGGCGTTGCATAGAAATTAGTACGGCAATAGCAATAGCAATGAGTATATGCGCTAAAGTATGTAAACTTTCACCACCTACTTTACCTAACTCTTGGCTATGTTCCCTTAAAAAATCAGTAAGTGACTCTTTAAATTCGATAATACTTTCTGGAATATAGCTGACTAAAAGCGGTGGAAGTTTTTCGCGCATGTCGGTAAGGATATCTACAATCTTATTTGTTAAACCTATAAGATTTTCTTGACTACCTAAGGTTTTAGATAAAAACAAAGTGAGTAAAGTAATGAGGCTAATAATGCCTATTAGAATTAATAAGCCAGCAAGTAGGCGCGATTTTCTAGCAGATAAACCCTTATTTAAAAATACAGCTAAGTGCTTGCTAAGTAGATAAATGATTAGCCCAATAAAGGCTGGCGCAACCAATTTAAGCAGCAGTGCGGCTAAAAATAAGCCGAGCATGATACACAGGCTTGCGATTTTTACTGGACTTATAGTGTTTTGCATGGCTATTACTATAACAATTTTATGCAAACCTGGCAGGTTAAATTGCCTAGGTTTGATTATTTAATTGCTATCGATTTTTAAGCAGCAGTTTTTTCTTGGCTAGATTTCCAGTTGTTTAACCAACTTACAAACTTATCAGCGGGCATTGGTCTGCTAATAAAATAACCTTGACCATAATCACAGCCTAAGTATTTTAGTAAATCCCATGCCTCAATATTTT
>JAYVFU010000154.1:0-34798 GCA_043772865.1 Methylophilaceae bacterium
CGTGCTGATGTGGTTGCCGCAGAAACTCAGCTTAAATCAGCTAAAGCCCAAGCTGTAGATGTTGGCGTGCAACGTGCGCAAATGGAGCATGCCATAGCAGTTCTATTAGGCAAAGCACCTGCTGATTTTTCTATTCCTGCTACAACAACAGCTATTGTGACCATGCCGCCAGCAATACCACTAGGGATTCCCTCTGAATTATTAGAACGTCGTCCAGATATTGCGGCGGCAGAGCGCCGCGCCGCATCAGCTAATGCAAAAATTGGTGTGGCAGAAGCTGCTTATTATCCTGCATTAACCCTATCAGGAACTTTGGGTTTTCAAAGCCGTAGCTTTTCGCAGTGGTTAGATTATCCAAGTCGATTTTGGACACTAGGCTCAACATTAGCACAAACCTTATTTGACGGTGGCTTGCGCAAAGCACAAACCGCACAAGCAGTGGCGGTTTATGATGAAACCGCCACCAATTATCGGCTAGCCGTACTCACCGCATTTCAAGAGGTAGAAGATAATTTAGCCGCATTACGCATTTTAGATGAAGAAGCACAACTGCAGGCAGATGCGGTTAAATCAGCTCGTGAATCTGCACAAATTGCCACAAACCAATATAAAGCTGGAATTGTCACCTACATTAACGTGATTAATGCCGAGGCGATTGCGTTAAATAATGAAAGAACAGCGCTTAATGTGCAAAGCAGTCAATTATCAGCAGCCGTATTACTGATTAAAGCCTTAGGTGGTGGCTGGGATAATGCTGCATTAAATCAATTGCAAAATGTTAATGCTATTAAACCTGTCATTAAGTAAGTAGTCTGCAAACGTGATGCTTTGAGCATCAACTAATCTATTACAAGCCTAACATTTGTCGGACATTTCTTACATCAAAACAGGACAAAACCTGTTAGTTCTAAATATAGATTCCATTAATACTTCAATCATGTTATTTCGAGTCATTTAATTTATTAATAAATTATTCTCGAATACACAAGTTAACTGAAATTATAGCCACTATTTTTGGCAAAACATAAAGGAAAAAATCATGCGTATAGTCAATAACACAAACTTTGCTTTATCTGGTGCTTTCTTAGCCCTTTCACTATGTTTATCTACACTATCTAATGTAAATGCTGCGGACAACATGCAAGGTAAACGATCATTACCTGCCGCATATTATAGTGATGCTCCAAAATCAGATGCCGAATTAACTTCTATGATTAAAGAGCAATTTGCTTTAGAGCAAGGTGCAGACTTGACCAAAATTAATGTAGATACTGTTAATGGTGCCGTAACCATTAGCGGCATTGTATCTAGCCAAGCAGAAGTAGATAGAGTATTACAAATCGCCCGCTCTGCAGGTGCTGCTCAAGTGGTAGAAAGTACAGTTTCTACTGAAAAAACAGTTTCTGCTGATGCACCAATGACCGATATGCCAGCAGCAGAAGCTTCACAACCAGATGTGCCACCACCAGCACCAATGTAGTTTTTTACAAAGCTAGTTACATGATGAGAAAAAATAAAAGGACATAAAATGGCAAAAACTACTGACAAAAGCTTAAGCAGTAAAAAAGTATTAGATTTAGTAAAACGTCGTGCAGCACCACTAGCCACGCCAACAGATTTAAAAGGTAACGCCACACAAGATATTGCAGCTGCAATGAACGGTATGTTAGCTGATGTGTTTGCCCTTTATTTGAAAACTAAAAACTTCCACTGGCATATGAGTGGCCCACATTTTCGTGACTACCACTTGATGTTAGATGAGCAAGCAACGCAACTTTATGCAATGACTGACCCTATTGCGGAGCGTATTCGTAAACTTGGTGGATCAACATTGCGATCAATTGGACACATTTCACGCACACAGCGTATTTTAGACAATGATGCAGAATATGTAGAGCCGTTGGATATGCTAGCCGAACTATGCGAAGACAATAAAACGTTAGTTTCGCGTTTACGCGAAGCGCATGGTGTTTGCGAAGAACACAAAGACATTGCTACAACAAGCCTAATTGAAGTGTGGATAGATGAAACAGAACAACGTACTTGGTTCTTATTTGAATCCAGTCGTATGAATCAAGCTTGATCTTAAAATAAGTTTAGATTGTTACTTAAAATCATTTAAATAGTCGTTTGAGACCTTTGCACCAATCTAGATAACTGTTTTGTAATCTCTTACCAGTTTTTGTCATTACTGTACGTGCGGGAATCCATTTTAGTAAAACAATAAGGTGGATCCCCAATTTTACCAGGATGATGAATAGGCAAGATTTTTTTTCCTTAAATCACGACATAGGTAAATCTCTATAATTAAATCATTGGGCACATTGGTGCCCAATGATTTAAATTAAAAATAGATTTAATAGTTACTTGTTATTGTTAACGTTTCCAGCTGATTAAGTTAGTAAAAACCCATATGACTCTCAAAATATTAAAAACATTATTTCTATTAATCGCTATTATTTTAGTGGCTATTGTTTTGTATATATTGATATTTGGCTGGAACTGGGCGCGCGCGCCATTGCAGCATGTCGTATCTGAAAAAACTGGACGTCAGTTAGTGATTAATGGTGATTTAGATGTCAAGTTAGGCTGGCCTGCGCCGCATATAACTGCCAATAATGTAACCTTTTCCAATCCAACTTGGGCTAAACAAGCTGAAATGTTTAAAGCCGATCAAGTGGAATTTACTATTAACTTAATATCACTTTTAAAACTTAAGCTTGAGTTTCCTCAAGTTAATCTCACTCAACCAACTGTATTTTTAGAGTTATCCGCTGACGGTAAAAAATCATGGTTACTCGATATGCAACAGTCTGATGATAACGCGCGTATTCCAATAGGCAATTTAACTTTAGATACTGGCGTTATTGGCTATGATGATACAAAAGAAAACACTAGGATTCGTGCAGAACTTTCAAGTAAAAGCTTAGTAAATAAAAGTTTATCTAACCAAAATAATGCCGAAAAAAATATTAAGCTTGACGTGAATGATATTAAGCTCAAATCAAACGCCCAAAGTGGCGTTATATTTAAAGCGAATGGTTTATACAAAGGTATCGCACTAAAAGCGCAAGGTGTAGGTGGCTCAGTTTTATCGTTAAATAATCAAGACACCGCATATCCGATTAAATTTGAAGCCATGATGGGTAAAACCACCATAAAAGGTGATGGCAGCATTACTAGCCTATTTAAGTTTACAGCGATTGATATGCAGCTCGCTATTAAAGGAGATAGCCTAGCAAATTTATTCAAGATTTTTGAACTAACGTTCCCTGAAAGCCATGCCTACAGTGTATCTGGTCGTGTAAAGCATTATGCTAAAGTTTGGCAATTTGATAAATTTAGCGGCATTATTGGTAAAACTGATATTGCAGGCGATATCAAATTTGATAATGGCGGCACTAGGCCCATGATGCGTGGTGAGTTGGTGTCTAAATTGTTAGACCTTAATGATCTAGGACCTTTGATTGGTGCCAAAAAAATAGAAGCTAAATCAGTTGAAAATTCAGAAAAAGTGGCTAGTGCTTCGGTCACGCCAAGCAATAAACGCGTATTGCCTAACGTGCCGTTTAAAACAGATCGCTGGAATAGTTTAGATGCAGACGTAACACTTAAAGCTAATGCTATTTTACGTGATGAAGCGCTACCGTTAGATAATCTAGTGGCACATCTAATTATGCAAAATTCAATACTTAAACTTAGTCCATTGGATTTTGGCTTTGCAGGAGGACATTTAAAATCAGCCATCACACTCAATGGTCAGCAAAATCCCATGCAAGCCACTGCAAAAATCAATGTACGTAAAGTTATATTATCTAAGTTATTTCCTACCATTAATCTCACTGAAAACAGTGTGGGTCAAATTAATGGTGATTTTGATTTATCAGGGCAAGGTAACTCGATAGATCGTATGTTAGGAACAGCTAACGGTAGAGTGAGTTTGGTAGTAGAAAAAGGTAAGCTAAGTAAATTGTTAATTGAAAAAATTGGTCTGCACTTAGATGAAATTTTGCAATTAAAAATCGCGGGTGACAAAATTATTAACCTTAATTGTGCCGTTGCCGATTTTGATGTGAAACGCGGCGTGATGCAGACCAATGCTTTGTTATTAGATACGGAAGTT
Organism: Methylophilaceae bacterium; assembly: GCA_043772865.1. GTDB lineage: Bacteria > Pseudomonadota > Gammaproteobacteria > Burkholderiales > Methylophilaceae > JACMMS01. The sequence goes on from JAYVFU010000154.1 coordinate 4,124, forward strand.
AGCACTATACTTGGTAGTGGCACAGTGAATTTAAACCAGGAAAAGTTGGACTTAACACTCAATCCTAAAACTAAAAATACCAGTTTTGTTGCATTAAGCACGCCAATTTATGTGACAGGTAATTTTGCTAATCCAGACATTAACGTAAATAAAGGCAAAATAGCAGCGCGAGGCTTCGGTGCTGTTGCACTAAGTATTCTTAATCCACTGTTAGTATTAATTCCATTGTTGGATGTTGGACCTGGTGTGCAAAGTGAATGCGGACGCTTAATTAAAGAGGCACAAGCGCCATCAATCAATAAGAATGCTACAAATAAACCAAAACCATAACGTTTAAATGGTAGGGCACTGTTAGGTTTTTTAGAGCGGAATTAAACATTGCTAGCACGAAGCTCAATAAAAGCCCCACGCACTACAACGAGAGCAGAGCGAACAAAAAGTGTGGAAAGTGCCAAACCAACCAAAATATCAGGCCAAGCTGATTGGGTAAACCATACACCTGCGGCAACAAATAAAATTGAGATATTTGCAACGATGTCATTACGAGAACATAGCCAAACTGAACTCATATTAATGTCATCGGTTCTGTGCCGCCATAGTAATGAAAATCATAGGCTATTAGCCATTAATACTAGTAAACCAATCAGACCAATAACTTCAAAAACTGGCACTTGCGGGTAAATGAATTTATAAACAACTTGAGCAAAAACAAACATACCAAAAACTGCCATTATGCCTTCTTTAAATAGTGCCACTTTAGCTTTCATTCTTACACCTTCTGTCACAGCATAGATGCTAAAACCGTAAACTAAGGCATCGCCCAACATATCAAGTGAGTCTGCGACTAACGAAGCGGATCCACTAATCAGCCCTGCTGTAAGCTCTATGAAGAACATGATATCGTTAATAGCCAGTACGGTTTTTAATGTTGAGGTTTGACGAATTCGTAGTGCATCAATTTCGCAAGCTTTGTTATTGCAACAATCAGCCATTATTTTCCTTTAAATGCTTAGCTATTACTGAGCACTCATACTCGCAATTGTCTTAGCAATCTCATTACTAATTACGCCTATAGCTTGGCTATGCGCAAGCACTAAATCGCTGAAACTACTGCCAGTGATGGCTTGGTTGCTGGTAACTGTGTTACTTAGGCTTTGATTATCAGACACTCTACGCACTGTATAATTGATAGTAATTATGGCATTTGAGTTATTAACGTTTGATTCAAATTGTTGCACATTCAGTTGCACTTTATAGCCTGCTATGTTGCCGCTCCCTATATTTGTAGGGTAGGCAGTTATAAGCTTGGTATTAAGAAGTGAGCTAAGGTTTTTGGCAACCACACGTCCAATTTCATTTTTAAGTGGTTGCGCCCAGCGTTGTTGCTCTAAAATTTGTACTGTATTTGGTGAAATTTGAATAACAATTTGTGGCCTATCGACCACTTCGATAATTGAGACAGGCGCAATATTTATCACTGTATTTGGTAAGGATTTTATTACTGTTGGTGCCGTTTCTTTAGAATGACTTAAAGAATAATCTTGGCTGTTCAAGGTGTAAAAATTCTCTTTAGGCGATGTACCCACACAGCCCGCAGTCAGTATCAAGCTAGCAGCTGACCAAGCCGATACCTTTACTCTCAAATATGCTAATAATCTCATTTGCTATCTTCTTTCTTACCACTAATTAGCGCTTCAGGATGCCGCTCCAAGTAATCCACCAAAGCGCGGGTAGATTGTGCCGCACGCGTGACTTCCAGCAAAGTTTGGTGTGCGTCTAGTTGCAGTTGACCATCAGCGCCCACGGTGTTTTCTATGGCTGTTAACGAGCCTTGTGCTGCAGCAATTGCAGTTTTGGCTTCCGCTAATGTGCTGCGTAGATCTGCCAGCGTTTCACGTGTATCGGGTGCTACTTGCTGATCGAGCTGAGTAATCAAGCTATTGGCATTATTTAATGTGGTATGTAAATCATTACCTATGGCTTCAAAAGGGATTTTATTGATCTTATTAGCAATCGAGGCTAAGTTGACTTGCAGTTCACCTAAGCTACCTGGTGTTGTAGGTAGTTCAAAAGGTGTTTTATTGGGATTAAACTTGGCTTTTGGCAGATTAGGGAAAAAGTCTAAGGCGATATATAACTGCCCTGTTAGTAGATTGCTCGTGCGTAGTTGTGCACGTAGCCCTCTATTGACCAACGCACCAAGTAACTCGTTAGAGGGTACTTGCTTAACTTGATGGGAATTATTGATTTTTGAGCGCATCCGATCAGGGTAAATATCTACCGCTACGACCACATTAGTTTTTTTAGTACTCGCATCAAAATCAATACTATTCGAGATCACTTCACCAATCACAATGCCACGGAAATCAATTTGTGCGCCCGGCGATAAGCCGCGTACAGATTCTTGAAACACCATGACACCATGCAATATATTGATATCAGGTACTTTTAATGCTTCATCTTGATTGCTAAATGCGCTAAAAGCTGTATTTTCGGGGGCTTGTGCCAGCTGATCAGTATCACCCATATTTTCAAAAGCAACGCCACCTAGTAATATAGAAACTAGTGATTCGGTATTAATTTTAACGCCATTACTATCAAGTTTGATATCAATGCCTTTAGCATGCCAAAAGCGCGTGTTTATGTTAATAAACTTATCATAGGGCGCATTCACGAAAACAGTCACAATCACTTGCCTACCACTTGGGCTAAGTTCAAACGCTACTACTTGACCAGCTTGTATATGGCGAAAATACACAGGCGAACCAATGTCTAACGAGCCAATATCATCACTAAGCAAAGTGTATTGGTGACCTGGCACATCGCTTGTTACAATAGGTGGTCTTTCCAAGCCAACAAACTCTCGTGCGGATTCTGTAGATTTTCCTGCATCCATACCAATGTGTGCGCCAGCTAAAACAGTACCTAAACCGCTTACGCTACCACCAGAAATTCTAGGTCTAACTACCCAAAAACGTGCATCTTTCACCAGCATCTTTTTTGCCTGTTTGGCGAGTTTTGCCGTTACTTCTACTTGGCTGTGATCCTCACTTAATGTGATGCTTTTGACATCCCCAATATCGACATTACGATATTTTATATGTGTACCAATTGCGATACCTTCAGCTGTTTTAAAAGTGATGGTAATGGTTGAGCCACGCTCTGTTAATGCCTGAAATCCTAGCCATAACCCAATCAAAATAGCAATCAGTGGAATTAACCAAATAAGTGACATGCTTGTAGAACTGCGAGGTTGCACAGTTGCCGTGGGTATATGGCTATTTTGTGCCAGTTCTGGCAATGTGGTTTCTAACGGCGGAAGAGGGGCGTCACTCATGTTGTTCCTTTAATACTTATGCATTATCTATAACGGACTTTTTTAGCAACTGATTATTTTGGGCCGAATCCCATAGAAGTCGTGGATCAAAAATTTCTACCGCTAACATAGTTAATATTACTACTGCAGCAAATGCTAGCGCACCAGGGCTCGCTTTAATCACGGTGAATGATTTTAATTGTACCAAGGTGACTAAAATTGACACCATATAAATATCCAGCATAGACCAGCGGCCAATGCCATGTAAAAATCGATATAGTTTTGTGCGTTGGAGAGGGTGCCAAGTATTTTTAAACTGTATAGATAACAATAAAAAAGTGAGTGCAATCATTTTAAAAAGGGGCGTAACAATACTGGCAAAAAATACCAATAATGCTAAAAACCAAGAGCCGCTGTGCCACAAGTAAATAATACCACTCATGATAGTGTCGCGTTGCGCGTTAAATAACGAACTAGTATCCATAATCGGCAGCACATTAGCGGGTATATAAAGCAGATAAGCGGTTATTAATAGGGCCCAGGTGCGAGACAAGCTTTTAGGTGTACGACTGTGCAATGTGCTATGGCAACGTATGCATACTTGTTGTTCATTAAGTTGTAAATTAAACTCAGGCAACTGGGAAACTAGCTTGCACACATCGCACGCGCATAAACCCAAAGACTTGGCTGACAGTAATTGTTTATGTTGACTGAAAATCAATCGATGACCATATTTTTCTTGTATCAAAAGCTTGTGTTAAAGCCGTTAGTAGAATAATCAAGCCGCCCAGCGCCCATACCGCGATACCCACTTTAACAATCACAATGGGGGTTAATTTCACTAAGGCGACTAGCACGCCTAACATAAAAACATCGATTAACACCCAGTTTTTTGCACTTAAGCGCAATCTGTTAGCTTGTGTTATGTGATGCCTAGTTTTTATAAGATACTTAGTACTTATGTGATGCTTAGTACTTACGTGATATTTGACCGAGCCCATTTTTAGCCGAATCAGCAAATAAGCCATCGTTACAAGCTCTACAGTGGGCGCTAAAAGTAAAGTGATAAATACCAACAGAGCAAGTGCGTTTTGATGTTGCATGGCTAATGTTTGAATAATATCAAACAAGGTGGCATCAATCACTTGACCTTGCACAATAATGGTAGCGATAGGGAATATATTGGCAATAACAAGCATGATGATTGCGCTAATTGTAAATGCGATTTCTTGATTGTAATGCGGCACAGTATTTTTATATAACAAGGCATTACAACGTGTGCAACAGGCTGTTTCACCCTCAACCAATTTAACCTCGTACTGTAAAAGGTCACATTGAGTACAAGCGATAAATGATGCTGGCTGCATGGTTTTTAATCAAAATAATGAATAAATATCATATCAATATTTAATCAATAAATTTGTAAAGTTCAGTAAAAAGACAGAATTTATTACTGTCTTAACTGTTTGATTTGCTTTATTTTTAAGTACATCACAATAGCTGAAAGTAATAAGGTAATTGTATTGGCAACAATGACTGGCAGGCTATCTATCATTAACCCATAGATTAACCATGTAGCAACACCCAAGGTAAACATGGTGTACATAGGTAATGAAATTCCAGATAAATCTCGTGTTTTCCATGAGTGGTAGGCTTGTGGAACAAATGCAGTAGTTGTTAAAAATGCAGCAATAAAACCCATCATATCTTTTACATCTAAAATTGAATTCATTATTTATTGATAAGTTGGTTGAAATATCGGTTAGTTTAATGGATTTAGCTAAAGTTTTATTGGTTTTAGCAAGGAAACTTTAGGTTGCAAACTTGGGTGAAACGAGAGATGTATAATTTAGATAATAGTTTCATTTCTAGATGCGATAAAAGCACCCGCAATAATAAGACATATACCTGTCAGCTGTTTTGTTGTAACAACCTCATGTAATAACCACATAGAGCTTAGCGGAACGGTGCCATAAGCTAAACAGGTAATAAGATGCGCTTTAGACAAATCGATTTTTGCAATGACTGCCAGCCAAGTAAAAAATGCAATCACAATAGCGATTATGCCCATGATTATTTGTGGGTTTTGCGCTAGATTTAGCAAGTAAGTGGAGAGGGCTTGGACGCTGTAAAATGGGATTTCGCCTATTTTATCAGCAGCAAGTTTAAAAAGTATCTGCGCTGCCGTATCGCAACATAGCAGTACGGCAAACATCACTACAATATCCCAATGATTTTTTTTTGTTAATGCAATGGTCATTGATTGTTACTTTTATGTTGCTTTTTATCTTGCTCTATATCTTTAAGTGCATAATCAAAATTAGCATAGGCTAATGCACGTGAAAGGAGTTTGAGCGGCTTATTCCATAAAGGATTGCAGTGTTTAAAGAAAATATAGGTTTGCTCTAGTGTTGCACCTAAGCGGATTTTAGTGGCATAAGCTGCTTGCCCACTTTTGTAGGTATGAAAGCCATCACGAATACACATTTCAACATTGTGCAACCAGCTTAAATAATAAATATTGTATTTTTTGGCAAGCGTTTTATCTAAGCCTATGTACTTATCTACCAAAATGCCATCGCGATGGAGTAGTAAGTTGAAGGCAATTAGCTGGTTTTCTGCGTAATACAACACAAAACGACAGTGATTAGGCATTAAGCCTGCAATCGATTCAAAAAACGTTAAGGTTAATTTTTCAAACTTCAGTTCACTTTGCTCATAGGTGTTTAAATATAGTTGATAAATGGCTTCTATATGAGGTGGTAAACCATCATATTCCTCTATATGAATATGTGCTTTGGCTTTTAGTTTGCGTCGTAAGTTTTTACGTGTGGTATAGCTTAAAGTGGCGAAATACTCATCGATGTGAGTAAACTCCATTAGGTTAGTGGCAACTGGCATATTGGCTACTTTGCCGTATCCTGCTGCATTTAAAGTTGCGCTGAACAATTGTGCATCATGCTCAATGACATCTTTAAAAGCGATAACACTGGCTTTTTCACGTTTTGCAACTTGCTCTAATTCATTGCATAAAGCCTTGAGCATGGCTGAATCAAACGGGTAGTCTTTAGCTAATCCGATTTTGCAACTATCCGTAACAGGAGAGCCAACACACACCATTTTAATGCTTAACAGCTTGGGTGCGTAATGCGTGATTTTATTCAAAAAGCGTTTTAGTCCACCTTGTACAGTTGTATCTAAACGATAGTCTGTGACGAAATAAGGCGCGATACATATCACTACACCGCCACGTTTAACCGCTATATAACCCGTTTTGAAACTTTCGACTTTACCGATTTCAAAAGCAAGATGATAGCGGTAGCTCTCGGCATCGTTAGGTAGTAATTTATCCCACAATACTTCTTCATATTTTGCAGCGCTAAAGCTACGTTCTGCCACATATTTAGCCGTTTGATTCGTCGCTTGAGGCGCGCTCAATGGCTGGTTGTACATTAGACTTTGCGTCATATGTTTATCCATTAAATAGCGCTCCCATTAATCATTTTGCTTAAAATGAGTACGCCACTTGTGCCACCGAATGCAAATGAATTAGACATAGCATGTTGCAAGTTCTCAACGGTTTTAAATTGGTTAGCAACGTAATCTAAATCACAATTTGGATCAGGTTCATTTAAATTAATAGTGGGTGGTAGTTGATTGTTGACTAACGCCAGCGTTGTTGCAACCAGCTCTACAGCGCCCGCTGCGCCCATTAAGTGGCCATGCATTGATTTAGTTGAGCTGATAGCCAGATGGTTAGCATGCTTACCAAACACTTGTTTAATTGCAGCGGTTTCAGTTGCATCATTGAGCTGTGTGCCAGTGCCATGCGCATTAATGTAGCCTATTTGATGAGGTGCTAAATTGGCGTTATCTAGCGCAGCTTGCATGGCCCTTGCCTGTCCATCTACTGAAGGTTGGGTAATATGCGTGCTATCGTTGGTGGTGCCGTAACCAGAAACTTCAGCATAAATTTTGGCACCGCGTGCTTGTGCGTGGCCAAGCTCTTCCAAAACGAATACAGCAGCCCCTTCGCCCAATACTAAGCCTGAGCGATTAGCTGAAAAAGGCTTGCATGAATGTGCTAGGTTTATCTCATCTTCTTTGGCTAAAGTGCGTAATGCTTCCCATGCTTTGATTGTGCCAAAAGTAAGTAGCGCTTCTGTACCACCTGCCAGCATGACATCACAATAGCCGTGCTGAATTTGCCTAACGGCTTCACCAATTGCAATGGCAGATGAAGAACAAGCCGTGGTGAATGTAATGTTTGGACCTTGCAGTTGATATTGCATGGCAATTTGTGAAGCAGCTGCACCGTTCATTGCCATGAGTACCGTAAAAGGCTTTAGGCGATTCGCTTGCTGCTTATAAAGTCTATCATAACCATCTTCCGTGGCGCTTGCCCCACCCATACCTGTGCCCATATAGCAACCTGCACGACTAGGATCAACTTCTGAGATTACTAAACTCGCATCATTTACTGCTTGCTCTGCGCAATATAGTGCAAATTGGCTAACCCTGTCTAATAGGGCAAGTTGTTGTTTTGTAAAGTGTTGCGACTCATCAAAATTTGCTTGGGCGGCAATTTTTGTTTCTAAAGCGTCTACAAAGTCTGCCTTAATTCTACCAATGCCAGATTTACCTGCTAGCAAATTAGTGAAAAACTCTACAGGGGTATTGCCTTGTGGAGAAACGACTCCTATCCCCGTAATAACAACGCGGCGTAGCATTGCTGTACTCATAGACACACTTTGGCTTTTTCTTGTAGCAATCTATCAAACAGGTTAACCACATCACTCATGGTAACGACATTCACTTGGTCATTCGGTATTTTGATACCGAATTTGTCTTCAGCTTCAAAAATGATGTCAAAAGTATCTAAAGAATCTAAGCCAATATCAGTTAAATTACTATTTGATTGAATGCTTGCTGGATCAATTTCTAATTTCTCTGCAATCATTTCTTTTACAATGCTGAAGGTGTCGTCCATGGTCTTTCCTGTGTTATTTTGAGGTGATTTACTATTGGCTAAACTTACGCTGGGGCTTGTGCAGGAGGTAGTACCAGAGATTTTGTAAGTGCAGACATTGGAAAGTTGCTACAAAATTTAATGACGCGTTTTGCAATATCGTCCTTACGCTTATCAAGTGTTAAAACATGATAGGTATCATCAACATACATCGTTTCTACATGCTGGGAGGCAATATTTTTTTCAACGTAATAAGCATTTTTTAGGCTCGCCATATCATCTTCAGTGGAATGCACAATCAATGCAGGGGAGGTAACCTCAGATAAGCATTTTCTAGCTGCTTTAATGAGTCTTACGCTTTCTAAAATAACGGTCGCAGGTGTTTTAAAGTAACCAATTTTATCGGCTGATTTTGCGTCTTTGTTATCTAATATTGCCGCAACCAATGCTCTAGTTCTTTCACACTTAATGCCATAGGGTGCAGTTTCTTCCCAATAGATAAAATATTTAAGAGGCGTGTAAAGTACAATTGGTAGTAAGATTTTTTGCTGAAACTGCGGCATATTCCAGCCATCATAAAAAAAGGTGCTTGATAACAAAATAATGCCCGCTACTTTTGATTTTCTTTTTGCCGCGACCATCAATGCCAGTAGGGCGCCCATAGATAAACCGGCAATAAATACTTGTTCGTATTCACGATTTAAGGCATCAAAAGCATTTTCGACCGAGCGGTACCAATCTTTCCAGCTGGTTGCTTGCAGTGCTTTGATAGACGCGCAATGACCTGCCAACTCTGGGCAAGCCACTGTCAGGCCTTTTCTGGAAAGCACTCGCCCAAAATGTTTCATTTCAGCTGGCGTGCCAGTTAAACCATGCACCAAAAGCACTGCTGATTTGCTTTTGCGTTCTATAAACCCGTTGGGGCCCAGTAAAGCATCTATTTTTATAGCTGATTCTTGTTTTACAGACGACTTTTGGTTCATTTGATTAGTATTCATTACATCGACTTTCATTTCCCACCCACCAAAAACATACCACTAATAATAAGCACAGCACCAAGCCAGCGATTCTTACCAATTTTTTCACCCAAAAATAGCCAAGAAGCTAATAAAATCATGACAATAGTCACGCTTGATAATGGGTATGCAGCACTAAGCGGCATGGTAGAAAGAAAGCTTATCCAAATAATGTATTCAACAATATAGACCAGTACGCCTAATGCTATTTCCTTGCGCTTTAAAGCGCCTAAAATATTTTCTATATGGCCGCGCCAGCCGACTTGCTTAGATTCTGGTAGCTGATTGCTACCGTGCTTAAATAACACCGTGCCAAATGTATCGAGTGATACCGCCACCACAAACAAAATCCACGGCTTAAGCATTAGTTAACCAGCGCACTAATTAGCCAAGGCATTAAACAGCGCAATATTAGCTAACTCATTACGTTTTAATTCGCTCTTTAAACCAACACTCACATGAGGTTTTCTTGATATTTTTCTATCTAATAACGAACCTAACCATTTCAGTGGTGAGCGAAATTTAGGTGCTGAGTAATCACCCACGGTATCTGCACCTACAATTTCAAACTTCTTTTTAATCGCAATAATGGTCTCAACAACTGTTGCCAGTGGCAAGCTACCTTGTTCCCAATTGGTAAAAGCATCTTCAAGGCGCAGGCAATCTTTATCAACGCTGATATACACTTGTTGCGTAGCAATATGGCTGATAATTTCAGTAATCCCAGCTTGTAAATTACTTTTTAAAAGACTGTGTAATGTTGAAGTCTTGGAACCAATGATTTCTGCTATTACAGGCTCATATGGCAGCAAGATAATTTTTTGATTAAGGTAGCTCTCAACATCGCCGCTTTTAAAGCTTTTGCCATTGATGTCACCACTTTCAAGCCCGATAATAATAATGCGCTCAACATGAGGCAATCGCGCCAGGCTATAGACCCAAGTGCCACAATGATATTGATGCGGTGGTTGCATCCAGTCTGGATGATTATCAAAAAGCACTATAGTGAGTGGCGCTTTATATTGCTTAATCAAAGCCAAAGAGTAATGGTGAAAATCACCTGAACCCATTAAAGTAAAGCCAGGCTTAAGATTACAAAAAGCGGTTATGCAAATTTCAGCAAAGTTTTTAGGACTAGACCAAAGCCTTGCCGCGTGCTGAAATCTGCGTAAATTGCTGATATTAATATGGTGCTTGAACATCGTAACAAAATCAGTTTGCGCTGTAATGCTGTCATCAAAATCAAGAATATTAATGTTTTTCATGCTCAAAATTTAGTGCTTACTCAGCTTCACAGCGGCGTAATAACATCTCAAATAAATGAATACCTAAATCAATTTCTGCTTCTGAAATGAGTAGCGATGGCGCAAGCGTAATCACATTCTTTTGATAACCACCAATATCCAATACCAAGCCGTAATTTTTATCACCAACCAGTAAATCACCTTTCAAGCCTTCATTAAACATGCGATCTGCAAGCGCTCTGCTGGCCGTATAACCATCTTTTTCGCATAACTCAATACGTAGCGCTAAACCTAAGCCGCTTACATCACCAACCACTTTCCAGCGTGATTTAAGTTCTTGAATGCGTTTTAAAAAGTAAGCGCCGCGGTTACGCACATGCTCTTCAAAATCACTTTCTTGCGTCATTTTCATGACTTCTAATGCCACAGATGTGCCTAGTGGATTAGAGGCAAAGGTTGAATGCGTTGAGCCAGGTGGAAATTTTTCTGGTGAAATAAGTTCTTCACGTGCCCAAATGCCAGATAGTGGGTTTAAGCCATTGGTGATAGCTTTACCAAATACAAAAATATCAGGCACGATATCGAAATTTTCCCAAGACCATAATTTACCCGTGCGGTAAACACCCATTTGAATTTCATCTGCTACTAATAAAATATTTCGTTTTTTAAGTGACTCTTGTAGTTTTTTCATATAACCAACTGGCGGGATAATATAGCCACCCGTGCCTTGCATAGGCTCAATGTAAAATGCACCAAATTCAGACTCTTTTACTTTTGTATCCCACACTGATTGATATTCAGTTTCAAACAACTTTTCGAATTGTTTATGGCAATAGGTATCACATGTTTCTACCTTCATATCATAAGGACAGCGGTAGCAATAAGGGTAGGGTATAAACTCTGCACGGTCTGCAAAGTTGCCAAAACGACGGCGATAACGGTAGCTAGATGTAATCGCTGATGCACCTAAAGTGCGGCCGTGGTAACCGCCCATAAAGGCGAACTGGTGCGTTTTACCTGTATGGTTACGCACCACTTTGAGTGAGTCTTCAACAGCTTGTGCGCCACCAACATTAAAATGCACACGACCTTTTACGCCGTATTTATCTTCCATGTATTTGCAAATAATCTCTGCTAAATCTACTTTTTCTTTATGTAAATATTGGCTGGCAAGCTGTGGAAGCGTATCGATTTGCTTATGTAATACATCAGCAATGCGTTTATTTTTATAGCCAAAATTCACAGCGGAATACCACATTTGCCAATCTAAATAGGCAATACCTTTTTCATCAAACAAAAAGCTACCATCACAGCTTTCGAACACTTTTGGCGGGTCAGCATAATTAACGGTATCGCCATGTGAGCAATACTTATCATTTTTTTTAAGAATTTCTACTATTTTTGTTTCCATGAGATTTTCGTCTTTAAGTTTTGATTAGGCTAATTTGAAGCTACTTTGTTGTTTATCCGCCCATTTTTTTTCAATCGGCCATTGTTTAATAATGGCAAGGACATCTGCAAAGGTTTGAAATTTATGATGTTTAATTTGATTTTTTTCACAATGTTTAATCAGTGAGCCTTTTGCAAAAACGATATCAGCCATACCAGATATACAAGCATCTGATTTGCCATCACCAATCAGCACAATCGGGCCAAGTGCTTCTACCGCTAAGCTTTTAGCGACAGCACACTTACACATGCCATTACCACCGGTGCAGTCATCCTTACGTAATGGGTAGGTAATTTTGATGCCTTGTGGCACAAAATTAAGATGGTTTGAATACACGGGAATTTCTGGCCAGCCAGTGTTCCGCATCGCTACTTTAATGGCGTGATCTAAACCATCACTGGCAATGACCAGTTTGGCAAACTGTGTGACATGTTTGTAAAATGGTAAAAAACTGGCATCTAATTGAATACCACGGAAGAAATTTTCAAGCGCCATATGGTCGGCTTTTACCATGTCAATTTGCCTTGCCATGCACTCAACCGCGGTAATTTTTCCATCTAACCACGCTTGCTCAATATCTTGCCATGATGGATCTGCAAATTTTTCTAACATGGCGTCAATGGTATCTGTTACTGAAATCGTGCCATCAAAATCTACTATAAAAAGCATGTGTTTCCTTTTGTTGTTATGCTTAATTCAACACTATCTTTAACTATAGCTACACTTTAACTAACACTACTTACAAAAAACTTACTCGCGCTTATTTAGCTTTTTCTTTGCATAAATCCAAATTGATGCGGCCAGTTAATCACTTTTACACCCTCTTTAATTTGATGATCTTTGATTTTTACATGTAGCTCATGCATCTTTGTCCAATGCTGTTTAGGGCGATAATGATGCTCAGCGTGGTAGCCATTGTTGAACCACAAAACATTAAAAAATTTGTTGTAGCAACTCACAGCCCAAGCAATAGGCTTATCTGGATTAGCGCCAAAATGCTCGTAATAGCCATTAAGTGCAGAAAGAGAGTGTCCTAGATAATAGAAAAAAACATAATAAAACCCTAATTTCCAGCTAATCAAAAACAAGCCGACAATAAGACTGAAAGATAGAATGACTTCAAATATTGCAAAATTAGCCAGCCATAGACTGTGTTTACGAATTAGGCCATATATGCGTTTAGGGTCATCTCTAAAGTAGCTCAATAGTGCATATTTAATTGGGTGCTCAGGCTCACCATTTTTGCCAAACCCATAAATTGATATCCAATCTATGGTTTCACCTTGTTCGTTTAAACGGTCATTGTTACCAATGTGGTGTTGCCTATGCACATACTCGTACATAGTTTGTGAGAAGACCATGGTGATTGACTCAAGTAAGCTAAATAATCGATTTAACCAAAACGATTTAAAGTAAGCGTTATGTATAAAATTATGTGAAATGCCATTAACGTTCCAAGAAATACTAAACGCATAAATCAAACCCAGCAGCAAATTAGCCCATAAATGTAATTGCTTGAAAAATAACAGGATTGTAATAAGATAAAGGCAGTGAATAATGCCCGCAACTACTGGGATTAAATCCCAATAGCTATATGCAAAAAAAAATTTCTTAGGATTTTTCATTAAGGTGTTAACAAAGTACAAAATTTAATTAGTAAGTTTAATGTAAGTAAAACGCCTTACATTTAACTTACAAAAGCAATAAAAGTGTTTAACCGGGATTAAAAAATGAGAGTTTTGTTAGTAGAAGATGACGATATTTTGGGCGATGCTTTAAATCAAGCCTTAAAAAATGCAGGTTATGCAGTAGATTGGGCAAAAGATGGAAAGTATGCAGATTTAGCCTTGCATGACCAAATTTATGAAGCGGCAATATTAGATTTGGGCTTACCTAAAATGGATGGTATCGAAGTATTGCGTAAACTTAGACAAAGAAAAGTAGTGATTCCTGTATTTATTATCTCCGCACGTGAAGCGATTGATGATCGTATTAAAGCGCTAGATTTAGGTGCTGATGATTATTTAGTGAAACCTTTTAAATTGCCGGAACTTGAAGCCAGATTAAGGGCGTTGATTAGGCGATCAAACCGCTCTGTGAATAGTATGATTGAGTTCGGTCCACTCGCCTTTAATGCGGTAGATCGCACAGTTAGTACGGGCGAAGTTTTTTTGGCATTTTCTAAACGCGAAATAGGCATATTAGAGCTGCTAATGTTGCGAGAAGGTCGTGCTGTAAGTAAAGATGCTTTGATTGAGAATTTATGTAATTGGTCTGAAGAGGTTGGTGTTAACGCGATTGAGGTATATATCCATCGCATTAGAAAAAAGCTAGAACCACACGGTGTCGCTATTCGCACCATGAGTGGCTCAGGTTATATTTTAGAGATAACTAAAGCATGATCAAGCCATATTCAATCCGTCGGCAACTGCTGAAGTGGCTATTGATTCCCATGTTGGGATTGCTAATTTTAGACACAAGCTTGCTTTATCATTTTGCCAATAAAGTAGAGCGCGAAACTTTTGATCATGGCTTACTTTCAACAGCCAATGATATTGATGAATTTCTAGAGAAATTTAACGCAAAAAAGTTAGCGCCTTTAGATCAAAACACACAAAGAGCTTTACTAACTGATGCAAGTGATGAGGTTTTTTATAGCGTTAAAGATGAATTTGGTCAGACTTTAATTGGAGAACCTAATATTGAATTTAAAAAAAAGCTCCAAACATCTTTTGTACTATCAAATACAGTTTATTACTATAGTGAATTTAAACATCAAAAAATTCGTATCATTTCAATGCCTGCCACCATTGGTCTATCAGGAAAACAGCTTAACGTTTACATTCAAGTTGCAGAAACGCTCAATAAACGTATACACATTCGGCAACAAATACTTGCTTGGATTCTACTGCCGCAATTGATATTGTTTGTGGCTGCTGGTGTTCTGCTTTGGATAGGCATTAAACATGGTTTAAACCCTTTATGGGAAGTAAATAATGCTTTGGCTAAGCGTTCCTATACAGATTTGAAGCCAATTAAATTGAGCAATATTCCAATAGAAATTACAAGATTAGTAGATTCAGTTAATGAGTTAATGGCCAAGCTTAATCAAACGATTTATTCTCAAAATCGTTTTTTAGCGGATGCAGCACATCAGCTAAGAACGCCGCTAGCAGGGGCTCGTGCGCAATTAGAGTTAGCCAATCAATCCAAAAGTTTGCCAGATATAAAAATCAGGTTGCAAAAAATATCACTGAGTACTGAGCGGTTAATTCATTTGATTAATCAGCTGCTCATACTTGCTAAAAGTCAACCAGAAGCTATACACCAACTCAACTTTGAGCCTATTGATTTGGCAGGATTTGTCAAGGTGGTTGCTTGTGAGTTTGATTTAAATGCAAGTGCAAAGAATATCACTTTGTCTTATGCAGGAAATGATGAAAAGTATCTAGTTTTAGGTGAAAAATCGGGCTTGCATAACCTTATCTACAACTTAATTGACAATGCAATTCGCTACACACCTTATGGTGGAAGTGTCACACTTAATGTGTTTACGCAAAATGGCGGTGTCTGTTTTACGATTGAAGATAATGGTATAGGTATCCCTAAGAGTGAACAAAACATGGTATATGAACGGTTTTACAGAGGTAATCAAACAACAGACTTTGGTACCGGCTTAGGCTTAGCCATTGTGAAAGAAATTACAGCTTTACATCATGCGACGATCGCTATAGAAAGTGATGACAAAGGCAAATTAGGTACAAAAATAAGTGTTTTTTTTAAGGATTAACTATGAGTGAAGAGTTTGAGGTGCATGGTATATATGAAGATGAAATGGAGCGAGCAATAGAAAAACACGAGAAAAATGATAATTTTGCAGGCAATATTGCAGTAGTAACAGCAATTTTAGCCACACTTGGGGCTATGTTTGGTTATGAAGCTGGTAATACTCAAGCTGTTGCGGCTATGTATAAAAATGATGAGGCCATTAGAACAACAGAAGCTTCTGATAAGTGGAATTTTTACCAAGCTAAGTCAAGCAAGCAAAACTTAGAAGAGCTTGCGATTATAATTCCAGGTATAGATGTGAAAAAATACCAATCTGCCATTGCAAAACACCAAGCTGAAAAAGAGCAACTCAAAAAAGAAGCAGAAGCTTTAACTGTAGAAGCAGGAGACTTTGGATTAAAAGCTGAAAAAACATTGCATCAACACCATCGATGGGCATCTGCGATGACTGCATTACAAATTGCCATATCGCTAGCGGCAATTTCTTTACTTACTCGCAGAAAATGGCTTAAAAATGCAGTTTATGTTGTTGCAGGTGTTGGCATGGTGTTCGCTACAATGGCAATATTTAATGTGTAAGCAGTTTTGGTAACACACAATAAATTACCAAGAGTTGGGCAACTTATTAATTAACCAATCTATAACCCACACCAGTTTCAGTCATTAAATATTTAGGTTGTGTGGCATCCGCTTCAAGTTTTTGCCGTAAATGCCCCATGTAAATTCTTAAATAATGACTGCTCTCTAAAAAGCTAGGGCCCCATACGTCTTTGAGTAGTTGGCGCTGTGTCACAACGCGGCCTGTATTTCTAATGAGCACTGTTAATAACCTAAATTCAATGGGGGTAAGATGGACTGGTTCTGCACATTTACTTACCAGTCTTCTAGTTAAATCGACTGTAATTTCGCCAAACGTAAATAAACCGTTATTACTATTACCTTCATTAGCCAAGCTACGGCGGCGTAGTTGTGCGCGAATTCTTGCGAGTAGTTCTGCGCTACCAAATGGCTTAGTTAAATAATCATCTGCACCAGCATCGAGTGCTTTGACTTTTTCAGTTTCGTCTGTTCTTGCGGATAACACAATAATAGGCACTGTACTCCAGCTGCGGATTTGCGTGATGACCTCAACACCATCCATGTCTGGTAAGCCAAGATCAAGCACTACTGTATCTGGTTTCCGCGTGCCAACCTCAATTAAACCTTGCTGACCAGTTTCTGCGCTATGCACTTGCAATCCAGCATTTTCTAATGACGCGATGATAAAGCGGCGTATTTGCTGTTCATCTTCAATGACGATAATGGTGCTAGGAATGGTATTAGCGAGTTCTGACATCGTTTACTATTCAGTTACTTCCTCTGTAATCACTTCTGTTGCTGGCATAGCAGGTGGAGTACCTATTGGTAATGAAAATATAAATAGCGCGCCTTTTGGTATTTGTGTTTCGGCCCAAATTTTACCATCATGTGCTTGGATAATCGCTTGGCAAATAGATAAACCTAGCCCAACGCCTGGTTTAGCTGATTCTTTTTCACCACGGGTAAATTTATCAAATATTTGTAATTCACGGTCTGGTGGTAAACCAGGACCATTATCTGCGACAGATACCCAAACATCTGTACCGTTTTTTCTTGCTGTAATGTTAATTACTGAATTTTCTGGCGTGTATTTACAAGCATTATCTAATAAATTGCACAGTACACGCTCAATCATCACGGCATCAAACTGCAACAATGGTAAATCTGTGGGAATACTCACATTGACCTGATGCTTAACTAACGTTGGGCGCATCATACGTAAGGCAGTACCAACCACTTCTTCTAGCATTTGCCATTGCCGATTTAGCTGCACTTTGCCAGATTGTAAACGTGCCATATCCAGTAAATTAATCACTAATTGTTGCATACGGAAAGTTTGTTCATACAGCGCATTAATCATGCTGATTTGATTATCATCAAAGCTCGTATTCGTAGCATCCGCCTGTGCTTTCAAAATGCCGCTGATGCCTAAAATGGAGGTGAGCGGTGTGCGTAAATCATGTGAAATAGCGCTTAATAGTGAGTTACGTAAGCGTTCGGATTCCATATTAATTAAAGCGTCACGGGCTACTTCTACATAATGCACGCGCTCAAGCGCTAAACCAATTTGCGCGGCAAAGGTATCCAACAATTGTCGTTGTTCTGGTAAAAAAATCTCGCTAAGTGTTTCGGGTTCAATGGCTAATACACCGCGTGTGCGCATTGGCGCTTTTAGCGGCAAATATAGCTTGGCGCTAGAGGGCAAGGTGTTGGTGCCTAAACCAGCTTCTTCTTGGTGGTCATACACCCATTGTGAGATCCCAGTATCTACAGTAGCGATTTTATTGTTAGTTAACTCTGCCTGTTGTTCTTGCAACTTATCATGGCTATCGGGTAATACAATGGCTATTTTAGATTGAAAAATACCCGCTAAATGATGTGTGCTGATTTCTACAATATGGCTGGAAGTGAGTGCAGAGGCCAGTTGTTTACCTAAGTCGTATAAAACACGGCTACGTCTTTCACGATAATTGGCGACAACCGCTTGGTAACGTAAATTTGAGGTGAGATTACTAATCACCAGCGAAACCGAGAACATCACGACAAAAGTCAGCAAATATTGAGTGTCTGCAATTGAAAAAGAGAAGCGTGGCGGCACTAAAAAGAAATCAAACGCTGATACGCTTAACACAGAAGCAAATAGCCCAGGCCCACGACCAAACTTAGCTGAAATAAGCATCACCCCTAGCAAATACAGCATGATGAGGTTAGATAACTCAAAGAAATGTAGCAATAAATTAGAGAGTATCGATGCAACAATACTAGCGACTAGCGCCCAAATATAGCCACGTTTTTTTATTTGGCTCGCTTGCTCATTACTTAAACCGAATGCAGTTCTAATCGCAATGTTGGGTTGGTGTTCTTTCTTTATTTCATCTTGTCGCACTACAATATGGATATCGACATCAATGGCATCACGTGCCAATAAGTCAGTCACACTTGGGCTAAAAAATCGTGAAATAAGCGAACGTGAAGATTTGCCAACAACTAATTTAGACACATTTCGGCTACGTGCATAGCCAAGTAGCACGGTGCTAATTTCAGTGCCGCTTAAAGTCGCTGTTTCTGCACCTAGATCTTGTGCTAAACGCATGGTTTTTAAAATCGCATCGCGCGCGTTATTGGTGAGTTTTTGTAATGCCGGCGTTTCTACATACACCGCCAACCAATCGGCCTTTAAGCTGGATGCTAATCTCGAGGTAGCTCGTATCAATTGCTCTGCTTCATTGCCCGAACCCACCGCCACTAGAATACGATCATGCGCTTGCCAAATTGGCTTAATGGATTGATCTGCCCGATATTCACGCATTTGCGCATCTACTCGGTCAGCGGTTCTACGCAACGCCATTTCACGTAAAGCGATTAAATTACCTTTACGAAAGAAGTTCTTTTTCGCTTGTTCGGCCTGTTGAGGAATATATACTTTGCCATCTTGCAGGCGGCGCAAAAGCTCTTCTGGCGATAGATCGACTAGCGTCACTTCATCAGCTAAATTAAATACTTTATCTGGCAAAGTTTCTGCCACACGCACGCCAGTGATTTGACCAACTACATCATTTAAACTTTCTAAATGTTGCACATTAAGCGTGCTGTAAACATCAATACCTGCTGCCAGCAGTTCTTCAACATCTTGCCAACGCTTGGGATGGCGGGAGCCTTCCACATTTGAATGCGCTAGTTCATCAATAAGAATGAGCGCAGGCTTACGGATTAAGGCGGCATCAATATCAAACTCTGTAAGGTCACGCCCACGGTACAGCATGGTTTTACGGGGTAACAAGGGTAAACCCTCTAATTGGCGTTCAGTATCTGCCCGACCATGGGTTTCAATGACACCGACAATTACATCTATCTCTTCTCTATAAAGGACTTTAGCCGCTGAGAGCATGGCAAAAGTTTTACCAACGCCCGCACAGCCACCAAAAAATATTTTTAACCGGCCGCGCTTTTGTTTAGCGTCGTCCAGCTGGATTTTTTCTAGTAATTGATCTGGGTCTGGACGTGTAATCATCGTGTTATTAGTATAAAAGATTTAAAAGGTTGAATAATTAGTTTCTACAAAAGTCTAATTCTTAACATTAGCTTTTCACAGTAGGCTTAACAGAAAAGTGCCACCAGTTTTTTCTGCGTATGGTTTCGCAATCTAAACTACAGGTATAAGCCTTACCGTAAGCCAACTGATGTCTTATGGCTTTAACCATGTGTTGTTTGCCACAAACCGGGCAGCAGTGTGGAAAATAATCCACAAGCTGCTTCTGTAAGTTAGTTTTAGATGAGCCGTTTTTATGAATCATTAACAATTCTTGAGAAAAATCATTCATAGCTTTAACTTCACAGTATTAACTTCATAGAATTCACATGGCGCACTCAAATGGTTAGATATTAATGAGGCTTAAGCTCATTGATTGTAAAGGTTGGGAGCATAGTATATGGACCAAATTCTGCAGCTGGTAAAACTCGCATGATGGTATTCATCACACGCTCCACAACAGATAATGTGACATCGAACCACATTTTTACCGAGTGCGTATGGGCTAAAGGTTGCACTTTAATAAAATCAATACAATTGCCAAAAGTGCTGATAACGGTTCTTCTCAGCAATTCAGCATATTGCTCATCTACCACTACTCGAATAATCACTTTTTTCTCAATTTTTTTATTCAGATAAGGCTGAAGATTAAAAACTTGGGGGGCGTTCATGATGGTTTATTTCGCCTCCTTAGTTATAGAGGCTTCTAATGCCATATTAAGCGCCAATACGTTTACGCGTGGCTCACCCAATATGCCGAGTTGCCGAGCCTGTGTATTTTTTTGCACCATCGCAGCCACTTGGCTAACTTGTACACCACGTGCTTTTGCCACACGGTTGATTTGGTAGTTGGCAGCGGCGGGGCTAATTTCAGGATCTAAACCACTGGCAGAAGCTGTGACTAAATCTACTGGTATTGGCAAAGTATTATCAGGGTCAGCTTGTTTTAGTGCAGCTATACGGCCTTTAATAGCGTCTGTTAAAGCTGGGGTTAATGGCCCAAGATTTGAGCCAGAAGAAGCTGCAGCATTATTGGGGTAGGGCCCAGTAGCAGATGGTCTGCCCCAAAAGTATTTGGCATCAGTAAAGTTTTGGCCAATGAGTGTTGAGCCAACCACCACATCACCTTGTTTAACTAAGCTACCCTCAACTTGGCTAGGGAAGAGCGTTTTGCCAATGCCAGTAGTTATTAGGGGGTAAGCTGCCCCGGTAATAATGGTCAGGCCTAAGAACAAGATAATTGCTGGGCGTAAAGTTTCTTTCATGATTTTTCCTTTGTATGACTAAAATATTATTTGTTTAAACTAAACCTACAACAGTCAATAAAACGTCAATAATTTTGATTCCTATGAATGGCACAATGATGCCGCCTAAACCGTATATCAATAAGTTATTACGCAATAAGGTCGCCGCACCTACTGCACGGTAAGGCACACCTTTTAACGCTAGCGGGATTAAGAACATAATAATCAGCGCGTTAAAAATAACAGCTGATAAAATCGCTGAATTAGGGCTAGTTAAGTGCATCACATTAAGCGTGTTTAAAGCAGGGTAAGTTGTCGCGAAAGCCGCAGGAATAATCGCGAAATATTTCGCAATATCGTTAGCAATACTAAATGTGGTGAGTGAGCCCCGCGTCATCAGCATTTGTTTGCCAATTTCTACAATCTCAATCAGCTTGGTCGGGTTGGAATCTAAATCCACCATATTGCCCGCTTCTTTAGCAGCTTGCGTCCCTGTATTCATTGCTACGGCTACATCGGCTTGGGCAAGTGCTGGCGCGTCATTGGTGCCATCACCCGTCATAGCCACTAGTTTACCTTGTGATTGGTGTTCGCGAATCAATGCTAATTTAGCTTCTGGTGTAGCTTCGGCTAAAAAGTCATCAACACCAGCTTCTGCCGCGATTGAGGCGGCTGTTAGGCGATTATCGCCAGTAATCATGATGGTTTTAATACCCATTGCGCGGAGTTCTGCAAAACGCTCTTTAATGCCACCTTTTACAATATCTTTAAGTTCAACTACACCAACCACTTTTGCCCCATCCGCCACGACTAATGGCGTGCTACCGCGGCGTGAAATATCATCTACTTTTGTAGTGACCTCGGCTGCAAATGTGCCACCGAGTGATTCAACATAAAGCTTAATGGCGCTGGCGGCACCTTTACGAATAGCGCGCTCGCCAATGTTAATGCCACTCATACGGGTTTGGGCGGTAAATGGTACAAAGGTAGCGTTTAAAGTCGCCATATTGCGTTCGCGTAAATCAAACTTATTTTTGGCGAGCACGACAATGCTACGGCCTTCTGGTGTTTCATCAGCGAGTGAAGCGAGTTGTGCTACATCTGCCAATTCACTCTCGCTGATACCAGCCGCTGGCACAAATGCAGAGGCTTGGCGATTTCCCAAAGTAATAGTACCGGTTTTATCAAGTAGCAGTACATCCACATCACCTGCTGCCTCTACCGCGCGCCCAGAAGTTGCTATCACATTGGCTTGCATCATGCGGCTCATACCTGCTACACCAATCGCAGAAAGCAAACCTGCAATGGTGGTAGGAATTAAACAAACTAGCAATGAAACTAACACGGTAATTGTAGCTGGCTGACCAGCACCCGCGACTTGTACGCTAAATAATGAGAAGGGTAACAAGGTCACTGTTGCTAATAAAAACACAATAGTCAGCGCTACTAATAAAATAGTTAACGCGATTTCATTGGGTGTTTTTTGGCGTTTTGCACCTTCTACCATGGCAATCATGCGGTCTAAAAATGCCTCACCTGGGTTTACGCTCACGCGTACTACTATCCAATCTGATAACACTTGTGTGCCGCCTGTTACTGCACTGAAATCACCACCAGACTCACGAATCACTGGCGCAGATTCACCTGTAATAGCAGACTCATTCACAGATGCAATACCTTCTACTACTTCGCCATCAGCCGGAATGGTATCGCCAGCCTCTATTAGAATAATATCGCCTTTGCGTAAGCTGGCACTATCGGTCAATGTGACCGCGGAATCACGTTGTGCATTGGCTAACTTTTTGGCAACCACGTTCTTTTTAGATTGCCTTAATGCAGCAGCTTGCGCTTTACTACGACCTTCAGCCAGTGCCTCGGCAAAGTTAGAAAATAACACAGTGAACCACAACCAAATTGACACTAGCAGAATAAAGCCTGCTGATGCTTCCCCCTTGCCAAATAAGGCTTGTAAGAACAATAGTGTGGTTAAAATACTACCTAAATACACCACAAACATCACAGGGTTGCGCCATTGCGTTTGCGGGCTGAGCTTTTTAAACGAATCCAGAATCGCAGGTGTTAGTAACTTTTTGTCAAACATCGACATTTTTTCTTTAGGCAACGTTTCTTTATAAATTACTTCTATAGACATAATTAATCCTTTAATTTTTCGGCTGGCAGATTTAGTTTTATGACGGGTAGCTCAATGGTTAACTATCATCATTTAGCGATCATCATTAAATGCTCAACGATTGGCCCTAGCGCTAAGGCAGGTACAAAAGTGAGCGCACCTACTAAAATCACCACGCCTATCAATAAAGTTACAAACAATGGGCCATGCGTAGGCAAAGTGCCAAGCCCGGGCTGGATACGTTTTTTAGCAGCCAGCGCACCAGCAATCGCGAGTACGGGGATGATGATGCCAAAGCGCCCAAACCACATGGCAACTGCCAATAAGTAGTTGTAAAAAGGCGTGTTGGCAGAAAGTCCAGCAAATGCACTACCGTTGTTATTGGCTGCTGATGAAACCGCATATAGCACCTCACTAAAACCATGTGCGCCTGGGTTGGCAATGCCAGCTTTACCAGGTTCGACCATCACCGCAATGGCCGTGCCTATTAGCACTAATACTGGCGTGACTAAAATAATGATAGATGACATTTTCATCTCGAAAATCTCAATTTTTTTACCTAAGTATTCTGGCGTACGACCTATCATTAAGCCTGAAACAAATACCGCCAGAATCGCGTAGATCAACATGGTATAAAGCCCAGAGCCTACGCCGCCAAACACCACTTCGCCTAATTGAATCAACCATAGCGGAACAAGCCCGCCAATCGGAGTGAGCGAATCGTGCATGGCGTTAACTGCGCCACAAGAGGCTGCTGTGGTAATAGTGGCAAATAATGATGAAGCTACAATACCAAAGCGCGTTTCTTTACCTTCCATATTGCCGCCAGCTTGCAAAGCGCTACTAATTTGATCTACGCCTGCTGTATTCAAACTGGCCGCTGTAAATGCTGGGTTGCCCGCTTGTTCTGCAGAAACCAATACCGTTGCCATCACTACAAAAATTAATCCCATCGCCGCGAATACTGCCCACCCTTGACGCGTATCGCCCACCATCATGCCAAATGTGTAGCACAAACCAGCAGGGATTAAGAAAATCAGCACCATTTGTAAAAAGTTAGTAAATGGCGTGGGATTCTCATAAGGATGCGCTGAGTTAGCGTTAAAGAAGCCGCCACCGTTAGTGCCTAGCATTTTGATAGCTTCTTGTGAAGCCACCGGCCCCATGGCTAAGGTTTGTGTTTTAGTGGTAAAATTTTCTAAAACAGCAGCGCCTTTTGCATCTTTTATTGGGTTACCTGTACCATCTAATTTTGGCTGTTGGTAGCTGGTGGTATCAAGCGTGTTCACTTGTTGATAGCTACTAAAATTTTGTATCACGCCTTGGCTCATCAATATCACAGCAAAAAGCAAAGACAAAGGTAATAAAATATACAAAGTAGAGCGTGTGAGATCAACCCAGAAATTACCAATGGTTTTAGCCGAGTGTCTTGCAAATCCGCGGATCATGGCAATCACCACCGCAATACCAGTCGCTGCAGATAAGAAGTTTTGTACCGTTAGCCCCACCATTTGCGTAAAGTAGCTCATCGTACTTTCACCCGCGTAACCTTGCCAATTGGTATTGGTAATAAAACTTACTGCGGTATCAAATGATGAATCAATACTCAGATTAGAAAATTGTTGTGGGTTTAAAGGCAATGAAAATTGCAAGCGTTGTAGCAAAAACAACACTAAAATGCCAAATGTGTTAAATACTAAAAGTGCAATGACATAAGCTTTCCAATCCATTTCTACTTTTGCGTTAACACCGCCTAATTTATAAAGTAAGCGTTCAATTGGGCCACCAATTTTGTTAAGTAAAGGCGTATTGCCTTCCATCACACGGGCAATGAATACTCCCATTGGCTTGGTGAGCAATAAAATGACGGCCATATAGAAACCGTACTGAATAAGCATGTTCGCGTTCATTAAAAATTCTCCGGTTTAATCAATGCGTACAATAAATAAATCAACAACAACACACTGGTGATACCGCTTAAAATGGTTAACCAACTCATGATTTCGCTCCAATATTTAGCTGAATTACGTAGCAACTAGAATACAGAGTGCAAAGTAAATAATGTGTAATGAGTTGGTGTAGTTGTGTAAAAATGTAGTAAAAATGGTTAGCTTGATTTCATTAATTCGCCGACTAAATAATAGCTAGTTACCTGCTAAACCGTTAAAATAGTAATTTGAGTAAATTCGTTTTATAAGCCAATAACCCTTGTATGTAAGTGTTTTAGCGGCGTTCTTTTTGATTAGTGATTCATGTTAAATACCCTCAATGCGCCACAGCGCGAAGCCGTAAAATATCTTGATGGTCCGTTATTAGTGTTAGCAGGGGCTGGCAGCGGTAAAACACGCGTGATTACGCAAAAAATTGTGCATTTGATTGAGCATTGTGGTTATGCCCCAAAAGAAATTGCAGCTATTACCTTTACCAATAAAGCCGCCCGAGAGATGCAAGAGCGTGTTGGTGATTTAATGCGCGACAATGTAGCGTTAAAAGGTAAACCAAACAAAGGCTTAACCATCGCGACTTTTCACTCGCTAGGGTTACAAGTGCTTCGCCAAGAAGCTACTTTGTTAGGCTATAAACCGCAGTTTTCAATTTTGGATTCTTCTGATAGTTTTAAGATTTTGGCGGATGTACTAGCCACCACAGATAAGCAATTACTTAAAAAAACCCAGTGGCAAATTTCTAGCTGGAAAAACGCGTTTATTAATCCAGATCAAGCCAAGGCTACGGCGGATGAAGAGCTAACTGTTGCAGCGGCTAGGGTTTACCAAATTTATCAACAAACGCTTAAAGCATATCAAGCCGTTGATTTTGATGATTTAATTAAACTGCCGGTAGAGTTATTTGAAACACACCGTGAGGCGCTAGAAAAATGGCAGCGTAAACTTAAATATTTGCTGATAGATGAATATCAAGATACTAATGCTTGCCAGTATAAACTGGTAAAAATGCTCACAGGTGTGACTGGTCAATTTACCGCGGTGGGTGATGATGACCAAGCTATTTATGGCTGGCGTGGGGCTGATGTAGAGAATTTACACCAACTCACGGAAGATTTTAGCCGCTTAAAAGTGATTAAATTAGAGCAAAACTACCGCTCTACGGTACGCATTCTGCGAGCTGCAAACCAAGTGATTTCGAATAATCCTAAACTATTTGATAAAAAATTGTGGAGCGATTTAGGCACGGGTGAATTGCTACAAGTCACTGCTGCAAAAGATGAAGACCATGAAGCTGAAAGTGTCGTGATGAAGATTTTGGCGCATAAGTTTGAAAATCGCACATTTTATAAAGATTACGCCATTCTTTATCGTGGCAATCATCAAGCGCGGATATTAGAGCAACAATTACGTAATAATAAAATTCCTTACACTATTTCAGGCGGGCAATCATTTTTTGATAAAGCAGAGATTAAAGATTTGATTAGTTATCTGCGCTTAATTGCCAATGAAGATGATGACCCTGCGTTTATTCGTGCAGCCACAACACCTAAGAAGGGCATTGGTAGCACGACGCTTGAGCGTTTAGGGGAATTTGCCAGTGATCACAAAATATCACTTTTTGCAGCGGCTTTTGAGGGCGGTTTTCAACGTGATATTGGTGAAAAACAGCTCAATGATTTACTCACTTTTTGCCAATATATCAACAAATTGCAAGACCGTGCCGTGCGTGACCCAGCCGGTGAAGTGCTTAACGACATGATGACAGCCATTCAATATGAAGCGTTTTTATATGATAGTGAAGAGTCGCGTGCCGCTGAAGGTAAATGGAAAAATGTACTCGACTTTATTGCGTGGCTCACTAAAAAGTCTGAGGGTAGCACTGAGTTTGGTAATGAATCAGATGGGAAAAACCTACTAGAACTCACGCAAATGGTCAGTTTAATGAGCATGTTAGAAGGTCGCGAAGATAGCGAGCCGGATGCAGTTAAGCTATCTACATTACATGCTGCCAAAGGCCTAGAGTTTGGTCACGTGTTTTTAATTGGTGTGGAAGAAGGCATATTGCCCCATCAAGTTTCAATTGATGGCGAGCAAATTGAAGAAGAACGCCGCCTGATGTACGTAGGCATTACCCGCGCGCAAAAATCACTTAATATTTCATGGTGTAAAAAACGCAGGCGCGGTGGTGAAAATACCGCTTGTGAGCCAAGCCGCTTTATTGCTGAGTTGCCAACGGCAGATGTGCGTCACTTTGGTAACCCATTTAATCAAGACCCTGAAGCAAGTAAAGCATTGGGAAAAGAGCGGATGGCGCAAATTAAAGCCATGTTAGGTAAATAGCTTAGCTAAGCTAATTAAATTAATTATTTAACTTACTTTGTAGCAAATCAACTACTGAATTTATATTTTTGTTGCAAATTTACAACGTAACAATATAAATTTTACGTATAAGTCGCAATTACTCAACTAAACGTCGTTATTGTTTAGCTGTGGCTGGACCTGCACGGATTATTAGGGTTAAATTAAATTGTTTTAACAATTTGTTTTATTAACTAAATATCGCATGTTTAATGATTAATATTTAGTTGTGCAACACTACAATTTTGAAGCATTATCAGCAAACTAACTATAAAGACAATTTTTAAAAGAAAAGGGTAAACACATGAGTAAAGCATTGAATAAGCATGTATTAGCAGCACTTTGCGCAACGCCACTATTTTTAAATATGGGTATTGCACTAGCTGATGAAATGCCAGCACCTGCAGCAACTGAAGCTGCTGCACCTGCAGAGCCAGCACCTCCTTACACACTTACATATAATCTTGGTTTGTATAGTAACTACATGTTCCGCGGTGTTGAATATAGTGATGGTCCTGCATTACAGGGTGGCATTGATTGGGCACATAGTAGCGGTTTCTATTTAGGCACATGGTTTTCTAATTTAGACCCATATGCATACGGTAAAAATGACACTTTACGTACAAAAGGTGATCACCTTGAAACAGATTTTTACGGTGGTTATGCTCACACTTTTGAAAATGGCTTTGGTATCAACTTTTTAGGTAATTACTATAAATATTTAGAAGGTAAAAAAGCGAACAATATTTTACCATCTGGTGATAATAGAAAACATAGGTTTGATACATTTGAAGCTTCAATCGCTTTATCTTATAGTTACTTCACTTACACTTATTACAATGTACTAACTGATTATTATGGACTAGATAAAACTGATAAAAATTTCGTTATTACTGGTAACCGTGATACGAAAGGTGCTGACTATAACGAGCTGAAGTTTAACTATAAATTACCAATTGCTGATTTAAATTTTATGGCTAAAGTTGGTTATCAACATACGCCGAACCTTCAGGGTAGTGAAGGAGATTACGCAATCGGTGTAAACAGAGATTTTAGTTTACCTAGCGGTGGCAAACCAATAACTGGGTTTAATGCGGGTGCTTATTTTACTAATACATTTGCCGTTAAAAATGAAGATTTTTACTTAACAGCAGATGGCCGTGATATTAATGAAGCGCATTTATGGTTTTATGCCAAACGTACTTGGTAATGTATAGGTGTTGTATCAATTTTTATAAATAATTAAAAAAGGACGCATTAGCGTCCTTTTTTAATTATCAAAAAGCAAAAATTTAAATAAATGAGTGCTGATGATGAATATGCTGAATTTAAATAAACTATTAATTGATGGGCAATTTATAACAGGTGAAGGAGAAGTTGAAGCCATTGTAAATCCTGCCACTGGACAAATAATCGCTCAAATTAAAGAAGCTTCGCTCGCTCAAGTTGAGTTAGCAACTCAAGCTGCCGCTAATGCTTTTCCATCTTGGAGCAAAACAGTGCCTAAAGACAGGGCGGCATTACTTTTAGCGCTGGCTGATAGTATTGATAAACATGCAGAGAGTTTTGCTGAGTTAGAATCTCTTAACTGTGGTAAGCCTTATTTAGCAGCACTTAACGATGAATTGCCAGCCGTGGCGGATGTTTTCCGTTATTTTGCTGGTGCTGCTCGCAATATGAGTGGTAGTGCTGCAGATGAGTACTTGGCTGGTCATACCAGCATGATACGTCGTGACCCTGTTGGCGTTGTGGCTTCAATTGCACCGTGGAATTACCCCCTCATGATGGCGGCTTGGAAGCTAGCCCCAGCGCTGGCAGCGGGTAATACCTGCGTATTGAAGCCCTCTGAAATGACGCCGTTAACCACCTTGAAATTAGCTGAACTCATTACTGAGATTTTCCCTAAAGGTGTAGTCAATATCGTACTTGGGAGTGGGCAAACAGTAGGTGCACCACTGATTGCGCAACCACAAGTACGCATGACTTCAATCACTGGTGATATTGGTACAGGTAAGCGTGTGCTTGAAAATGCCGCAAATGGCATTAAGCGCACGCATTTAGAGCTAGGTGGTAAAGCGCCTGTGATTGTATTTAACGATGCAGATATTCCAGCCGCTATTGAAGGGTTGCGTGCATTTGGTTTTTACAACGCAGGACAAGATTGCACAGCCGCTTGTCGCTTGTATGTTGAAGATAAAATTTATGAACAATTTGTTGCAGATTATTCAGCTGCAGTGGCTACGATTAAAGTGGGCACACAAAAAGAAGAGGGCGTGGAAATGGGCTCTTTAATCAGTGCAAGGCAGTTAGAGCGTGTGGCTGGCTTTGTTGAACGTGCTAAAGCTGAAAAACATATAGAATTAACAACTGGTGGAAAAATACTCGATTCTGCTGGTTTCTTTTATGCACCCACAGTGATTGCTGGCGCATTACAATCAGATGAAATAGTTGCCCGTGAAGTATTTGGTCCCGTTGTAACGATTACGCGCTTTAAAGGCATAGATGAAGCGATTGCACTAGCAAACGATTCAGATTATGGCTTGTCATCTTCAGTATGGACGCAAGATATTAGCAAAGCGATGCGCGCCTCTGCTGAGCTTCAATATGGCTGTACATGGGTCAATACGCATTTTATGCTGGTGTCTGAGATGCCGCACGGCGGTATGAAACAATCGGGTTATGGCAAAGATTTATCTGGCTATAGTTTAGAAGATTACACAGTAGTAAGGCATGTGATGATAAAACATTAATCACTGGTTTATCTCAGCAAGTACAGGTTTTATCTAATCAGTTGTAGGTTAAATGTAATAAATTAAGGGGTGCATTTGCACCCCTTAATTTATTACAACAAAGCCTTTAAATTATGATTAAAGCATCGTTTTATCCATTTTTGGTGGACCAGTAAAACGTTTTTTCTCGCCTAGTAAAAACCAGAATACCGCCATTACACCCAACATTATTAAAGTTAAATAAAATACTTTTTCATTAGGTGGTTGCATGCCTACATAAGCTAACACTGAGCCGCCTAATACTGCCAAAATAGCAATGGGTTTAGATAATCCTTTTAAGTTAAAGGGTCCTTTGTGTGTCCAGGTTTTACCTTC
>JAYVFU010000155.1:0-10794 GCA_043772865.1 Methylophilaceae bacterium
ACTAATGGAATAACCACTAACGCGCTAACCAAATAGCCAATATAAAGCGGCATGTGAAAATATAGCTCTAAAGCGTAAGCCATAATCGCCGCTTCTAACGCAAATAATATAAAGGTAAATGAGGCGTATACAAATGAGGAAATAGTAGAACCAATATAACCAAAGCTAGCGCCACGGGTCAGTAAATCCATATCTAGCCCATATTTAGCTGCATAATAACTAATAGGTAAGCTGGTTAAAAAGATGACGATACCCACTGCCAAAATCGCCCAAAGTGCATTAATTACACCATAGTTGACAGCCATTGTGCCGCCAATAGCTTCTAATACTAAAAATGATATGCCGCCCAGTGCAGTGTTAGATACACGTAATATGGACCATTTACGAAACGCTCTAGGCGTAAATCGTAATGCATAATCTTCAATACTTTCGTTGGCAACCCACGTATTGTAGTCACGACGAATTTTTACAATACGTTGGGTAGGTTCTGACGATTCTATTGCAATATTATTGAATAAGCTTTTCGCTGCGGGTGCAGTCAAATCGTTGACTCCTATGTTAGTGCAATTAATGCTTAAAAGTAGCCAATATAAATGATAGTAATGATATATCTGCCGTTAGTAACTAAGTAATTTTACGTATTTAGAAATTACCAGTTTTATAGTTAATTAGACTTAACTTTACCTATAACATTTGTATTAAAAGTCTTAACATGTTTAAAAAGTTGCAGCATAGAAATTTAATATTAATTACTTAGGTATTAACTCATGCAAACCCACATACCTATCGTTTTAGTTACTTTAATCAATTTATTTATATTTACTTTTAGTCAGGCTGCGGAAGAAATTAAATTAGTCCCGATTGAAGTAAATGGTAATTACGATAATGCTATTGGTATCTCAAATGCTGCGAGTCAAGGGACTGTTAATGCGCAATTAATCGCCTCGCGCCCCACGTTAAGAACAGGTGAGTTATTGGAGTTTGTACCTGGCATGATTGTTAGCCAACACAGCGGCGATGTTAAAACTAACCAATATTATTTGCGTGGTTATAACTTAGATCACGGCACCGATTTTGCCACGTATGTAGATGAAATACCCATCAACATGCGTACCCACGCACATGGGCAAGGCTATACCGACCTCAATTTTATTATCCCAGAACTGATTAACCGTATTGATTACAAAAAAGGCCCTTACTTTGCAGATGAAGGTGATTTTGCTTCTGCAGGGGCAGGACATTTACGTTTAATGAATAAATTACCCCATGTCATCGCTACAATTTCATTAGGTAACAACCAATATCAGCGTGCCGTTTTGGCAAACTCGGTAGCAACTGATACTGGCAATCTGCTGTATGGCTTAGAAATTAATCGCAATAATGGACCTTGGGATTTACCCGAGCAAGTGCGTAAATACAGCGGTATATTGCGTTACAGCGGCGGCACCGCTAATGATGGCTTTAGCTTAACTGCCATGGCTTACCAAAATCAATGGCGTTCAACTGACCAAGTGCCACTGCGTGCAGTGGAGTCAAATGCAATAGGTCGATTTGGCACCATAGACTCCACGGATGGCGGTGAATCATCACGTTACAGTTTATCTTACGCATTACATAAATTAGATAAAAATCACCTGTTTGAATTTAATACGTATGCTGTGCAGTCGCGATTAGATTTATTCAGTAATTTTACTTATTTTTTAAATGACCCCATTAATGGTGACCAATTTAATCAAAGTGAAAAACGCTGAATGGCGGGCTTTAATGTGAGCAACACTTGGTTTAGCAATTTTGCAGGGTTTGATATGCAAAATAAGCTAGGTTTACAAACGCGTTATGATGATTTATCACCCGTTGGACTTTATAACACCGTTGCCAAACAGCGGCTTTCTACAATTCGACAAGACCAAGTAAAAGAGGCTAGCGCAGGCATTTATGCCGAAAATACTACGCAATGGTTAGATAAATTTCGTAGTGTGGCAGGCGTGCGTTACGACCAATATCACTTTGATGTTAATAGCAGCATACTAGACAATTCTGGCAAGGTAAGTGATGGCATCGCATCGCCCAAGTTATCGCTCATTTTTGGACCATGGGCTAAAACAGAATACTTTATTAATGTTGGCAATGGTTTTCATAGTAACGATGCCCGTGGCACCACTCAAACCCAGCTGCCTAACGGCGGCGCATCTCAACCTGTAAATCCGCTGGTGAGAACTAAAGGGCGAGAAATAGGCATACGTACAGAAGCTATTACTGGCTTACAAAGCTCATTGGCTTTTTGGCAATTAGATAGTGATTCAGAGCTGGTATTTGTAGGCGATGCAGGAGAAACGGAAGCAAGCCGTGCTAGCAAGCGTTATGGTATTGAATGGAATAACCATTACATCGCTAACTCATGGCTACTATTAGATTTTGATTTAGCCGCTTCAAAAGCACGTTACACAGAAAACGACCCAGCAGGTAATTATATTCCTGGGTCTATTAACAAAGTGGCATCACTTGGCGCAACCTTAATGGATTTAGGTGATTGGTCTGGTGCGTTTCAATTACGCTACTTTGGACCCAGACCGCTGATTGAAGATAATAGCGTACGCTCAAAATCTACTATCACCACCTATGCAAGCGTGGGCTATAAAATTAACCCACGCACTAAACTCACTTTAGATATATTCAATTTATTTAAGCGCAAAGACAGCGATATTGATTATTTTTATACCTCACGCTTGCAAGGTGAGCCTGCCGCTGGGTTTGATGATATTCATTTTCACCCTGTTGAACCGCGTTCAGCTCGCTTAACTTTGGTCTACAATTTTTAAATAGCAATGCTATCTACAATCAAACTAGCACCGTCCAATAAGCGCCAATAGCCAACATCACAAAAGCTAAGCCTGTTTGCAACCACTTAATTAGGTTGTTGCGTTGCAAACCTAATAACAAACCAGCAGCATGTAACAAGCCTGTAGCCGCTAACATGCCGATAAGTGGTGAAACGCCGTGATTAAGTTCTGCGGCATGCGCCAACCCGTGCATAAGCGCAAATAGTGCCGTGAGGCTGATTTGTAGTGTTATATTGATAGGCATGTTGATGATTAACAACAACCCCATTGCCATCACACTAGCGGCAATGAGTGTTTCTAAGCTTGCAAAAATAAATCCAGCCATAGCTAATACTGCGCCAAATGTCATGACTAACATAAAAGTGAGCGGCAATTGCCAGCGGGCTTTTCCACCGATTTTGGCTGCCCAAAAGCCTATAGCCAACATCACCAATAAGTGATCCCAACCTGTGATTGGGTGCTTAAAACCAGCTTAGGCATTGCTTAATTCTTGCCCTGGGTGCGCGAGCGCTAGGTTAGAAAAAAACGTTGAAAATAAAGCTAAACTAATTAATGAACCTAATTTTTTCATGATTTTTTCCTTTTTAATACAAGTAATATTTTAGTTAAAGCATCAAACCTTGCTTTTCAATAAACTGCACAATCTCTTCTAAGCCCTGCCCTGTTTTTAAATTGGTGAAAATAAATGGGCGCTCACCGCGCATGCGCTTAGCATCTCTATCCATCACTTCTAATGAAGCACCGACCATAGGCGCTAAATCAATTTTATTAATAATCAGTAGGTCTGATTTAGTTATGCCAGGGCCTCCTTTACGAGGGATTTTTTCACCTGCTGCAACGTCAATCACATAAATCGTTAAATCTGAAAGCTCTGGGCTAAATGTGGCGGCTAGGTTATCACCGCCACTTTCCACAAAAACAATATCTAAAGTTAAAAATCGCTTACTCAGTTGCGCCACAGCCTCTAGATTCATAGAGGCATCTTCACGAATGGCTGTATGCGGACAGCCACCAGTTTCCACGCCAATAATACGCTCTGGCGCTAATGCTTCATTTCGCGTTAAAAACTCTGCATCTTCTTTGGTGTAAATGTCGTTGGTCACAACAGCAATGTTGTAAATATCACGCAAACGTTTACACAAAGACAAAGTGAGCGCGGTTTTTCCAGAGCCAACTGGGCCGCCGATACCCACGCGCAAAGGCTCAGAATATGTAAGCGGAGTTTCTAATTTTTGTGCTTGTGTCATGTATTAACCTTATGATCTAAATAATCTGCTGTATTGAGTTTCGTGTAAGCATCCAGCAATCGTCAGATTGGGCGCAAAATTACTGATGTGATCGTCATCTAAAGCCATCGCTTGAGCAACAATGCTTGGTAGCATTTCACCCAAAATAAGCAATATTTTTTGCCCTGCCACTTGCCCAATTGGTACTGTTTTCATGGCAGCACTGACTTGGTTTTCTACCCAAGACCAAGCGTAAGCATGCAGTAAATCTTGCGGCAATATCGCCCAATGCTGTGCTACACCTGCGTAAACCGTTGGAAATGCAGGTTCATGTAAATTATTTATTTTTTGCATAAAGTCTGCAGGCATTTGCTTTAAGTCATTGAGTAATCGACATAGTGAATAACCCATTTGGCGAGTCTCAGCGAGTGATTCCGAGGTATCTCGCCCTGCTTTAAAAAACGCATCCCATTTTTTTACAAGGGGCATGTCACCAGCTTCCCAAGCTTGATATAAGCGGTATAAAACGGGCAACTCAAAGCTCGCTTGATAAATTTCTAGCGCATCACCTATCCATTGTTGCGCGGTGACACCATCATGCACATCACCAGTTTCAATCACCCATTCTAAGCCTTGCGAATAGCTATAGGCACCCACTGGTAGCATCGGGCTAGCCAGTTGCAACAAGCGACTTAGTGCAAAATTACCTGCGTTAATCTGCACTTTACTTGTTTTTTCCGCCTTAAGCATTGCGCTTTAACCTTGTAGGTTGTTTGATATTAGCGGTATCGTCTTCGTGACCATGCCTATGCCCGCCACCATAAGCGCCTGCCTCAGGCTCAAATGGCGCATGTTGCTCAGTGACTTTCACCCTCAAACCTAACAGCATGTCTTTTAACACATGGTCCTGCTCTAAACGCAGCCAACCATCGCCTACTTGTAATGGCACATGACGATTGCCAAGATGATAGGCGGCGCACATCAATAATTGTGGCGTTTCAGCTTCAATATGCATCACAGGCTGTTGCGCTGCAATGATTTGAATGACTTTACCATTCTCAGATTGCAACAAATCACCACCACGTAAAATAATGCCGCGTGTTAAAAATAGGGCGGCTTCTATGCCAGATGCTAGCGTGACGCGTAAACGGCTTTTTTGACGCAAATCAAAAGGCAACTCTAATGTGTCGTCAATATGGTCTGATATTGTAATGCGCTCATTAAGGTGAATCATGCTTATTTACTCAACGCTTTCATGCACTTAAAAAGGTGCTTCAAAACACTCTCGTCATTCCCGTGCAGACGGGAATCTAGGCAACTCAGCCACGTACCATCTAGACTTGATTCCCGCCTATGCGGGAATGACGAGCTTGGAAGTTGTACCCTTTGTTTGCTCAAAGCCACGTTAAAACAAGAAATACCGTTGTGCCATAGGCAACACAGTAGCAGGTTCACAAGTAAGCTCCATGCCATCTGCCAACACACGATAAGTTTCAGGGTCTACATCAATAGTTGGCATCCAACCGTTATGTATCATGTCCTTCTTTTTAACCGTGCGCGTGCCATGCACAGCCACTAATGGTTTTTTAAGATTGAGCGCCATCACTTCGTGGTTATTTAATGCCGCTTGCGAGACAAAAGTGACTGAGGTTTGTAAACCACCGCCGTAGGCACCAAACATATGGCGATAATGCACTGGCTGTGGCGTTGGAATAGAGGCATTAGGGTCGCCCATCGCCGCAGCGGCAATCATGCCGCCCTTTAAAATGGTTGATGGTTTTACACCAAAAAATGCAGGTCGCCATAAGACTAAATCGGCTAGTTTACCCACCTCAATTGAGCCAACTGTATCGGCTACACCGTGCGTTATTGCAGGGTTGATAGTGTATTTGGCTATATAACGCTTTACACGAAAATTATCATTACACTCAGAATCTTCCTTTAACGCACCACGCTGAACTTTCATTTTATGCGCAGTTTGCCAAGTACGAATAATCACCTCACCCACACGCCCCATCGCTTGCGAGTCAGATGACATCATAGAAAACCCACCCAAATCATGCAAAATATCTTCAGCGGCAATGGTTTCACGACGAATGCGACTTTCAGCAAAAGCAATATCCTCCGCAATGGCTGGATCTAAATGGTGACAGACCATGAGCATATCGAGGTGCTCATCTATTGTATTGATAGTAAATGGTCGCGTTGGGTTGGTGGACGATGGCAATACATTGGCGTAGCCAGCGGCTTTAATAATATCGGGTGCATGACCACCGCCAGCACCTTCGGTGTGAAAAGTATGAATGGTACGGTTTTTAAATGCGGCAATCGTGGTTTCAACAAAGCCAGATTCATTTAAAGTGTCTGAATGAATGGCCACTTGAACATCCATTTCTTCAGCGATACTCAAGCAATTATCAATCGATGCGGGTGTCGTACCCCAATCCTCGTGTAGCTTAAGCCCAATCGCACCCGCTTTGATTTGTTCGCGTAAAGGTTCAGGCAGGCTAACATTGCCTTTGCCTAAAAAGCCTATGTTCATCGCAAATGCATCTGCCGCTTGTAACATACGGTGAATGTGCCACGGACCAGGCGTACAAGTCGTCGCAAAAGTACCCGTGGCAGGGCCTGTTCCACCGCCTATCATGGTGGTCACGCCGGACATTAAAGCCTCTTCAATTTGTTGCGGGCAAATAAAGTGAATATGCGTATCAATGCCGCCAGCAGTAATAATCATGCCCTCGCCTGCAATGATTTCTGTGCCAGCGCCAATTTCAATCGTTACATTCGGCTGAATATCTGAATTACCCGCTTTACCAATTGCAGAAATGCGCCCTGCTTTAATGCCAATATCAGCTTTAACGATACCCCAATGGTCAATAATCAAGGCGTTAGTAATGACTGTATCTGCAACCTCTGCTGACACCGCTTGACCTTGCCCCATGCCATCACGGATGACTTTGCCACCGCCAAATTTCACTTCTTCACCATAAACGGTGTAGTCTTTTTCTACCTCAATCCATAGCTCAGTATCAGCAAGACGCATGCGATCACCCACGGTGGGGCCAAACATTTCTGCATAAGCTTGTTTGTCAATCTTAATACTCATAGTTTTACACTCATTGCAATTTGCTCCTTACAATGCACCCATTATTTTGCCCGCAAAACCATATACCTTGCGATTGCCCGATAACGCCACCAATTGTATGGTACGTATTTGCCCTGGCTCAAAGCGCACTGCCGTACCAGCGGCAATATCTAAACGGTAACCACGGGCAAGTGTTCTATCAAAAGCGAGCGCTTCATTCGTTTCAAAAAAATGGTAATGCGAACCTACTTGAATGGGACGGTCGCCTTGGTTAGATACGTCAAGCGTTACCGTTGCACGGTCCGCGTTGAGGGTGATTTCACCTTTTGCTATTTTCATTTCACCTGGAATCATTTTTTACTCACCTCTCAGCTCCGTACCCGTCATTCCCGCGAAGGCGGGAATCTAGGCAACGTGAATAGTTAGCTTGTTTACAAATAAAGCCAGCGATGAACTCAATCCTGACTGGATTCCCGTCTCCACCAGAGTGACGAAACTAAGGAATTGGGTGGTGAACCGTCACCAATTTTGTCCCATCAGGAAAAGTCGCTTCAATTTGTATATCAGGAATCATTTCTGCAATGCCTTCCATCACATCATCACGCGTAAGCAAGGTTGCGCCGTAGCCCATTAAATAAGCCACTGTTTGACCATCACGCGCACCTTCCATAATCGCACATGAAATATAGGCGATTGCCTCAGGATAATTAAGTTTTACACCACGCGCTTTGCGTCGCTCAGCTAACAAGCCGGCAGTGAATAGCAGTAATTTATCTTTTTCTCTTGGTGTCAATTCCATACGTAACTTAATTCCATAGCATTTTATTAAACAGCATTTAAATCATTATACGTTTACTTTTAAGTGTTCCAGATTCTAGGTCTGGCAACTTCACGCCCACCGTACCAAGGCCGTAAAATTTGCCAAAGTTGCTCAAAATAAACGCGTGCCTCTTGCCCAGACTGGCCAATATAGAGTGCAGAAAATATCTCTGGGAGTGCAGTCACGCCGTACTTTGCACCACTACTTATTGAGACTTGTTGGCACGCCTCGAGTATGATTTTCGGCACTTGCCCCGCTGCCACAATAAAGCCACCACTCACAACATTGCCGAACATGCCAACCAACGATTGAATTTGACGACTTTGTGGGCTAATAAATGCGCGTTCATTCCAAATTAATTGACCTTCTCGCAAAATACTTAGGCCTTGTTTAAGCATGCCTGTTTGCCAAAACTCCCCGCGTGCTTGCCTGCCAAAACACAATATTTCCCAGCTGGCATAACGCGAACTGTTAGCCAAATGTATCTCGCTGGTCAATACCACTTGCGCGCCATCAAATAAAATGTTTTCCTGTGGAAACCACTCTAATTGCGCGCCTAAAGCCACACTAAAGTTGAGGTGCTGACTAGCGACTGCACCATTTGCCTTATACCACTTACCTGCACCGGGTGTTGTGAGAAAAGCTTTTGCGTTTTGCGCAATATCCACATTGAGTACAAGCACATCGCCGCCAGCAACACCACCCGGTGGATGAATAATAATACCGTGACAAACTTCATCGCCTTCTGGGTGCAGTGTTTTTTGTATGACTAGCGGTCCAATATGCTGTTTTTTGGCTAAAAAGCTACGGCCATTTTTCTCACTAAAGGTTAGATTAAGCTCAGCCAACCAGCGTGATTTAGATTGCATTGAAG
Organism: Methylophilaceae bacterium; assembly: GCA_043772865.1. Classification (GTDB taxonomy): domain Bacteria; phylum Pseudomonadota; class Gammaproteobacteria; order Burkholderiales; family Methylophilaceae; genus JACMMS01. The sequence goes on from JAYVFU010000155.1 coordinate 8,849, forward strand.
CTAAACTAGCTGGCGTTTTTAACACATTTTTTGATGCGCTTTTTGATACTAATATATCAGTTGCTAAATTATCATCCATAGTTTAATCATGCCACAAAACACCGCGCTACTAGCATTGTTTAAACGGATAAATAGCCTTTAATCTTTGCTGCATCGACTTCGCCACGCTTATCTTCGTGAATGAATTTACCTTTATCAATCACAATAATTCGATCTGCAATTTCCATCGTAAAACTCAATACTTGTTCAGATACGATAATGGTAATTTCACGCATTTTTCTAATTTCATTCAGTACTTTTGCAATATCTTTAATAATGGATGGCTGTATGCCTTCAGTTGGCTCATCTAGCAACAATACCTTTGGATTAGTGACTAAAGCACGTGCAATGGCTAGCTGCTGCTGTTGGCCACCTGAAAGATTGCCGCCTTTACGTTTACGCATATCGTAAAGCACAGGAAATAACGCAAAAATATCTTCTGGAATTTGCCCAGTTTTAGATTTTTCTAAGCCAGTTTCGATATTTTCTTGCACCGTCATACTAGGAAATATCATTCGACCTTGTGGCACGTAAGCTAAGCCTTTAGCCACACGCTCGTAACTATCTGCACCTTGCAGATTTTCCCCATCCACAGTTGCTTTGCTACTTTTGCTAGGCAAAATGCCCATTAACGATTTAAATAAAGTCGTTTTGCCCATCCCATTGCGTCCCATAATCGCTAATGTTTCATTTTTTTCTGCTTTAAAATTTAAGCCGTGAATCACTTGGCTTTGGCCATAACTCACTTGTAGATTTTCAATTTCAAACATGTTTAATCCCCTAATGGCTTAGCGTAAGTTGTTAATGAGCTAGATTTGAGTGGTAGCACTTGCTAATGCCATAAACGCTAATGCCCAAGGTAAACTTCTAAGACTTTTTCATCCGAATGGACTTCATCCATTGGACCTTCTGCCAAAATTTTCCCTTGATGTAATACAATCACTTTATGCGCGATTTTTTTCACGAACTCCATATCATGCTCAATCACAATCACAGAGCGATTTTTGCAAATTTTATTAAGTAAATCAGCAGTTTGGTCACGTTCCTTAGCACTCATACCAGCCACAGGCTCATCTAACATCAATAATTCTGGATCTTGCATGAGCAACATCCCGATTTCCAACCATTGTTTTTGACCGTGGCTGAGTAAAGCAGCTTCCATTTCTAAAAAATCGGTGAGCATAATTTCATCTGCAATTTTTTTAACTTGTGCCACAACTGCGTCACTACGTTTAAAAAACAAGCTACCCCATACCCCACGACCTTTAGGATAAGACACTTCAAGGTTTTGGTAGACAGATAGATTTTCGTAAATCGATGGTGTTTGAAATTTGCGCCCCACCCCAGCCCGCACAATTTCATGTTCTGAAAGTTTAGTGAGTTCAGTATTCATAAACTTAATTGAGCCAGAGGTTGATTTGGTTTTACCGCAAATTAAATCTAGCACGGTCGTTTTACCTGCACCATTGGGACCAATGACTACACGTAATTCGTTTTTATCAATATACATAGTGAGATTATCAACGGCCTTAAAACCATCAAAAGACACTGTTAAATCTTCTATGGCTAGCACAAAGTCTGTATTACTCATGCTTTTGCTCCTTTAATGCTCACTGGTTCAATGACTGGTTTATCATCAGTTTTTGTAGGTTCAGAAAACTTGCGTAAAAACTTCACTTTTTTAGCATACTTGTTATATAAGCCAGCCAAGCCATCTGGGAAAAACATAACAACCGCCATAAATAAGCCACCCATTAAAAACAACCATAACTCTGGATAATGCTCAGAGAAGAATGTTTTGCCGTAGTTAACCAATAGTGTGCCGTAAACAGCACCTAATAACGATGCACGACCGCCAACAGCACAGAATATGACCATTTCAATCGAAGGTACGATACCAACAAATG
>JAYVFU010000156.1:0-3642 GCA_043772865.1 Methylophilaceae bacterium
ATCATTTGAAAACATAATATGCCCCGCATAATCAAAAGTGAAGCCTTTATCTTCAATTGATCGGCACCACCCACCTACGTGATCTAATTTTTCTAACAATAAACAATTTTCATCTAAATGATAAGCAGCAGATAGCCCTGTAGGGCCAGCTCCCAACACAATAGTGTTATAAATTTTAGGAGAATTAATCGTGGTCTTCGTTACATTTTTTGGTGCTAGCTCTGGTTTAAATACTGTGTTGGATATTTCAAAAGTATCTAATGATTGAGATTCATATTGCGTATGTGTAATAAGTTGTTCAGGCATTTTATTGACTTTCACAGAATGAAGAGCTGAATGTGTAAAAGGCAAAACATTTAGATCATGCTGTTTTGCAGATTTATTTAAATGGTTGGAAATGAGCTGCTGCATGGCATAAGCGGTTTTATCCCATGAGGTTTTTGCTACAATTTCACGCATGGTTTTAATGCGTTTTAATCGCGCAAAAGCTGATTCGCTTAATAAAGTTTCATATAGCTGAATAAACTCTTCATGAGTTTTTGCAATGGGTACAACGTGACCATATGGCTCTGACACGTTTTTAATATTGGTACTAACTACAGCACGTTCTGCCGCCATATATTCTAAATTTTTGTTTGGGCTTATAAAACGCGTCGATTCATTAAGTGCAAAAGGCATCATGCATAAATCCCACTGTGCAATTAAATCAGGTAATTCTTCATAGGATTTTTGCCCCAGCCATTGAATATTGCTGTGTTTTGGTAGGCTGTTGATTTCGATTTTAACCACTGGACCAACCATTGCAATCATCCATTCAGGATGCGCCTGCGTTAACTTATCAATAAGCAATACATCGATTCTTTCGTCAATCACACCAAAGTAGCCAACACGCAAACGCTCATTTGGCGGGGTTGATGCAATTGATGCCTTCATATTTACGTGAGCATTTATAAACGTAATAGGCTGGCTAACTTGTTTTTTAGGCGCATAGTGGGCGGCATCTACACTACTAGCAAAACAATGCACGTTGGCATGTTTGTGGCGTTTAGATTGATACAGACTTGGCCCGCCAGTAAATACAATATCCGCAACCTCAAAAAGTGCATTTTCGCGTTCTTTCAGCAAAGGCGAGGCATTTTTAAAGGCGGAAAGATCATCCATGCAATCATAAACAATGCCTAGCGCTGGCATATTTTCTACTATTGGTAATGCTAGTGGCGTATAAAACCATAGCCAAAAATCTTCAATGCTGTGTTGCAATAAAAATTCATCTATAAGAGCGCGTACTGTTGGGGCATGTTCATCATCAAATCCATTGAAATGACCTATTAAATGTGGACGCAATACTTCTACATTTTTGCAAGGTGTAAACCGCTCAAGATAATGATCGTGTGCGCCGCTCACTGGTTCTTCTACAAAAATAATTTGGTAGTAATTTGCCAACCGGCTTAATAAATGCTGTGGACGTTGATAAACAAAATTCCAACGTAAATGCGAAAAAACAAGCAGTGTAGGCATGGGTTTAGCTCCATTGAGAGGGTTTTTAGAAAATGAGTCCAGAGTGGAATCTGCGAAAGATTCAGAAATACGCTCAGAAAAATAAGGCGATGAAATTGAGGTTGAATTTAACGAAAAATAAGCCTGCCAGTTATGTAAACGTTGGGAATAAGTATCGTTAATTACACGAAGATAGGGCTCTGGCGTAGTTATTTCTTTACTTTGATTAAATAAAGTGGGCTGTGAAATTGGTGCTAAAGGAGAAAGCTTTGATATGGAAGCTTCTAATAAAATAGGTGCAACTGAAGTTTTCTGTAAGCTTGGCACATGAACATTGGCTACATCCCATAAACCGCTTTTATGCCAATGCTCAGGATTCTCCCAATCGGGCCTATCAATAATTGGATATAAACAAATGCCCTCAATAGGTACGCCGCGTGCTTCACATTTAAGCACCTCATTTGCCATATCGTCCAACCAATCACCTCGCCCTACACCTACATGGCTAGTCTCTGCAATAAACATAGGGCGTTCATAGCGTTGCCATGTTTTCGCTGCGAGTTCGTTAAAAGGTAATCGCCGCGCATCATTCAAATACCAAGATAAACGCTCGTTAGTGCCATGTACCCATTGATTTTCATGATAATAATTGATACCAATAATATCTAAATGCTTACGCGAGCCACCTAAGCCTGGTTCCGTATCGCCGCACAACATATCCCACGCTTGAAACGAATATTCGTTATGCCTATTGGTATCTTCAATTTGATGAACATCTGCGCCATAAGGCGGCACGATGTGAACGATAGGGTCAGTGTGAATAATACGAGCTCGTGGATCTACCGACCATATGGCCTCGGTACCGCGTAAAGCAGCTAATACCAACTGCCGTTTTAATTCGTAACTTCTATGTCCTAAATTGCCATTAAAAGGGTAAATTAGCCCAGTAAAAGCCATGGCCCAACTTAAAAATGAAATTTCATTTAAGGGCTGGTAAATGGGTGGTTCACCATCATAATTTTTTAGTTTTTTGGCGACCGCTTCACAATAGCGGGTAAATCTATCAACAAATTTAGGACCAAAAGGGTCTATTTCTTTGGGCCATCCGTAATGCATAAGCGTCCAAATGACTTGAATATCATGCTTTTGTGCGGCTACAGCTTTTGCTTCTAACACCTGCCAATAAAATAGATTATTTTGTTCAGTTAAACGCCAGCCAATGCTTTCACGCACGGTTTGAATATTAAATTGTTTGAGTAATGCGTAATCAGATTCAAGTTTCTGATGATGGTGATTGGCATCATTTAAAGATTGATGAATCTGTTTGCCATTAATATGATCTGCACCTTCATAACCAGCTATCCAGTAAGAACGAAATATCCCAGGTGTTCGTTGCATCATTTTTAGCAATTTTTAAAGGGTTAAATTAATGTTCCTTAAAATAGTTTTGGCTTTTATATAGTACGGGTAGTTGAGTAAAAGTTGTTGGCTATTAATAAGAAACAACCTCATTTTAAAATAACGTTTTAATAAAAAATGTTCGCTACTGCACTTAAACGAAGCGAACTTGCTGGCAGATATGTTTTGTAATTACATATACAAATTAATGTACGTTGGCATACAGAACATTTCTTTTTTTCCATAAAATTTAATGTGTATGAATATTCAACTGTATTGATATGGAGATTTGATTTTTGTTAGATGCTATCTTTATTTTTTTGCAATGGCCAGCAATGGCAATCACTTTATTATCAGCTGGGTTAGTTTCTTCTCAATCAAGTACTAAACGCGCTTTTGGGTTTTGGTGTTTTATGTTGAGCAATGTTTTGTGGATATTATGTGGTTGGCAAATGCAATCATATGCGCTGGTTTGCTTGCAATTAGCACTACTATTTTTAAATATTCGTGGAGTCTATAAAAATCTAATTGATAATTAAGATTAATTTTTTGAGCTGATTCATAAAGTAATAATAATCAGTGTGTTATGTTCGTATTTTATGGTTACTAAACCATTTGATGACTTGCTGTTAATTCATTAAACATGCTTACCATGATGTTGGCGGTCATGTTAAACACAGTTTGTATTGGAGTAGCCTAAGACTTATGAGTTGGAGAGGCAAAACGCCAAATATTTAAAGCTATCAA
>JAYVFU010000157.1:0-10699 GCA_043772865.1 Methylophilaceae bacterium
AATGTTTTACAAGACTATAAAGAAGTTAACCTCTATCTTCGCGGAATTGTGCCTTTGCTGGGATTTAAAACTACGACAGTCGAATATGTGCGTAAAGAAAGATTTGCTGGCGAATCCAAATATCCACTCAGCAAGATGATAAAGCTTGCAGTTGAAGGCATCACATCATTTTCCATAGTTCCACTACAGCTAATTTTTAAGCTTGGTTTAATTTTATTTTCTGGGGCAATGGCATTATCAGCGTGGGCTTTGTTTGTGAGGCTTTTTACAGACCAGGCAATTCCTGGTTGGACATCAACAGTGTTACCAATTTACCTGATTGGCGGTTTACAGTTGTTATGCCTTGGCGTTATTGGCGAATATCTAGGCAAAATATATAGTGAAACAAAATCTCGACCAAGGTATGTAGTTGAACGTACGATTGATAAATCATCCATTAATAAATCTAATTTGCCTTACCTTCATGTGATAGAAAATCATGTGATAGAAAATAGAGTTTAAATTGATGAGTATTCATGTTGGCAGGCTAAACTCTATTTTTGAGCATTCTTTACTAAAGTTTGCCACAGTTGGGGTCATTAATACGCTACTTAGCATAGCCGTGATATTCAGTCTTAAGTCTATGACTGATTTATCAGACGTGATGGCTAATTTTATAGGTTATATGGTTGGTTTAGCCTGTAGTTTTGTATTGAATAAGCAATGGACTTTTAAATCAATTGAAAGCCTAACACCCACACTTTTGAAATTTCTTATAGTGTTCGGTTTTTCTTACGCGCTAAATATTACTGTAGTACTAGCCTCGATTAATTTCGGGGTAAATGACTATTTTGCGCATCTTATAGGCATACCCTTTTACTCAATAGCCTTTTATTTTGGCTGCAAATACTTTGCGTTTACAAGCAAGCATAAAATTGAACAGCAGTAATCACGCAATAGTAATCAAGAAAGAAAAGTTAAATTGAGCGTAGTAAATACAAAATTTTCATTACAAGAACTCAACAGCTTGTTAATGCAATCAAAGTTCATTTGGTTTATTGGAACAGTTTTTTTGGCGGCCGTGGTTGTGTTTAATCGCTTAGGCGCATTGCCAATTGAAGTTTGGGATGAAGCAAGGTTAGCGAATAATGCACTTGAAATGTCTCAAACAGGCTTGTCTTTAATTACCACTTATGGCGGTTTAACTGATTATTGGAATACCAAGCCGCCCATGCTGATATGGTTAATGTCAATATCAATCAGCCTATTTGGCGCCAATGAATGGGCTGTTAGATTGCCCTCAGCATTATCAGCAATGGCTACCGTAATCATTGTATTTGCATTCTGTGTCTATCAACTTAAACGTCCATTGGTAGGTTTTTTTTCCATTGCTTTATTGCTATTAACAAGCGGATATGTTCAATTTCACGGCGCTAGAGCCGGTGATTATGACTCAATGCTCACGCTTTGGACTACTGGCTATCTAATTTCTGGCTATATGTATTTTCATGCTGAAGCATGCGACAAAATTAAATGGTTTTCGTTATGTGTGTTGTGTGTTGTTTTGGCTTTTTTCACAAAAACAATTCAAGGATTTATTTTTTTGCCAGGATTATTCATATATGCGCTATCGAAAAAAAAGTTATTCACTATATTACGTTCACCAGAGTTGTATTTAGGCATTATTTTTATTTTATTGTCATGTGTTGGTTATTATTTGCTTCGTGAAAATGTAGATCCAGGTTATTTTTCTTACGCTAAAGCTAATGATTTGCTGGGGCGGTATAACAATGCACTAGAAAGTGCGCCAACCAAACCGTATCTTTATCTACTGTTAAAAGAATATCCATTTACTGTTTTAGCTATTGTTTTACTGGCATATCAATGTTTAAAAACCCAAAACATCACTTGTCAAGTGAGTATTTATTTAGGCTTAATATCATTTTCTTATTTAGCAATCATCTCTGCATCTGCAACAAAGCATGCGTGGTATTTAGACCCGATTTGCCCACTGGTCGCTATGATTGTTGCGATTTCAATTAATCAAGCTTTTGAATGGATAGTAAACAAATATAACTATTTAAAACAAACTTTATTAATTTCGATTTCACTCCTTGCTATTATTTTAGGATTGGGAGTAATTGCTGCAAACAGCAGTCAGCTATTGGCTCATCAAAATTCAATGAAGGCTGATAAGTTAGACCAATATAACTTCTTTATTAGAAGCCCATTTCTACAAAGTAATAGCTTTAATAAATTTGTCATCATCCATCCTGGCTACCATAACAATTTTCAACCTGAAGTTCCATATTACGCGCCGCTATTATTTTATGTAAATTCTTTAAGAGCTTCTGGAAAAACCATATTGATACAGCCTCCTGCTTTAAATATTCCTAATGACTATAATATTGCAGTGCTTTGTGGTGATGATATTTATAGAGCTGTAAATTTAAAAGTAAATTTGAAAGCAATAAAAACAGATAGTAACTGCGGCGTTTATGCAGTTTCCACTAAACAGTAGCTATTTATAACTCCACTAATTTGTTTAATAAATAATAATAAATTATTTTAGGCATCACTAAGTATACTAAAACTATAAAAAACATTGGCTGTAAGCGTTTTCCTACAATGCCTTTCACTTTATGCCGATACGCATTTTTAGCATTTTTTATTAAATTATCATTCGATTTCTGTTAATTTATTAAGAGGGTTGTTATTAAATGAAAAATATAAAAGAAGGTTCGCCATACCCTAGGGGTGCCAGTTTTGATGGTAAAGGCACCAATTTCGCGCTTTTTTCTGATCATGCCAGCAGTGTTACTTTGTGTTTATTCGACGTAAGTGGCAATTCTGAAACGGATAGAGTTCAGCTTAAAGAATGTACTAATGGCGTATGGCATGGTTATCTTGATGATATAAAGCCTGGTCAGCGCTACGGTTACCGCGTTGATGGTGCTTGGGCACCGATGGAAGGATTGCGATTTAATAAAAATAAATTACTGTTAGACCCTTATGCCAGAAAACTTTCTGGTGCAATTAAATGGGATGACGCGCTCTACGGATACACGGTGAGTGATGCCGCCGATGCGGATTTAACAATGGACGAGCGCGACAGCGCTATTTTTATGCCCAAAGGTATTGTGATTGATCCAAAGATCATGACCAAAACCAAAAAGCCTAATATTCGCTGGCCTAAAACCATTATTTACGAGGCGCATGTTAAAGGTTTAACCATGCAGCACCCATTAATACCTGATGATATTCGTGGTACTTTTGCCGCACTTAGCGATTCAGCTTTGATTAGTCATTTACAGAAAATTGGTGTTACGGCGATAGAGCTCATGCCTATTCATGCGTTTTCACAAGATAGGCATTTGCTAGAAAAAAACTTAGCGAATTATTGGGGATATAACACACTGTCATTTTTTGCCCCTGAACCTAACTATATGGCATCGGGTGAGTTGGAAGAAATTTCAAAAACTGTAGATGCCTTGCATGAAGCTGGCATAGAGGTGATTTTAGATGTTGTTTATAACCATACTTGTGAAGGCAATCATTTAGGCCCAACGTTATCGTGGAAAGGGATTGATAACCTTAGTTATTACAAAGAGTTGCCAGGCAGCCCGAGGTTTTATGATAATTTAACGGGTTGCGGTAATGCACTTAATACCTCTCATCCCAAAGTCATGCAAATGGTGATGGATAGTTTGCGATTATGGGCAAATGTTTACGGTATTGATGGATTTAGATTTGATTTAGCATTAACACTAGGCCGTAATGAAAACGGTTTTAATCGTGATCACGCTCTATTTCATGCGATGTTACAAGACCCTGAGCTTGCTAAATGCAAGCTAATCGCCGAGCCTTGGGATGTAGGCCCTGGTGGTTTTCAACTTGGCTCATTTCCACCAGGATTTTCAGAATGGAACGGTGATTATCGCGATGTTACGCGTGAGCTTTGGACGGGTAAAGAGGGCGTTTTGTCTAAGTTTGCTAATCGTTTTGCCGCATCTAGCGATTTATTTAATGAGCAACACCGCAGGCCTTGGTCTAGCGTTAATTTTATTACCGCCCACGATGGTTTTACGCTACATGACTTAGTGAGCTATAACGAAAAACATAATGAAGCCAACGGTGAAGATAATAATGATGGTGCCAATGATAACCGTAGCTGGAATTGCGGCGCAGAGGGTGAAACTGATTCTCAAGAAATAAACACACTCCGAAGCCAGCAAAAACGAAACTTATTAGCAACATTATTTTTATCTCAAGGTATTCCTATGCTGCTTGCTGGCGATGAGCTTAACAACTCGCAATCAGGTAATAACAATACTTATTGCCAAGATAGTGAATTAGGCTGGGTGAATTGGGATAATGCCGATGACGGTTTGATAGAATTTGTAAGCGAACTGGCGAAATTACGTAAACAACATAATGCCATTTCACGGGCAGAATTTGTTACTGGAAAGTTGAATGAGCACGGTAATTCTGACGTGACTTGGTTTAATGTTAATGGCGAAGTAATGTCTAATGAGCAATGGGATGATCCAAACAATAAAGCCATGGGCGTTAAATTTGCTTCTCCCGTTAAAAATGAGCCTGCTGTGCTAGTGTTTATTAATGCTTCACACGTAGATGTAATGGCAAAGTTGCCATGTTGCGATACTTATAGTTGGAAGCAACTCATTAACTCTACCTCCATTACATCACACGCTGTCGATGACAACCAGATTAAACTTTTACCGCGTTCGGTTTATGCTTATGAAGGAAGTCTTTTGGCGGCTACTAAAAACTAGTTTTTAAAAATGATGATTAAAAATTTGTATGACATGCCACATACGGCATGTCATACAGCTGTTAGAGATTTTTTTATGATGTTAATTTGAGCTCATATAAAACATTTATTTTGGTCAATTCCAAACTTAATTAAATTAGCATAAACTAACTAAGGTGTATTTTAAACAATCAAAATTTAGAATTTATATTTACTTGCTGCTAACAGTGTTTTTTTTAGATACTGTTTATGCGAGCGGTATGATGGCGGCTGATCAATTGTGTGCCAATCACACAAACAAGGTTGAAGTTCATAATCACGATGCTAATAACACATATCAACACGAACATCATCATGGTCAAGCAGTTAAATCGCAATCCACCAATGACCATTGCGTAAAATGTGGTCATTGCATGGCATGTTTTAATGTATTACCTCCAAGCAAGCTAGCCAGTATGAAATCTCAAGATCAAACAAATGACATAGATTTGTTTGAACCTGCCTATCTTTCTCACGTTAGCATACAGCCTCAAAAACCTCCCATTTCTTAGTAAAAGTCGCACTTAATCTCAACAATAGGTTTTAACCTATTGTTGATTTGCCACATTTATTTTTGAAATGAGATTTCAATGAAACTATTCAACATAGCGTTGTTTGTTGTTTCTCTTAGTTCGGGTACCACTACGCCCATATGGGCTGCAGATGCACCTCAAGAGAATAATACCTACCAATCATCTTTTAATAATTACAAGCCCCTATCTGAAGACAACTTGTCAGATTGGACATCAATAAACAGGCCTTCAAACGGCGGAGAACATGCTGGACATTCCATGGCTGGCATGAAACATAAAATGACGCCAGAACAGATGGCTAATATTGCTACTGAAAGCCATGAGATGGCTCCAATGGAAGGTATGCCAAACATGAATAAAGCAGCCCCAGAGGGTATGCAAGGCATGGATCACAGCCAAATGAAGCACGACTCTGCCATGGCGCCAATGCTAGGCATGGATCATTCTAAAATGGCGGGTATGGAGATGGATCATGCGAGCATGAAATCCATGTCGGATAGCAAGTCCCAAATCCAGCCAATGAAAAAAGAGGCCATGCCAGAGATGAACCATGAGGAAATGCCCATGCGTGATCACGATGGACCTGATATGAAAGCAATGGATCATTCAAAAATGCCTGAATCAAAGCCCAATGAAATCCAGCCAAGTCATGAAGCTGGTGCGCAAAATGAATTCCAACCTCATGAGCACGCATCCGATGAAGGGGTTGAACATGAAGGCATGACAATGACTTCAATGGCTGCTTCAACAACGCAAACTACACCTTGGCAGATACTACCTAACGTTCATCCAGCCGTAGTGCATTTTCCAATTGCCTTAACCATCATCGCCTTTATTTTTAGTTTGGCAGCTTACGTGCGTCCGAGTCATCCTAGCGCTGTTCAGCTGGCAGCTGCAGGCCACTTTACGCTATGGTTAGCTGCGATAGGGGCTGGTGTAGCTGTGTTATTTGGCTGGTTAGCTTATAACTCCGTCAATCATGATGATGCTGGACACACAGCGATGCTTTTACATCGTTCATGGGCGGTTCCTACCGCTATTAGCTTGATATTGCTTGCTAGCTGGGATGCCTGGATATGTCGAGTCAACCAACTAATATCCGTACCCATGCTATTTATCCTTTTCTTGCTATCTCAATCTATCGCAGTGACCGCATGGTTAGGAGGGGAAGTGGTTTATCGACATGGTATTGGTGTGTTATCACTACCTGCCAGCGAAGGCGCTGGCCATAGTCATCATCATGGCGGTACTGAAGCCACAGGTTACTCACATGCAGAAAATGCCGCTAAACCGGAAGCCGCTGATGGCCACCATCATGATGGAGAGGAAGGAGAACATCATGCGCATTAATATTTCATTTGCAATGAAACATAGTACTTTGGTTACGTTGATAGGCAGTACTTTTGTGCTTGGCGGCTGTGCTACTTTTTCAAAAGACGGTGGTTTTGGTAACGTACAGGAAACGACACAACAGCATATCAAGCAAGAAGTGGTTTGGCCTAAAACAGCGGAAGAACAATCTAAAGTTGATGACCGTGTAAAAGAGTTACTACAACATCGCATGAATGTGGATGACGCCGTGCAGATAGCACTGCTTAATAATAAAGGCTTGCAGGCATTTTTTTATGAATTGGGTATATCTGAGGCTGATTTGGTGCAGGCGGGTCGTTTTCCTAATCCACGATTTTCCATGTTGCATACCAAAAATGGCGGTGAATACAATATTGAGCAGACGCTGACTTTTAATATTTTTTCATTGTTAACGATCCCAAAGATGAAAGAAATTGAGCGTCAACGTTTCGAACAGACCAAACAAGCTACTGCGATTGAAGTTTTAAGGTTAGCCAACCAAACTAGGCTGGCTTACTTAAATGCCGTGGCAGCTAATGAGCAAGTGCATTACAGCGAGCAAGTAAAAGAATCTGCTGAGGCTAGCGCTGAATTAGCAAGACGCATGGTAAAAGCAGGCAACTTCAATAAGCTGGAACAAGCGCGTGAACAAAGCTTCTATGCTGAATCAGCACTTGATTATGCGCATACTAAAAATGCACAAGTAAGCGCTTATGAAGCTTTATCACGATTATTGGGTGTGACGGCCGATGAGTTTATTCTTGAAGAGCGATTGCAAGATTTACCTCAATCCATTGATGATTTGCAGCCCTTTGAAAAAACTTCTTTTGAACAAAGGTTGGATTTAAAGGCTATGAAAACTGAAACTGAAATATTGGCTAAGCAATTAGGCCTTACCAAAACGACACGATTTATCAATGTGCTTGAGATTGGTCCTGCAAGAGTGCTAGAAGGGCGCAGAAGCGCGGGATATAAAAATGGTGTAGATATTTCATTTGAACTGCCCTTGTTTGATTGGGGTACTGCACGGGTAGCACGTGCTGAATCCACCTATATGCAATCGGTTAACCGTACAGCTCAAATGGCGGTTAATGCCCAATCGGAAGTTAGGGAGGCTTACAGCAGCTACCGCGCGAATTACGATATCGCTAAACATTACCGTGATGAAATCGTGCCTTTGCATAAGAAAATTCTTAATGAAAACCAGCTGCGCTATAACGGCATGCTGGTCAGCCCTTTTGAGTTGCTGGCTGATGCGCGTTCACAAGTAAACAGCGTTAAAAGCTATATCGAATCATTAAAACAATTCTGGCTCTCTGAGAATGCGTTAAATATAACGCTAACTGGTAGCGCCAATATCATGGGAGGTAATTAATATGGATTTTTCTAAATTTACTAAAAATTTAACAAGGCGTAATTTTTTTAAACTAGCTGGCGCGGGTATTGCCGCATCTACAGTCAGTAAAATCGCACTGGCAGCATTACCCGAGATTGTAACTACCGATCAATCTATGACCCAAGTACCATTGCATCCTAATACAGGCAGACCATATAACCCGGTTGTGACACTCAATGGCTGGAGCTTGCCATGGCGTATGAACAATGGGGTCAAAGAGTTCCACTTAGTTGCTGAGCCAGTATTGCGCGAAATGGCACCTGGTATGAAAGCGCATTTATGGGGATATAACGGTCAAAGTCCCGGGCCTACCATTGAAGTGGTGGAGGGTGACAAAGTGCGTATATTCGTTACTAATCGATTACCAGAAGTAACCAGCATACATTGGCATGGTCAACCTGTGCCTAATGGAATGGATGGCATAAGTGGTCTAAACCAGCCCCCAATAGAGCCGGGCAAAACTTTTATGTATGAGTTTGAGGCTAAACGTGCTGGCACATTTATGTATCATCCCCACGCGGACGAAATGGTACAGATGGCAATGGGTATGATGGGTTCATGGATTACACATCCTAAAAATACTAAATTCATGCCGGTTGATCGTGATTTTATATTTTTGCTTAACGCTTATGATATTGATCCAGGAAGTTACACACCTAAAGTAAATACCATGTTGGATTTCAATCTATGGACGTTCAACAGCCGAGTATTCCCCGGCATTGATGCTATGGTAGTACGCAAAAATGATCGTGTACGTATTCGTTTTGGTAACCTCACTATGACAAACCATCCCATTCATTTGCATGGGCATGAATTTCAAGTGACAGGCACTGATGGTGGTTGGGTGCCACCATCAGCAAGATGGCCTGAAGTGACAACTGATGTGGCTGTAGGACAAATGCGTGCTATAGAATTTATTGCTGATAACCCTGGCGATTGGGCATTTCACTGTCATAAGAGCCACCACACTATGAACGCCATGGGCCACCAAGTACCTACTTTATTAGGTGTGAAACAAAGTGACCTTGTTAAAAAAATCAGCCATCTTGTTCCAGAATATATGGCAATGGGTGAAACTGGCATGGCAGAGATGACAGAAATGAAAAGCATGATGGATATGCCATTACCAGAAAATACCTTACCAATGATGTCAGGCGCTGGCCAGTTTGGTGCCATTGATATGGGCGGGATGTTTACCACAGTGAAAGTGCGAGAAGGTTTAGCACGTAATGATTACAAAGATCCTGGACCTTACAAACATCCTAAAGGCAGTGTGGCTCACGAAGTGACAAACGATTTACCACCACTTGAGAGATCAGAAACAAATGCGCCTGAAGGTGGTGTGGAAATGTCTGTACGCAAGCCTATGGGTAACATGCAACATTGATTTCGGTTATGCTATTCATACCAAATACATGGTGCTGTCCGATTAAATGTTGATTTGATATGTTCGTTACTGTACGGACAGCTTAGTGGTATTGAGTTATTGTAATTTTATAAATGTTTAGATAAACCACTTAAAAAAGGAAATAACATGAAATACGCGGTAAAGAAATTATTTAAAACGGTATGTGTTTTACCCTTAACAGCGCTTTTATTAACCTCAGTGGCACATGCTGATCCAAGCTCTACAAAAGACACCATGTCGCATCAAAGCATGCAAAAAGATGTTATGGGTTCGGATGGCATGAATGAGTCGATGAAGACCAGCATGGATGAAATGCACAATATGAAAATGACGGGTGATGTGGATAAAGACTTTGCGATGATGATGAAAATGCATCATCAAAAAGCGTTAGATATGGCAAAAGTGGAACTTGCTGATGGTAAATCACCCACCATGAAAGCCATGGCTAAAAATATTATTTCTACTCAGAAAAGAGAAATTGCTCAATTTGACCAATGGCTCGTTAAACAGAAATAAGCGCTAAATTAGCCTGGTTTTAATTAAACACAGGCTAATTTTTCTCAATTCACGCAAAGGAATTATATGCAAACAGAACTAATATCTATAACAGGAATGACTTGTGGCGGTTGTGTCGGTAATGTTACCAAAGCGCTTGAGGTGGTTAATGGAGTAAATAAGGTCACTGTTTCTTTATCAGACAATAAAGCAATGGTGCATTATGATGAAAATCTAACCTCTACTGAACAACTAAAATTAGCAGTAATAAAAGCTGGTTATGGCATAGAGGCAACCAATAATTCAGAGCTTGCCATGGGTAAGGGTTGCTGCGGTTGAGCGTCTTAAATTATCAGGAGTGATTATTGATGAGTGAGACTAGATTAAGAGAATCAACATTACAAGACCCCGTTTGCGGAATGACAGTCACTGATCAATCGTCGAATGTATTTAGCTATAAAGGTAAGGGTATTTACTTTTGTAGTGCTGGTTGTAAGACAAAATTTGTTAGTGATCCAGTTAAGTATTTGGGTAAAAACTCAAACGAAGATGCAAAAATTTTAAAACCAATAGCTATTCCGACAGAAACCGCACCCTTAGGCACGATTTATACTTGCCCCATGCACCCAGAGATACGGCAAGACCAAGTAGGTGCTTGTCCTAAATGCGGCATGGCATTAGAACCAGAAATGCCTAGTTTAGATGATGGCGAAAGCCCCGAGTTA
>JAYVFU010000158.1:0-3547 GCA_043772865.1 Methylophilaceae bacterium
TTTATATCAGCATTACAAAGTCAATCGCATGAGCGCCAAGGCAGAACGCGTTATCCGCGAACTATTCGCCGTGTTTATAGGCGATATTGGACTTATGCCACACGAATTTCAACAACACGCCAAAGCCGACAAAGCCCGCGCCGTGGCGGATTATATTGCTGGTATGACAGATAGATTTGCCATACGCGAACACCGCAGGCTATTTGCGGTAGAAGAATGTTTTTAGGTTAATTTTTCAGCGCTTCAATTAGAGGCTCTAAAAACTGCTCGTAATTTTTCCAACGTTGTACCGATGTTTTGTAAATTGGCTGTTTTACTTGCCAATGCGAAGCAGTTTTCACAGTACGTTCTAATTTGTGCGGCACTAAGCAAGCATCGTTCCATTCAAGGCCTATGTGGTCAATTAATTTGCGCGACCAAAATTCTGAGTCAGTAATCGTATCTTCGTAATTTACGTCCATAATACGACCTGGCAGCATCTCGTGCCAATGGCGCATAATGCGTTCGTATTGCTTGTAATGAAAGCCCAAATTGCTTAAATCAAACGCATATGGGTGATTGGCATTAAAGTTTTGAAAGTAAATTGATAAACACGTATCGATGGGGTTACGTTTGGTATGAATAATTTTTACATTCGGAAACAGTAATGCTATCAAGCCAACATATGCAAAATTATGCGGCATTTTGTCAGTAATATGCTTGGGCTTTGTTTCAGCGCCAGCAATTTTACGTAAAGTAGCCTGATATATTTCGGTAATATCTTTTGCTTGGTCAATACTTAGTTCACCTATGCATTCAGGGTATGGTGTGGCAGTACCAAGCCTTAACGGCATTGCAGTGGGTGCCCTGCCCCAAAAACTTACTTCACCTGCGCCAATTACATTAGGATGGCTAGAAATAATTTGCTCTGTAAGCGTAGTGCCTGAGCGAGGCATTCCAACAATAATAACAGGCAACTCACTTTCAACCCCTATGTATTGATAATTTTTAAAAAAACCAGCATGAAACACTTCGATTAGACTAGAAAATCTGGCTTCATCAGCTTCTCTGTTGTAATTTAAGTATTTGTTTTTTAATTTATTTCCTATTGTGTAATGTTTAAAAGCCTCTGTGTAATTATTTTGGTCGTCATAAATTTTACCTAATGCAAAATGGGTCTCGAGCTTGATTTTGTCTTCATCTGTATTACTCGCAGTAAATTGGAGCAGTTGCTCAGCAAGTCCATCGCTGGACGTGGATTTTTTCATTCTGGCTTTTAGGGTATAGCCTTTTGCCAAGCTTTTATCTATCGCAATAATTTCATCACACATTTCAATCCCTTTGGAAGTGTTCCCAAGCTCTAAATACACTTGACATAACCCTAATAAAGAAGATATGCGTCTAGGTTCTATTTGCAACGCGGCATGATATTGTGCTATAGCAGCAACAGCGTCGTTCATGCCAGAATAGACGTTGCCAAGTTGATTAATTACATCAACGTTTTGTGGAGCAAGGTATTTGGCTCGTTTTGCACATTCAAGGGCTTCGTCGAAGCGATGGTGTTGGGTTAAATAAATACCATATGCAATAAAACCGTCTAGATAATTAGGGTCAATTTCACAAGCGTTGTGGTATTCAAGCCCAGCCTCAAAATCTAAGCTGGCTTTTTCTAAAACGCTTGCAAAACTTACTCTAAATTCTGCCTGCTTAGGAGCCAACCCTGTGGCGCTTTCTAAGCAATATAATGCGTGATTGTAATCTTCACTGTCAACATACACCATCCCCAGCACGTGAAAAGCCCTCGCATTCACTTTGTCTAAATCAAGAGCGTGGTGCAAGCAGGCGATCGCAGCATCATAATTTTTAATCATACGATAAGCAATGCCGCAATGTATATGCGCTTCTAGCAATTTTGAATCAATATTCAGCGCAGCTTGGTAATGTATTATGGCTTCATCATAAAGCAGTTGCTCATAAAGACTATTTGCTAAGTTGTGGTGTGTTTGTGCATGGTCTGGCTTGGTTTTTAATAGCATTTTAAGTTGTACGGTGGCCATTGCATGTTGCTTGCTAGCGGCGTATACAAAAGCTAGCGATGCATTAGCCTCAATAATGCTGGGGTTAATTTTCAATACATCCAAAAAGTGCTTCTCTGCCTGGCTGTAAAGACCCATCTGTATTGCCTGTTGCCCTTGCTGAAAGTTTTTTGAAATAGTTTTAAGCTGTTGTTGAGTGTATTGTTTCATCTTGATGAATGTAGGTTGACAATAAAACCAAATTTTACCTTAAAATTAAAAAATGATATGATTTACATCTGTGATAGTGGTTCTCCTTAATCTAGTAAAAAGACTAGCGCAACGATATAACCATAAGATGTTAGTGTGGTTTGAACAAACAGAAGACATTAAATAGTGCAATTGCTAGAGTGTAGTATCTTAAAAACTGGCGCAGGTGGTAGACGATTAACTCGATACTAAAATGAATCATGCTTGGTAAGATTAGTAGATTCGAGAGTTGTTTGAGTTGCCGTATCGTGTACTGCAGCATTTTTATTTGTTAATAAAGTATTGTCGTGTGATTTCGGATTGTCATGGCGGGTTTAATCCGATGGTCTGGAGGCAACAACACCCCAATCAAATTTGGTGTGACTTGAGACGCTGTTGCGCAATTACAACATTTTCTTAAAATTGTGCCAGAAAGCCACAAAAAGCTTGCTTATCAACATATATTTTTGGCATACTTGTTACATCTTCATTAGTAAAAAAGTAATATTATTTTATTGGAAGAGTTTACAAGCCTTCTTGTTTTTGTAGCTTGAGTTACTGACGGTGTTTTAATGGTGGCTAGACTTTAAAAATGAGGGTAATTTAGTAATAAAAGCTATATTTTATAGAAACAAAAACTTGGAGATTTATATGAATAACACAATTAAATTAGCAGTAGCAGCAGCCTTATTGGCTGGTGCATCAAGTGCCAACGCTGGAATCATGATTCCAGCAGGCGATTGGACATTAGACATTGGTGGTATTGTAAATACGTACTACACGCACACAAATTTTAGTGGTGATGCTGGCGGTACTGCACCCCTGGGTTTAGGTAGTGGTGATGGTGATAGTGTTAATAACATTACCACAGGTTTGTTACCAAATTATTTAAGCGTTTCTGGTAAAACGCGCCAAAACGATTTAGACGTTGGTTTCACTATCAGCATTAACCCAGGTAGTTCAACTACAGCAGCTGGTCGTCAATCAGCTCATCAAGAAAACCGTCAAGCATTCGTAACATTTGGCGACAAATCATGGGGTTCTATCAAATTAGGTAAAGATTTGGGTATTTTTGCTTCTGATGCTATCTTAAACGACATGACATTGTTGGGTGTTGGATCTGGTGCAGGTTCTCTTGCTGGTAACACAACTACACTCGGTCGTATTGGTACTGGTTTTATGTATGCTGACTGGAAAGCACAAGTGGCTTACTCATCACCAAACTGGAATGGCTTTAGTTTTACAGCAGGTGTAACACAAGCTTGGAATGCTTTATCAACAAATTTAGGTACCGAAGCTGCTCC
>JAYVFU010000159.1:0-10378 GCA_043772865.1 Methylophilaceae bacterium
CAACTGTAGTACATACCAAACTCAACTGGATGTGGTGTCATACGGATTTTAGTGACTTCTTCCATTTTTAATGCAATATACGCATCAATCCAATCATCACTGAATACGCCACCACGCGTTAAGAACTCACGGTCTTTATCTAAGTTTTCTAATGCTTCTTCTAATGAAGCACAGACCGTTGGAATTAAAGCATCTTCCTCTGGTGGAAGATGGTACAAGTCTTTTGTTGCTGGTTCACCTGGATGAATTTTGTTTTGAACGCCATCTAAACCCGCCATCATTAGCGCTGTAAACGCTAAGTATGGATTTGCGATTGGGTCTGGAAAACGTGCTTCAACACGACGTGCTTTATCAGAATGCACAAATGGAATACGGATAGAAGCAGAACGGTTTTTAGCTGAATAAGCTAATTTAACTGGCGCTTCGTAGCCTGGTACCAAACGTTTATATGAGTTTGTACCTGGATTTGTAATAGCATTTAAAGCGCGTGCATGTTTGATAATACCGCCAATATAAAATAGTGCAAATTCACTTAAACCAGCGTAGCCAGTGCCAGCAAACAAGTTTTTGCCATCTTTCCAAATTGATTGGTGTACGTGCATACCAGAACCGTTATCGCCCACGATAGGTTTTGGCATAAATGTCGCTGTTTTACCGTAAGCATGTGCCGTATTGAGTACGACATACTTCAATGTTTGTGTCCAATCAGCACGTTTTGTTAATGTGCTAAATTGTGTACCAATTTCGCATTGGCCAGCTGTTGCTACTTCATGGTGATGCACTTCAACTGGCACGCCCATTTGTTCTAAAGTGATGCACATTGCAGAGCGAATATCTTGCAATGAATCGACTGGAGGCACTGGAAAATAACCGCCTTTAACACCTGGGCGATGGCCTGTATTGCCGCCTTCAAATTTTTCGCCAGATGACCAAGCTGCTTCCTCTGAATTGATTTTTACAGAAGAACCGCTCATGTCTGAGTTCCATTGTACAGAATCAAAAATAAAGAATTCTGGCTCTGGACCAAAGTAAGCAGTATCACCAATACCACTAGATTTTAAGTAGGCTTCACCGCGTTTAGCAAGTGAGCGTGGGCAACGGTCATAGCCTTTACCATCAGTTGGATCAACCACGTCGCAAATTAAAATAAGCGTCGGTTCATCCATAAATGGATCAATATTAGCAGTATCTGGGTCAGGCATTAATTGCATGTCAGAAGCTTGAATGCCTTTCCAACCAGCAATTGAAGAGCCGTCAAACGCGTGACCTTCGGTGAATTTATCTTCGTTAAATGCAGAAACTGGCACTGTCACGTGTTGTTCTTTACCGCGCGTATCTGTAAAACGGAAATCGACAAATTTAATGTCGTTTTCTTCGACCATCTTCATTACATCTGCTACTGATGCCATTTGAATCTCCTAAACTATTGTGGTGGTTGCTGTAATAAAAACTATAAACAAATAATTTATTAACAAGTTATATTAGCAGGAAGTGTGCCACTGAAAAAGTGAAAATTCTCATTTTGTTTGAAGGATTTACAAATACGTCCATATTGTGATGCACCATAATAAAGCCCTTTAAGGCAATGAGCACCAATTTAGTGCAAACCTTGATGCCTCATAAAACCCGTGTAAAATGAGGTTATACTTTTGAGGTGTTAAGTAGCAACTTACCGTGACCACTTTGCATTAAAGCAATTAATGAGAGACAGAAAGCGAACATCACATGACAATTGACAACAGCAATAATCAGCCCGTATCACCAATTTTGAACACAGCGCAATCACGTGCGGCACAAAATGATTTATTTTACGCGGGAGCTTTAACACCACAAGAAGCTTATGAGCTGTTACAAACTAACGCTAGTGTAAAGCTGGTAGATGTGCGCACCCGTGCCGAATTGGAATTGGTCGGGCGTGTGCCAGGTGCCACTGCAATCGAATGGGCATTTTACCCGGGTATGGTTCCTAACGCTGACTTTGCTGCGCAACTCACTGCGCAAATTGATAAAAATGCCTTAGTGATTTTCATGTGCCGCACAGGTGGGCGCTCACACAATGCTGCTGTAATTGCACAACAACTTGGTTTTACGCAGGCGTTTAATATGCTTGAAGGCTTTGAAGGCGAGGCAAATGCAGATAAACAGCGCACACTCATAAATGGCTGGAAACATGCAGGCCTGCCTTGGACTAATGCCTAAATAAACTGGCTACTTTAAGTTAATGACATTTATATGAACTTAGTAGTACCCCTTGAAACGCTCGCGCAATATGCCGTTATTGGTAACCCGATTGCTCATAGTAAATCTCCTATTATTCACGCAGCCTTTGCCGCGCAAACTGGGCAGGTGCTGCAATATGAGCGTATTTGTGCGCCGTTAGATGGTTTTTCTGAAACAGTTGGTTGCTTAATAGCGCAGGGCTATGGTGGTGCTAATGTAACCGTGCCTTTTAAATTGGAAGCTTTTAATTTGGTGAATAGTTTAACTGAGCGTGCCAGTGATGCAGGTGCGGTAAATACGCTTATATTTACGGGCGACCAAATCATGGGTGACAACACTGATGGCGTAGGTTTGGTACACGATATTACGCATAATTTAAATGTGAGTTTTGCCAGCAAGCGTGTGTTATTAATTGGTGCTGGTGGTGCGGCAGAAGGTGTGTTACATCCAATACTTGCAGGCTCTCCAGCGCTATTGGTAATTACAAACCGAAGCCTTGATAAAGCATTGAATATGGTTAAAAAAGTCCAAACACATGGTGATTACCATCTGGTATCTGTAAGTGCTCATGCTTTTGATGATTTACAGCAGCAGCAATTTGATATCGTAATTAATGCCACTTCTACAGGGTTAACCGACACGCCACTACCACTGCCATCGACAATTTTTGCACCAAACGCATTAGCTTACGACATGATGTATGGACGGGAAACGCCTTTTATGACGCAAGCCAGAACTGCTGGCGCACAGGTAGCTGATGGACTAGGTATGTTGGTTGAACAAGCGGCGGAAGCTTTTTATGTGTGGCGTGGTGTCAGACCAAACACCCAGGCTGTGATGCAAATGGTACGAGCGCTATAAATTAAAGTCTATGAGTGAAATTCTATGAGCCAAAAATCTACGAGTAAAAAATCATGGGATTAAAAACTTGGTTTTTTACTAAACCTAGTAGTAAAAGTGGCTATTTAACGCGCGCTTTGGTGGCTTTTAGTGTTTTTATGGTTGTTTACCAACTATGGATTTTTTTGCATATTTGTTGGTGGGTAAAATTTAATCCACACTCTAGCGCGTTTATGGAAGATCGCTTGGCAATTTTTCAAGATGAAAATCCAGATGCAGAATTACGTCATAAATGGGTCGATTACAGCAAGATTTCTAACAATTTAAAGCGCGCGGTTATTGCAAGCGAAGATGCTAAATTTAATGATCACGAAGGGTTTGATTGGGAAGGCATTCAAAAAGCTTATGAAAAAAATCTAAAAAAAGGCAAATTAGTGGCAGGCGGTTCTACCATTAGCCAGCAATTGGCAAAAAATCTATTTTTATCTAGCAAACGTACGCCTTGGCGCAAAGGGGAGGAGGCTATCATTACCGTGATGTTAGAAAAAGTATTAAGTAAGCGACGCATTTTAGAGATTTACTTAAATAGCATCGAATGGGGTAATGGCGTATTTGGTGCAGAGGCTGCCGCGCGTCATTATTTTAAAACCAGTGCGGCTAATTTATCGAGTAATCAAGCCGCAAAGCTAGCCGCCATGATACCTAACCCGCGTTATTATGATGCCCACAAATCTACCGGCTATTTAAGCCGACATACTGCCACAATTCAGGCGCGCATGCCCTCAGCGGAATTGCCGTAGTGAATTATTTCAATAAAGATTGTTAAACAGGCTTTGATATTTGATTTGGTATAACCGTTAAATTGGCATTGATTCCATTTAGTAAATCATCTACTAATTCGTCTATTTATTTCATCTGCCAAGTTACCCTATTATTAGCATTCTATTAAAAGATTTGAAGGTGATAATGTCAAGTTAACATCTGACAAATAGAATTTTTAATTGAAAATTAATAATAAGGGTAAAGCCAATATGAGCGCAATTGATCAGTTTTTTAATAAGATTACCAACTTGCCTATGTTGCCCAAAGTGGTGCAAGAAGTCACCTTGATGTTAAATGATGAAGATGTTGATTACAAACAACTTGCCCATAAAATTGATCATGATTTAGTGATGTCTGCCAAAATATTGCGCTTATCTAATTCATCTTATTACGGCGCAAGCCGCACTGTTAAAACTATAGATGAAGCCATTACATTGATTGGTTTAAGAAACCTTAAAACCTTAGTGGTGGCTTCTGGCGTTACAGCGGCTTTTACTAATGTACAAGGCTTAGATTTAAAACGTTTCTGGCGACATAGTTTGGTGACAGCTAGCATTGCACGTCAACTTTGTGTGGAGCGTAAACAGGATTCAGAAACCGCTTATATTGCTGCGCTCATGCACAGCATAGGCCAATTGCCGATTCATATTGTTTTCCCTATTGCTGGTGCTGAAGTGGAGAGTATGTGCAAAGGTTTATGTGTGCTGGAAAGAAAATCTATTGAGCATTCTGTCATTGGTTTAGATCACTGTGAAGTGGGCGAAGAACTCGCTAAGCGTTGGAACTTTCCAGTAGAAATTCAGCGTGTGATACGTTATTACGCAGATCCTATGCACGATATGGCTTGTACTTTAGCGCCACTGGTTTACATGGCGGCACATATTTCATTTGATATACAAGCCAATAAACCTGCCGATGAAATTGCGCAAACCTTGAACCCCCATGTGGCTAAAATCATGGATGTGGATGTAGCTGCATTGCCAGAGCGCATTGAAACTTATAGAGCCTTTGTCAAAGAGGCGGATTCTTACATTTGATTGCCTATTTGTTTAATTGATTAGTTATTACGGCTACTGGTATGCTCACTACATAGTGTTAGCTTGCCAACATCGGCTTTAAATATCTACCTGTATAACTCGCTTTACATTCGGCGACTAATTCTGGTGTGCCTTCTGCTACCACCATACCACCGCCATCACCGCCTTCAGGGCCCATATCAATAATCCAATCTGCGGTTTTAATCACGTCTAAATTATGCTCAATAATCACCATGGTGTTACCAGCATCACGTAAACGGTGAATGACATCGAGTAATAATTGAATATCTGCAAAATGCAAACCTGTGGTGGGCTCATCTAGAATATACAAAGTGCGGCCAGTGTCGCGTTTGCTTAATTCTAGCGATAATTTAACACGCTGCGCTTCTCCGCCAGATAGCGTGGTGGCAGATTGCCCCAACGTAATATAGCCCAAGCCTACGTCTAATAAGGTTTTTAGCTTGCGCGAAATAACAGGTTGCGCGCTAAAAAATTCATGCGCCACCTCCACCGTCATGGCTAAAATTTCGTGGATATTTTTACCTTTGAAATTAATTTCTAAGGTTTCGCGGTTATAGCGCATGCCTTTACATACATCACAAGGCACATAAACATCAGGCAAAAAGTGCATTTCTACGCGCAATACGCCATCACCTTGGCAAGCTTCGCAGCGGCCACCTTTTACGTTAAATGAGTATCTACCTGGCCCATAACCGCGTGCGCGGCTTTCTGGCACCGCCGCAAATAAATCGCGAATTGGCGTAAATAAGCCTGTATAAGTAGCTGGGTTGGAGCGTGGTGTGCGACCAATTGGGCTTTGGTCAACATCGACTACTTTATCAAAAAATTCCAGCCCTTCAATATGCGCAAATGCCGATGGCTCAGTACTACTACCGTATAAATGTTGCGCCACAACACGGTAAAGTGTGTCGTTAATCAGTGTAGATTTCCCACTGCCAGATACTCCTGTTACGCAGGTCATTAAGCCAACTGGCAAATTAAGCGTAACATCTTTTAAGTTATGCCCAGTAGCCGAGGTCATTTTTAGCCAGCGCGCCGCATCAGGTTTAGTACGTGCGTGGTTGTACATAATCTGTTTTTTGCCGCTTAAATATTGCCCCGTGAGCGAGTTTGGGTTTGCTTGCACTTCTTGCGGCGTACCTTCAGCCATAATCTGCCCACCATGCACACCTGCGCCTGGTCCAATATCAATCACATAATCTGCCGCCATAATCGCATCTTGATCATGCTCCACCACAATGACACTATTGCCAATATCACGTAAGCGTTTAAGCGTATCTAATAACCTGTCGTTATCGCGCTGATGCAGGCCGATGGATGGCTCATCCAGCACATACATCACACCCGTTAAACCACTGCCAATTTGACTGGCTAAGCGAATACGTTGCGCTTCGCCGCCCGATAGCGTTTCTGCAGATCGTGATAGAGATAAATATTCCAACCCAACATTAGTTAAAAATTTAAGGCGATTGCTAATTTCTTTTACAATTTTATCTGCAATGGCGAGTTTTGCACCTTCTAATTGCAGTGTTTCAAAAAAGTTGAGCGCCACTTTCAAGGGCACTTCACATACTTGATGAATATTCTGATTACCCACTTTGACATGGCGTGCTTCGCGACGTAAACGGGTGCCGCTGCAATCTGGACAAGTTTGGCTATTGAGATATTTCGCTAATTCTTCCCGCACCGTGGTGGAATCAGTTTCGTGATAGCGGCGTTGTAGGTTGTTTAATATACCTTCAAATGTATGCGTTTTAGTAAAGAACATGCCGCGTTCATTGAGGTATTTAAAGGCAATCGCTTCACGACCAGAGCCATTTAACAGCAAATCTTGCGTGGCTTCTGGCAAGGTTTCAAACGGTGTTTCTAAATCAAATTTATAATGCTCACTTAAGCTTAACAGCATTTGAAAATAAAACTGATTACGCTTATCCCAGCCCTTAATCGCGCCGCTGGCGAGTGATAAATGCGGAAAAGCCACCACCCGTTTAGGGTCAAAAAAGCTCATATTGCCTAAGCCATCACATTTAGGGCAAGCACCCATCGGGTTGTTAAAGCTGAATAAACGCGGCTCTAATTCGGCAAGTGAGTAATCACAAACTGGACAAGAAAATTTAGCGGAAAATAAATGCTCTTGTCCATTATCCATTTCCACTGCAATGGCTTTGCCTTCGGCTAAACGCAATGCAGTTTCAAAACTTTCGGCTAGTCTTTGCTTAATTTCAACATTGACTTTAATGCGGTCAACGACAACATCTACCGTATGTTTTGTGGTTTTGGAAAGTTTAGGCAGTGCATCCATTTCGTAAATTTCGCCATCAACACGTACGCGCACAAAACCTTGTGATTTGAGGTCATCAAATAAATCAACTTGCTCACCTTTGCGATTAGCCACGACGGGTGCCAAAATCATGATTTTGGTATCAACAGGCAATTTTAAAACGCCATCGACCATTTCAGTCACGGTTTGCGCCTGCAATTTAATATTGTGATCAGGACATTCTGGATCGCCCGCGCGCGCGTAAAGTAAACGTAAATAATCATGAATTTCGGTAACAGTGCCCACAGTAGAACGTGGGTTGTGTGAGGTGGATTTTTGCTCAATTGAAATCGCAGGTGATAAGCCCTCAATTAAATCAACATCGGGTTTATCCATACGTGCCAAAAATTGCCGCGCGTAAGCAGATAAGCTTTCTACATAGCGGCGCTGACCTTCTGCATACAAGGTATCAAACGCAAGTGATGACTTACCACTGCCAGAAAGCCCTGTAATCACCACCATTTTATTACGCGGAATATCCAGCGAAATGTTCTTTAAATTGTGTGTTCTGGCGCCACGTACTTTGATGTATTCCATATTTTTCTTGAAGCTTTATACTTAATTAAGAGCAACCTGCTAATATACTTAGTTTTTGCGGCAGTGCTTAATATTTTTAACAAAAATTATTCATTATTAATGTTTGCAATTACACAAATTAGTTGAATTCTAGCCATTTAAATTCGCACTATTATTAAAATTTCCTTTAAAACATCTAACTAAATAATCTCTTTTAATAAAACCTAAAGCACCAATTATGCCACTCAGTAACTCCGATCGTATGTCAGCGCTAGAAATGCGCGCTAGTTTAAGTTTAGCTTCAATTTACGGCTTGCGCATGCTCGGTATGTTTTTGATTCTGCCGATTTTTGCCATTTATGCATCCACCTTACCCAGCCAGCCCAGTAGCGCAATGATAGGTTGGGCGCTGGGCGCTTATGGCCTTACACAAGCGATTTTTCAATTACCTTTTGGCATGGCATCCGATAAATTTGGTCGTAAAAAAGTGATTTATTTCGGCTTAACTATTTTTGCTATTGGTAGCTTTGTCGCGGCTTACGCAACGAGTATTGAGATGATTATTGTGGGCAGGGCTATTCAAGGTGCAGGTGCAGTTTCTGCCGCAGTAACCGCATTGGTCGCAGATTTAACTTCTGACGAGCATCGCACTAAAGCCATGGCGATGATAGGCGGCACCATTGGGATTACTTTCGCGTTATCGCTTATTGCTGGGCCAGCGCTTAATCAACTCATTGGCGTGCCTGGCATTTTTATGATGACTGGTATTTTGACTGTACTCGCTATGCTGGTGGTTAAATTTGTTGTACCTAATCCAGTGTTGAGCAGTTTTCATTCTGATGCGCAGGCCTCATGTGCTAGCTTAAAACTAGTTCTTAAAGACACCCAGTTATTACGCTTAAATTTTGGTATTTTTGCCTTACATGCTGCACAAATGGCGCTGTTTATTGTGGTGCCATTCGCACTAAAAGCCATTCCAGGGTGGGGCGTTAATCAGCACTGGAAAATTTATCTACCAGTGCTGATGATTTCTTTTGTGTTGATGGTGCCTGCGATTATTTACGCTGAAAAACGTGCAAAAATGAAACAGGTATTCGTTTGTGCGATTGCCATTATGGTGGTGGCGCAATTACTGTTTGCCAGCTTTATACATTCATTTTGGGGCATCGTGTTTTCGCTTACGGCTTACTTTGTTGCTTTTAATACTTTAGAAGCTAGCCTGCCAAGTATTATCAGTAAAATCGCCCCCGCTGCCACAAAAGGCACGGCGATAGGCGTGTATAATACGTGTCAATCGTTGGGTGTATTTGTTGGCGGCGTGATGGGCGGCTATTTAGCGCACCACTATAATAATTCTGCGGTATTTATCTTTTGTAGTGTATTAATGGGCATGTGGTTGTTATTTGCGCTCAGTATGCAAGCGCCCATGGCAGTTAAAACCAAAATGTACAGCATACAAGATAAAACCTTGCTTAATGCCTTAACCGCAAGTGAACAAAAAACACGTGAATTAGCAGATAAACTACTTAAAATAGCGGGTGTGCGTGAAGCTACTGTATTTGCAAATGAAGCAAAAATTGTGTTAAAAATAGATAATCAGCGCGAGTGGGATGACAATCTCGTGCAAAAGCTCATAGGAGGATAAGCCATGGCATCAGTCAATAAAGTAATTTTAGTCGGCAATTTGGGGCGCGACCCAGAGATGCGCTTTATGCCTAACGGTGAAGCTGTCTGTAATTTTAGCATTGCCACCACCGATAGCTGGAAAGACAAAGCCGGCGTTAAGCAAGACCGTACCGAATGGCACAATATTGTCATGTATCGCAAATTGGCCGAAATCGCGGGCGAATATCTTAAAAAAGGTTCAAGCGTTTATGTAGAAGGTCGTTTGCAAACACGTAAATGGCAAACTAAAGAAGGCCAAGATCGTTACACCACAGAAATTATCTCCGACCAAATGCAAATGCTCGGTGGGCGCGTTGGTGCTGGCGGCGCAAGTGCTAATTATGATGATGGTATGGATCAAAGTGTTGGTGGTCAAGTTAATTATAATCAAGCGCCAACACGTCAAGCAGATAAGCCTGCCAATAAGCAAGCACCTGCCAACTCAAGTGCTAATAGTTCAAGCACAAGTAGTTCAGGTTTTGATGATTTTGAAGACGATATTCCGTTCTGACGAATACCATTTAGTAAAGTGTAAATAAAACCCCTGTAGACCAATAGTTTACAGGGGTTTTTTTATTTATAACTCAAATTTAAATTGTAAAGTATATTTGTTAACAGTTAGACTATGTCACACCTTGTAAATGTGTAAAGAATATACATTCTCAATATTTGTTAAACAAAAATTAAGTTTATAGCGGATCGGTTATTTTTATACAGATTTCAAACTAAATTTAAATTAATCACTGAAGTGTTTTAAATACTTTTTCATTAAGAGCATTTTGGGATGCAATATGAAGTTATAGAACATGTTGTTTACAATTTAATTAATTTAGATATCATCAAATAATCCTTTTTGTTTGTTATAGCTTCTCAGTTTTTTTTCTAATACCAGATTGTATTCTTCGGGTGAAATTTGTTTAGATATTTTTTCATAACA
>JAYVFU010000160.1:0-10369 GCA_043772865.1 Methylophilaceae bacterium
CTTACTAAGTAATTGTTTACCGTTTTTTTAATTTCAAACTATAGGATTTAACATGAATAGATTTTCTTCAAAAGCGTTATTTGGCATCGGCCTACTTGCATTTAGCGTAGCCAATGTTTACGCAGATACAGCACCAACAGCTAAACCAGTAGTTGAACAAATTGTAGATACACTGACTAAACTATCAGGTGGCCCACACGCAGGCTTTCGTTCTAACCATGCTAAAGGCATTGTAGTAGACGGTGAATTTACTGCCGCGCCTACAGCTTCCACCATTACTAAAGCATCATACTTACAGGGCAAAACTACAACACCTGTAACCGTGCGTTTTTCTGACGCTACGGGCGTGCCTAATATTCCAGATGCAGATGGAAATGCCTTTCCAAAAGGTATGGCGATACGCTTTAATTTACCGAAAGATGAAGTGA
The DNA here is from genome assembly GCA_043772865.1 of Methylophilaceae bacterium. Classification (GTDB taxonomy): domain Bacteria; phylum Pseudomonadota; class Gammaproteobacteria; order Burkholderiales; family Methylophilaceae; genus JACMMS01. Next base: position 429 of record JAYVFU010000160.1, read on the forward strand.
CTGATATGGTCGTTATTTCAGTAAATGGCTTTCCATCAGCAAAACCAGAAGATTTTTTAGGTTTACTCAATGCCGTGGCTGCAACAACGCCAGAATCACCAAAGCCTAGCCTAATAGAACAGTTTTTACAGTCTCATCCTGCTGCTAAAAAGTTTGTAACCACACCAAAACCAGCGCCAATAAGCTTTGCTAATCAACCATTTTTTGGCGTGAATGCATTTAAATTTACTAATGCTAAAGGCGAAGTGCACTATGGTCGTTATTTAATTAAACCATTAGCTGGCGCTAAATATTTAACAAAAGATGAAACAACTAAAGCAGCGCCAAACTATTTGATGGAAGAGCTGCCAGCACGTTTAAAAACTGGCACAATTAAATATAGTATTGCATTACAAGTTGCCCAAAAAGGCGATGTAATTAATGATGCTACAGTGAGCTGGCCAGCGAACAGAAAAGTAGTCAATTTAGGCACATTGACATTAAAAACAATGAATGCGGATGGCGTAAAATTTGAAAAAGGTACGATGTATAATCCATTAACACTAGTAGATGGTGTTGAGCCATCTGATGACCCCATTTTATTGGCGCGTCCTGCTGCTTATGCGGTAAGTTTTGGTCGCAGAGTAGGTAAGTAATTTAGCCAAATATTAAAAAGTATCAACAAAAAAATAAAGGGGCAAATGCCCCTTTATTTACTAATTTTATCTTAAAAACTAACTACAATTAGTTTCAACATCCTGTTGCGTTTGAACTTTACCAGCGTCTAGCGCTTTGTCGTCCAAATAATCGCGCTCACCCTTATCATTGGTTTTATAAATTCGACCGCCCTGAGTGTAAGCCGCTAAATTGGCTCTTGCTGCCTTACAGTTATCCGCTTTAATCTTAACTTGCTCATCTGCAACTTCCTTGTTGTGTTTTTCTTGTTCAGCAATTTTTTGTCTTTTTAAAGCCGCTATTTCATTATCAATATCTTTAGAGTTAACAACTTTAGATTTACCAGTTTTTTTTGCATCCACAGAAGTCGCAGTAGCCACTGGCGTTACACCAATTGGCACGGTTTTTCTTTTACCAACAACCTCTTGTTTAATGGTAGGTGGTGGCGGAACATCAGAATATGCCCAGTTACCTGTTTCGCTTTTGTACTTAATAATTTCCGCATTTACAAAAGAATTTATTAACAACAAAGTAATAAATGCCAATATCTTCATACACTACTCCCCAGAACACCGTTTAACAATCTCACTAACCCGCAATAAGACTTTAAATATGTACTTTTACTCAAATTTATTATTTTTAATATAATGATTACGATACAATTTTAACAAAAAAATACAATTCGTTACAAATTTTAGTCACACATAATATTAACGCATTTTAAGTCAGTTGGTTAACAAGAAATTAAATCAATTTAAACTGGTTACCACTATGATAAATCACATAATTATCAGATTAAAAATTGGCAATTGATGTTAAAAATTCTGGGCATTATTTTTAGCTCATACAAAACAATACAGCTACAATAGCCAGAGGTAAAACAAATCGGTATAATCTTGTTTTGCGCGAAAAGGTTTAAAATGCGTTTATTGCAACAAGCTCTTACTTTTGATGATGTTTTATTAGTTCCCGCGCATTCAAATGTGCTCCCTCGTGAAGTTAGCCTCGCAACTCAACTCACTCGTGGTATTCAACTTAATATTCCTTTAGTATCCGCCGCAATGGATACCGTGACTGAAGCACCCTTGGCGATTGCCTTAGCGCAAGAAGGCGGTATGGGCATCATTCATAAAAATATGACGCCAATTAAGCAAGCTGCGCATGTTTCACGTGTCAAACGTTTTGAGTCTGGCATTGTGCATGACCCAATTACCATTCAAAGCCATATGACAGTGCGTGATGTCATTGAACTTACACAAATGCATAAAATTTCTGGTTTGCCAGTGGTTGATAACGGCAAAGTGGTTGGTATTGTGACTAACCGTGATTTACGTTTTGAAACCAATTTAGACCAACCTATTCAAAACATCATGACGCCACGTAATCGTTTAGTAACGATTAAAGAAGGCGCACCACGTGAACAAGCCATTGCACTATTACATCAACATCGTCTAGAACGTGTATTAGTGATTGATGACCATGACACGCTAAAAGGTTTAATCACTGTTAAAGATATTCAAAAATCAAGTGACCATCCATTAGCATGTAAAGATGGTAAAGGCCGCTTACGTGTGGGTGCAGCTGTCGGTGTTGGCGCTGATACTGAAGATCGCGTTTACGCATTAGCAGATGCAGGTGTCGATGTCATTGTGGTTGATACAGCACATGGTCATTCACAAGGGGTTTTAGACCGTGTCACTTGGGTGAAAAAACACTTTCCACATATTCAAGTCATCGGCGGTAACATTGCAACAGCTTCTGCTGCATTAGCATTAGTAGATGCTGGGGCAGATGCCGTCAAAGTCGGCATTGGCCCAGGTTCTATTTGCACCACACGTATTGTTGCAGGTGTCGGTGTACCACAGATCAGCGCAATTGCTAATGTAGAAGAGGCTTTACGTGGAACTGGCGTGCCATTTATTGCAGACGGAGGCATTCGCTTTTCTGGCGATATCTCAAAAGCGATTGCAGCTGGCGCGTACACCGTGATGCTAGGCGGTATGTTTGCAGGTACCGAAGAAGCGCCAGGTGAAATCGAGCTTTTTCAAGGTCGCTCATATAAGTCTTACCGCGGCATGGGTTCCATTGGCGCCATGCAAAAAGGATCTAGTGACCGTTACTTTCAAGATAACAATGGCAATGCAGACAAATTAGTACCAGAAGGTATTGAAGGTCGCGTGCCTTACAAAGGCAGTGTACTCGCGGTGATTCATCAACTCATGGGTGGCTTACGCGCTTCAATGGGTTATGTAGGTTGTGCAACGATTGACGAAATGCGTAGCAAGGCCGAGTTTGTACAAATCACATCCGCTGGCATGCGCGAGTCCCATGTGCACGATGTACAAATTACGAAAGAAGCGCCTAACTATCGCGTTGATTAATATTTAACTAAGCCTATATTTAGCTAAGCTTATATTTTATAAAGCTTAGTTGGGCAAACAACTTTAATATTGACTTAAAGCTGTTTGCCCTTAATATTTTAATAACACCGTATTTAATGACCCTAATATTTTTTGGCTTTACCCTAAATGTCACCTTCTAAAATCCTAATTCTCGACTTCGGCTCCCAAGTCACTCAACTTATCGCACGTCGTGTTCGTGAGGCCCATGTGTATTGTGAAATTCATTCCTGTGATGTATCTGATGAGTTTGTCCGTAATTTTGGCGCACAAGGCATTATTCTTTCTGGAAGCCACGCCAGCGTTTACGAAGAAGAAACTGACAAAGCACCACAAGCCGTATTTGAACTAGGTGTTCCAGTGCTAGGCATTTGTTATGGCATGCAAACGATGGCGCAGCAACTAGGCGGGCGTGTTGAAGCTGGTCATAAACGCGAATTTGGCTATGCTGAAGTACGCGCACGCGGCCATTCTGCTTTATTTAATGGCATCCAAGATCGTGTAAATGAACAGGGTCACGGCTTACTCAATGTATGGATGAGCCATGGTGATAAAGTCACCCAATTACCCGCTGGTTTTAAAGTGATTGCAAGCAACGAAACCACCCACATCGCGGCCATGGCAGATGAAACACGCAAATTCTATGCAGTGCAATTTCACCCTGAAGTCACGCACACTCAACAAGGGCAAGCTATGTTAAATCGCTTTGTGCTTGATATTTGTGCAGCAAAACCTGACTGGATTATGGGTGATTACATTACTGAAGCTGTTGCTAAAATTAAAGCGCAAGTTGGCGATGAAGAAGTCATTTTGGGTTTATCTGGCGGTGTGGATTCATCCGTAGCCGCGGCACTCATTCACCGTGCCATTGGCGATCAACTGACTTGCGTATTCGTTGATCACGGGTTACTGAGATTAAATGAAGGCGATATGGTCATGGATATGTTTGCTGGCCGTTTACATGCAAAAGTCATTCGGGTGGATGCGGTTCAGCAATTCATGAGGCACTTGGCAGGCGTTTCTGAGCCCGAAGCTAAACGTAAAATTATTGGTCGCGAATTTGTTGAGGTTTTTTTGGTGGAGGCTAAAAAGCGTGTCAATGCAAAATGGCTTGCACAAGGCACTATTTACCCTGATGTGATTGAATCTGGTGGTGCTAAAACTAAAAAAGCTGTCACCATCAAGAGTCACCACAACGTAGGTGGCTTACCAGAAAAATTAGGCTTAAAGCTATTAGAGCCACTACGCGATTTATTTAAAGATGAAGTACGCGAGTTGGGCGTAGCACTTGGCTTACCAGCCGATATGGTATATCGCCACCCTTTTCCAGGCCCAGGCTTAGGTGTACGTATTTTGGGCGAAGTAAAAACTGAATTTGTACAACTTTTACAGCGTGCAGATGCCATTTTTATTGAAGAGTTACGCAATACCCAATGTGAAAAAACGGGCAAAACCTGGTACGAATTGACTAGTCAGGCTTTCACTGTGTTTTTACCAGTTAAATCTGTAGGCGTAATGGGCGATGGGCGCACTTATGATTACGTAGTAGCCTTGCGTGCGGTTGTAACTAGTGACTTTATGACGGCACATTGGGCAGAACTGCCATATGCGCTACTAGGTAAAGTATCAAATAGAATCATTAACGAGGTGAGAGGCATTAATCGCGTGGTATACGATATTTCTGGCAAACCACCAGCAACTATTGAGTGGGAATAATCCCCTAAAATATCATGAGCCGTGCGTTTACTAAAGAAAGTGATGATGCTGGTACCGAATTACCAGAACGCGCATTAAGCGAATATCCTAACTATGTAACACCTCATGGTTTGCAACAATTAAAGTTACAACTTGAAGCCGCAGAGAAAGAACGTAGCGTTTTATTAGCTAACAAAGATGATGCACTAGCCAAGCAAAAAATTGCCATGCTAGAGCGCGATATGCGCTATTTGTCAGCACGTCAAGTAAGTGCCATTGTTGCTGAGCATATGCCGCAAAATGCTGATGTAGTTTTATTTGGCGCTACTATTGATGTAGAAGATGATGAAGGGATTTTGCATCAGTTTATGATTGTCGGTGAAGATGAAGCGGATATCACGGTGAATAAAGTAAGTTGGGTGTCGCCACTTGCAAAAGCATTGATTGGGCACAAAATAGGCGAAAGTGTTGTTTGGTATCGTCCCGCAGGTAACTTAAATTTAGAAGTCATCGCAGTGCATTATTAAGCACATATTTATCAAGTAGCTGTCCTCACAATTGAGTAAAGAAATTAATATGAATGTTATCCAAGCCATAGAATCGCGCCGTTCAGTTAAGGCATTTGATAGTACCCACCAAATGACACAAACTGAAATCGACCAGCTATTGTCTTTAGCGATGCTCTCACCCACCGCTTTCAATATTCAGCATTGGCGTTTTGTTGTGGTTTCAGACCCTGTGTTACGCCATCAAATACGGGCGGTAAGCTGGAATCAAGGGCAAGTGCAAGAAGCTTCGTTGCTTATTGTAATAACTGCAGATTTACAAGCTTGGGCTAAACAGCCAGAACGTTACTGGAAAGACGCGCCAAAAGCGGTAGCTGACCAATTAGTACCTGCGATTGGACATTTTTATACAGGTAAAGAAACCATGCAACGCGATGAAGCTATGCGTTCTTGCGGTATGGCAGCCATGACGATTATGCTCGCCGCTAAAGAGATGGGTTATGATACTTGCCCAATGGACGGCTTTGATTTTGATGCAGTAGCTAAATTACTTAATCTGCCAGCAGACCATACGCCAGCTATGTTTGTCGTTGTTGGCAAGGCTTTACAGCCAGCGCGCCCAAGAAGTGGGCAACTTGCCATGAACGAAGTGGTTATACAGAATACGTTTTAACAATACATTTTAAGAACACAGTTCTAAGAGCTCAGCTTTTATTACCTAGAGCGCTCGAACAAAAAATACGATTTAAATTAAAGAAGACACTATGTTAATTAGCAATAATATTACGATGCAATTTGGCGCTAAGCCATTATTTGAAAACGTTTCGGTTAAGTTTGGCGATAATAATCGTTATGGCTTAATTGGTGCGAATGGTTGTGGCAAATCCACCTATATGAAAATATTGGCTGGCGTGCTAGAGCCTACATCTGGCAATTTATCGATTGAATCTAACGAACGCATGTCATTTTTGCGCCAAGATCAATTTGCTTATGAAGACATCCGCGTTTTAGATGTTGTGATGATGGGTCACGAGCAAATGTGGAAAGCCAATGTAGAAAAAAATGCCATTTACGAGAACATGGAAGCCACAGAGGAAGACTACATGCGTGCCGCCGAGTTAGAAGGCGTATATGCAGAATATGATGGCTATACTGCTGAAGCGCGTGCCGGTGAACTATTACTAGGTGTGGGCATCCCCATTGAACAACACAATGGCCCCATGAGTGCTGTCGCACCAGGGTGGAAATTGCGGGTGTTATTGGTACAAGCGCTATTCTCAAATCCTGATATCTTATTGCTCGATGAGCCGACCAATAACTTGGATATCAATACCATTCGTTGGTTAGAAGATGTACTCAATAACCGCGATTGCACCATGATTATCATCTCGCATGACCGCCATTTTTTAAATCAAGTCTGTACGCATACCTGCGATATGGATTATGGCAAACTGACGATTTACCCAGGTAATTACGATGATTACATGGAAGCAAGTACTGCCGCACGCGCACAACAAGCTAAAGATAACGCTAAAGCTAAACAACAAGTAGCTGATTTGCAAGACTTTGTACGTCGTTTTTCAGCCAATGCCTCAAAAGCTAAACAAGCAACCAGCCGCGCTAAACAAATCGATAAAATTAAAATTGAAGAGTTTAAACCTTCTAGCCGTCAATTTCCGTTTATTCGTTTTGATTACGACGAACGTGAAAAATTACATCGCAACGCAGTTGAGCTTAAAAAACTATCGCATGGCTTTGATAAACCGTTATTCAACGATGTTGAATTAATGATTGAAGCGGGTGAAAAAATTGCGATTATTGGTGAAAATGGTATTGGTAAAACTACCTTGCTTCGCTGTTTAGCAGGTGATTTGCAAGCTAAGCACGGTGAAGTTAAATGGGCAGAAAAAGCGAATATTGGTTACTTTGCACAAGATCACGAATACGAATTTGAACAAGGCGAAGATTTATTCGAGTGGATGACGCAATGCCGTCAACCTACCGACGATGACCAAGTGGTACGTAGCATGTTAGGTCGCTTACTGTTTGGTGGTGAAGATACTAAAAAATCTGTCAAAGTGCTTTCAGGCGGCGAAAAAGGTCGCATGCTCTACGGTAAGCTAATGTTAGCTAAAACCAATGTATTACTGATGGATGAGCCAACCAACCACATGGATATGGAATCTATTGAAGCGCTCAATACGGCGTTGGACAAATATAAAGGCACGCTGATTTTTGTAAGCCATGACCGCGAATTTGTCAGTTCAATTGCCACACGTATTTTAGAAGTTAAAGCAGATGGCATTGTAGATTTCTCAGGTAATTATGAAGAGTACTTAACCAGCCAAGGCGTTGAATAGTGCTTAAAAACCTAATGACAGCAGTCTGGATTATCTGGCTTACTGTTATTTGGTTTTTTATTAGCGTGCCCTTTAATTACCTTTTACCTGCTAAATTAAATTATGGCCATTAGAGCGACTGTATTTAAAGCTAACCTACAAATCGCAGATATGCAGCGGCATTATTACGCTGAACATGCGCTAATTTTATCGCAAGAACCATCAGAGACTGATGAACGCATGATGGTGCGTTTATTAGCTTTTGCCATACATGCACAAGAGTACTTATCATTTGGTCAAAGCATGACCAACGATGAAGAGGCAGACATCTGGAAAAAAGATTTTACAGGCGCCATTGAGCTATGGATAGACGTAGGCTTACCAGAAGAAAGACTTATCCGCAAAGCCTGTGGACGTGCTAAACAAGTGATTGTGTATTGCTACGGCGGTCGAGCAGCGCAAATTTGGTATGAGCAAAATTCAAAAGATTTTGCACGGCAAAACAACCTCACGATTATCAATATTCCACAAGAAAGCACGCGTGCAATTGCCGTCATGGCACAAAAAAATATGCAGTTACAGTGCAATATTCAAGATGATGAAATATGGCTAATGGATGAAAAAAACACCGTCACCATTAACTGTGAAATTTATAAATCAGCTTCTGATAAGAATTACTGAGCCCATCACTTAGGCGCAGAACTTAAGCACAACAGTTAAGCTAATAAATAAAAACTCATGCAAACAAAAACCGTATTGCATCCACGCAATCAGCATCGAGAGCGCTACGACTTTTCTGCACTCACTATAAGTTCGCCAGCGTTAGCAAGCCATGTAAAGCCTAATGCTTACGGTGATGCTTCAATTGATTTTGCTAACCCCCAAGCGGTTATTGCGCTCAATCAAGCTTTGCTATTACATCACTATCGTGTGCAAAGTTGGTCTATTCCCAAATATTATCTCTGCCCACCAATACCAGGTCGCGCTGATTATATTCATTATTTAGCTGATTTATTAGGTAACGCTAATCACAACAAAGATATACGCATTTTAGATATTGGCACAGGCGCTAATATGATTTACCCCTTAATTGGAAATTATGAATATAGCTGGCAGTTTGTAGGCACAGATATTGATGCTAGTGCATTAGAGAACGCCAATGCAATTATTAAAGCCAACTCAAATTTAGCCTCTGACATTGAGTTACGCTTACAAATTGATGTATCTCACTATTTCAAAGGTATTATTCGTGAAGGTGAGCAATACGATATTACAATGTGCAATCCGCCTTTTCATGCCTCAATAACTGAAGCAGAAGCTGGCACACGCCGCAAATTAAAAGGATTAGCTGGTAATAAAAAGCAAATACCCAAGCAAGCAATCGCCCTCAATTTTGGTGGCAATGCTCATGAACTCGTATGCGTAGGCGGTGAAGAAGCTTTTATTTGCGGCATGGTGGCAGAGAGTAAAGCTTTTGCCACGCAAGTACGGTGGTTTACCAGCTTAATATCTAAAGAATCTACCCTCCCCGCCGTATATCGGGCACTTACACAAGCTGGGGCATTCACTGTTAAAACGATAAATATGGCGCAAGGACAAAAGCAAAGCCGTTTTGTAGCTTGGACGTTTCTAAAAACCTATAAGTGAATAGTCTTTAAATTTATGCTTGAACGAACTTCTGTTGGTACAAATAATAAAGTCATATAGTAGACAATAAAAAACCCAGCTTTCGCTGGGTTTTCTTACACTAAATTAAGCTTTAATGGCGCGTTTACGCTCATGCTCTAGTAAGTGACGTTTACGAATGCGAATGTTTTTCGGCGTAATTTCCACCAATTCATCATCATCAATAAACTCAACCGCTGATTCTAATGACAGCGCGATGGGTGTAATTAAACGCACTGCCTCATCAGTACCTGATGAACGCACGTTAGTGAGTTGTTTACCTTTGATTGGGTTCACAATCAAATCGTTATCACGGCTATGAATACCAATCACCATACCTTCGTATAGTTTGTCGCCTGGCACTGAGAACATTTTTCCACGGTCTTGCAGCTTCCATAATGCGTAAGCCACCGCTTCGCCATGCTCAGCTGAAATCAACACACCATTACGACGACCCGGCATATCTGCTCTTACAGATGCGTACTCATCAAAAATATGCGCCATTAAGCCTGTACCGCGTGTAAGTGTTAAAAACTCACCTTGGAAACCGATCAATCCACGTGCTGGAATTCTATATTCCAAACGCGTGCGACCATTACCATCAGACTCCATGTTGAGCATATCACCACGACGGCGACCAAGTTCTTCCATCACAGCACCTTGGTTATCATCTTCTAAATCCA
>JAYVFU010000161.1:0-3530 GCA_043772865.1 Methylophilaceae bacterium
AATCGTTGGGTAAGGCTTTTGGTATGGTCATTTTTTATCCATTTCTGAAAATAGCAGTGTCCTGCAAAATGACGTTTACACAAAATTATTTACACCCCCAATCATTAGCTACAATCTGGCTAAATAACCAATCCAAGCATTAAATTTTTAAGTTCAAATTTTGGCAATCCATCTGATTCTATTTTCATTAATATCTCTTAATTCCTGTATTTGTGCTCTTCAGATTAATAGAAATTCTCCTATATTTATATTTGAGTTCCTAACACGTATCCGTGCGCCTTTTCCATCCAAATCGTAAGCTACATACCCCACGCATCACCCCTTGTGTTTTGAATTTAAAACTTTTATTTCTCGGATAACAACGTCGACAAAACCTTGGTAATTTGATGAGTTTACGGCTTTCCATTCAACAATATTTTGCATTTCATCCCGCAATTTTTGTTCTATTCCTTAACCCTAACATTACTTTTCATTCGCAATGAATATGCTTTTATATTAATGTGTAAAAATTTATTTTTCATCTATAGATTAGTTCTTTAGCTGCCAAAACTTGTAGTTCCAGCGCGTTTTTCTATCGAGCCCGCATACACCAACGTTATTGCCGTTACTCACTAAATGCATTTAACTGAGCCGCTATTTTTCTGCTTATTAATTTCGGCATTCAGGCGGTATCCACAACCTAACACCATCGTACCCTTTACACCAATATCTTACTCGCCTCCAACCCAACACTTTAAGTGCCTCTCCAACTTGTTTAGCATGTGGCCTATCACGGTACTTTCCATTTAGCTTTAAAATAAGATCAGACATACTCCATGGTCGTTTAAGTAGCTGAGGAGGTAGGGTGTGCATGAGTTCTGTTATTTGCTCTTTTAGAGGCTGTGCATTACGCACCTGAGTAGCACGTTTGATATTCTCTGTTTTTTCTTGGTTTTGACGAGTTAGTTCATCTTTATAAGCGCGAAGATTTTCTCTGTAGGTATCTATGTAAAATTGCATAATGTTTCCTTCTTACTAAAAATCACTGGTGGTGGTACACGACATCTTGGATGAAGTGCGCGCTTTGCGCGCTTTTAAGGCTATTTACCAAAACTCTCCTAGAAATTTACTATAGAAAAGATTTATAAAATACCCATATAAGCGCGCAAAGCGCGCATCAGCTAATTTATGACGCTAATTGAAGCAAATCGCCCTTCGGAATTTAATTCAATCCCAGTTACATTTCGTCTACCCGCGTCGCGCTTATATCCCTTATCTGATAATCGCTTTATAAATCGCCCTTGAGCTAAAGGGAATTGACCTCGTTTCCTTGCCCAGTATTGATAAGCACGATAAACATCACCTTTAGGCGTTAGAGCACCTACAACAGTTTTGCAATGGTCATTAATCCACTCGCCGATAAGGTCTTGCTCATCTTTGTAGGCATTCGTAGCATTACTAATAACATTAGGCACTTGTAGGCCATTCTTTAAATAATCATGATAGCCAACCAGCGCCCAGTTCAAAATTCCAGATCCTTCAGTCTTCAATTTTTCTAATAAATAGGGGTCACGTTTATTATCTGGAACAATAACGTCAAAAGGGACTAGTAGCATTCGTCTCCACATACCATGCGACATATCGTGAATTTCTGGTTGATGATTGCCTACCATGACGAGCTTATGCGACGGTTGAAATGAAATATCTTCTTTAGCATAGGGCACTCGACCACTTAAGGTGTCTCCCCCTGTTAACTCTTTCACTCGCGCTTCTGCTAAATGTCGTCCTTCCTCTACCTCATTACAATAAACCAGTCGGCGACCTTTTAAACTAACAATGTCAGGGGAAGGCCCTTGCGGGCTACGCTGGTGTTGCATCAACATTTCAGTCGCTATTCGTTTAGTGTAATCTCCCAGTAACCATGCAATCAACTCAATAAATGTAGATTTACCATTAGCGCCTTGCCCATGTAAAAAGATTAACTTCTGCAAGTTTGAATCGCCACATAGAAATATCCCTGCTAATTGTTGCAGCAGGCGTTGAATGTCTGGATCGGGTTGAATGTCCTCAATAAATTTAATCCATGTAGGGCAATTGGCATCTTGGTCAAATAAAATATTAGCGCGCATTGAAACTCTTAACTCTGGAATTACTTGCATCAAAGCTTTTGTTTTTAGGTTTAATACACCATTGCGAACACCGAGCAGATTTGGGTCTGCATCAAATACAGAAATACGTTCACTCATACCTTCTTCAGATTTAGCGAGGTCGATCATTGCTTGAATCCTTTGCGCAGTGCTACTGTAGCCGGCCTGCTTATTTAGCTCTTTGGCTTTGGGGTCGTCGTGTGTAATTTTAAACAACTCACAAGCCTCAACTCGCATGCTGGCAATTACTGCTTTTGCTGCTCGCACTGCTTCTCCCGATGAACCTTATATCCATCCTTCCATTCCAAATTTTAAAACATTGTTAGTTTCACTTATAAACAACAACTTATCGCGATTTTCTTCTGCAAATAATCTAGCATTACGAATATCTTTAGCATCATCATTAGTTGCTGCTTGGGTGGCTGTTTTTGGATCAACCCATATACCTGTTTCTTTTGCGTGGTGAAAAAGTGTGCCTATGTTAATCCCACCAGTAGGGTTGAATGATTCAAACAACTTAATGAACTCTTGGTTGTCAAATTTTGTTGCAATCGCACTAGTCATTTAGTGCCCCCATACTCCAACTTCTAGCCAGTTCCTCACTGCAATTCCATTGTAACGATTGAACTGCCCAGCAAATATTGCGCCATAAGGATCTATCACAGTTAGGGTCTAGCACACTCAAAGCAGATTTAACACGTGCTATGTTTGCTGGTGTTTCTGAATCGCTGATAACGGTGGTGCCAAGTCTATTTCCAAGGGTGTTAATCTTTGCAGCAGCGCAATGTTGAATATGGGCGGCATTGATAATCTGGCTAAACAACTCAAATGCTATTGGCGTAGCTTCGTACTTTAATACCACCTCTTTACCATTATGCTCAGGTTTCCAATTATGCGTTTTAACTGGACGAAGGATACTAGCAATATCAGACGTTCTTGAATCATCAGCAAGTAATTTAAGGGAGTGGGTTAATGCTTTCAGCTTATCGGCTACAGGTTTCCATTCTTCCTTGGTGATTGTGGTTTCTAAAGGCCAGTAAGCATGTATGCCGCCTCCACTTAAGACCACTGTAGGTATTGGTAGGCCTGTAACACTACAAAACATCTTTAGCGCCTGACCAGCTTCTTTGAATGTGGCATAGCCTTTACCTTCACTAGCTTTAGATGCACTACAATCCAGGTCGAGCCAGAAGGTTTTAGCCCATCCAGCATTATCAGCAGTGCGGTATCTGGTTTTGCCTTGTTCATCCACATAGCTTTTTAGCTTATAAGAAGCACATCCAAAATAAACAGTTTTGTTTTCAGCATCTAATTCATTTGCCCTTAAAACCATTGCTTCATTAGTGACGCACGGGTAGTGAATAAAGCCTTTGCCGTTTGGAGCAGGAGTGACAATGTAACGAA
>JAYVFU010000162.1:0-10230 GCA_043772865.1 Methylophilaceae bacterium
CTGCTACTTTTGGGCAATGGTTTGGTACGCATTTAAGTGCAGAAAATAAACATCAAATGTGGGTGCCAGCAGGCTTTGCCCATGGCTTTTTAGTGCTATCAGATTATGCTGAATTTTTATACAAAACCACCGAGTTTTACGCGCCACAACATGAATGCTGCCTGGCGTGGAATGACCTTGAGGTGGGTGTAAAGTGGCCGCTTATTCATGGCGAGCCATTATTATCTGGTAAAGATAAGCTTGGGCTTAGTTTAAGCACGGCTAAAGTGTTTGATTAGATAGCGTTCAATTCACTACCCGCTAAACTTTACAAAGAAAAACATGCAGCCATTTAAAAAAATATTACTTACTGGTGTGAATGGTCAAGTAGGTCACGTTTTTGTCAACAGCTTTCAGCCATTGCTGGCAGATAATCAGGACTTGCAACTCTTTGCACTTAATCGTGAGCAATTAAATTTAACAAATGCCGATGCAATACGCCGTGTTGTGCGTGAAATTAAGCCAGATTTAATCATCAACCCAGCTGCGTATACAGCGGTAGACAAAGCGGAAACTGAAAGTGAACTCGCATTTGCTATTAATGCAATAGCACCACAAATTATTGCAGAAGAAGCCGCAAAATTAAACGCAACCCTCGTGCATTACTCAACAGATTATGTGTACGATGGCACAAAAATCGGTGCATATGATGAAGCTGATGCTACCAACCCGATTAGTGTATATGGAAAAAGTAAGCTGACCGGCGAGCAGGCGATACAAGCCGTTGGCGAGCAGTATTTGATATTTCGCACCAGCTGGGTATACGGGAGCTACGGTAAAAACTTTTTAAACACTATTTTGCGTTTAGCGCGAGAACGTGAAAGCCTTAAAATTGTTGCAGACCAATTTGGCGCACCTACGAGTAGTTTTAGTATTGCAACTGCAACCCTTGAAGTTATAAATAGCTTATCTAGTATTAAGTCAAAGGATTGGTCAGGCATCTACCATTTAACCAATACTGGCTGCACTTCTTGGCATGGATTTGCAACAAAAATTGTAGAAGATTATCGAGCAAATGCTAATAATTCTTCTTTGTTAGTCAATACAATTGCGCCAATTACTACGGCAGAATATCCAACTCCTGCGGCACGTCCAGCTAATTCTGAATTAAGCTCTCTTAAGTTAAAAGACACTTTTGGTGTGCGTTTGCCAACTTGGCAGCAAGCGTTAAAAAACGTACTTCATAGTTGAAGAAATTGATATTTGTTACCTAAAAGTTGATAATTGTTAATAATTTAATAATAAAGTCAACGAGGCTTCAGGCCTTGTTTTTCTTTGTTTGTCTGTAATAGTGCATTCAAGTGCAAATTCAGCAGTTTAGCTAGGTCTAAGCTCACGGCAGATTGCCGTTTTTACGTATTATCATGCTAAAATCTATGTCTTTAAGATTCTAAAAATAGATACCACACATGGATCAATTCGCCAAAGAAACCCTACCGATTAGTTTAGAAGATGAGATGCGCCGTTCGTACCTCGATTACGCAATGAGCGTGATTGTGGGACGTGCATTACCTGATGTGCGTGACGGCTTAAAACCTGTTCATAGACGTGTACTGTTTGCCATGCACGAACTCAGCAACGATTACAATAAACCGTACAAAAAATCTGCACGTATCGTAGGCGATGTGATTGGTAAATACCATCCACATGGCGATACAGCTGTGTACGACACCATTGTGCGAATGGCGCAAAACTTTAGTTTGCGTTATATGCTGGTAGATGGTCAGGGTAATTTTGGATCAGTAGATGGTGATAATGCGGCGGCGATGCGATATACAGAAATTCGTATGTCTAAAATCGCACATGAGTTATTAGCAGATTTAGATAAAGAAACCGTTGATTTTGGCCCTAACTATGATGGTTCAGAGCATGAGCCACTCATTATGCCAGCGCGTATCCCTAACTTGCTAATTAACGGCAGTTCAGGTATTGCGGTGGGTATGGCGACTAATATTCCACCACATAATTTAAACGAAGTGGTGGATGCCTGTTTAGCCTTGCTAAAAAACTCAGACATGACGATTGATGAGCTGATAGAAATTGTTCCTGCGCCAGATTTCCCTACCGCAGGGATTATTTACGGTACTGTGGGCGTGAAAGAAGGCTATCGCACAGGTCGTGGGCGTGTGGTGATGCGTGGGCGTACCCATGTGGAAGATATGGAAAAAGGCAGCCGCCAAATGTTGGTGGTGGATGAGTTACCTTACCAAGTTAATAAAAAAACCTTTGTTGAAAAAATCGCTGAGCTAGTCAACGAGAAAAAAATCGAGGGCATTTCAGATTTACGTGATGAATCTGATAAATCTGGTATGCGCGTGGTCATTGAGCTTAAGCGCGGTGAAGTGCCAGAAGTTGTACTTAATAATCTTTATAAACAAACGCAATTGCAAGATACTTTTGGTATGAATATGGTGGCCTTGTTAGATGGTCAGCCACGTTTGCTTAATCTTAAACAAATGCTCGAGGCATTTTTACGTCATCGTCGTGAAGTGCTTAATCGCCGTACTGTGTTTGAATTGCGTAAAGCGCGTGAGCGTGGTCATGTGTTAGAAGGTTTAGCAGTTGCGCTTGCTAACGTGGATGACATGATTGCTATGATTAAGGCTGCGCCAACGCCACCAGAAGCGAAAAAAGACTTAATGGCGCGCACGTGGCAATCGCCAGTGGTTGACGAGATGCTTAAACGTGCCGCAATGGAGGCAGCGCGTCCTGATGGCTTAAGTGTCGATTTTGGCCTAACACCTGCTGGTTATCGTTTGTCAGAGGTCCAAGCCCAAGAGATCTTGCAAATGCGTTTACAACGCTTAACGGGGCTTGAGCAAGATAAAATTGTTAATGAATACAAAGAAGTGATGGATGTGATTGCCAATTTACTTGATATTCTTGCAACTCCAGCCCGCGTAACATCCATGATTGTTGAAGAGCTTGCCACTATTCGCCAACAATTTGGTGACGAACGTCGCAGTGAAATTATTGCAAATGCACAAGATTTATCTTTAGAAGACTTCATTACGCCACAAGATGTAGTGGTGACTTTGTCGCATACAGGTTATGTGAAATCACAACCGCTCGACGAATACCGCGCGCAAAAACGCGGTGGACGTGGCAAGCAAGCGGCACCAACTAAAGAAGATGATTTCATCGATAAAATGTTTGTCGCCAATACGCACGACTACATTCTATGCTTTAGTAGCCTTGGTCAAGTGTATTGGCTAAAAGTGTACGAAGTGCCACAAGGTAGCCGAATTGGTCGCGGTAAACCAATCGTTAACCTTTTCCCATTGAAAGAAAATGAAAAGATCAACGCGATTCTTTCAGTAAAAGAGTTTGATGAAAATCACTTTATTTTCATGACAACCGCAAATGGTACTGTTAAAAAAACCGCACTCACTGAATTTGCTAATCCGCGTAAAAATGGCATTATCGCGATTAAATTAGATGAAGGTGATTACCTCATTGGCGCTGAAATCACTAATGGCGAAAATGATATTGTACTGATTTCTAACGGTGGTAAAGCTGTTTGGTTTGATGAAGAAGATGTCCGTCCTATGGGTCGTGCTACGCGCGGTGTACGTGGCATGAAGCTAGCAGCTAAGCAGCAAGTGTTGTCATTATTGATTGCAGATCATGATAAACAAACCGTGTTAGTAGCCACTGAAAATGGCTTTGGCAAGCGTACACAGTTAGCTGATTTCCGTCATTCTGGACGTGGTACACAAGGTGTAAAAGCCATTGCAACAAGCGAACGTAATGGCTTAGTAGTGGCAGCAAAACTCGTGAATGATGATGATGAAATTATGCTCATTACCACGGGTGGCGTATTGATTCGCACACGTGTTAAAGAGATCCGTGAGCTTGGTCGTGCGACGCAAGGCGTAACACTTATTAATTTAGGTGAAGGCGAAAAACTTTCTGGCTTAGAAAAAATCGTTGAAACGGATGATGACGTTGCTGCCGAATAATTAATGAGCAATTAATCAATAAGAGTTTTAAATTTAAGGTTTTAAATTAAGGTTTCACATCAAGCATGGCAAAAATTTATAATTTTTCTGCAGGGCCTGCGGTATTACCAGCCCCTGTGTTAGAGCACGCCCAAGCTGAGATGCTGGATTGGCACGGCAGTGGCATGAGCGTGATGGAAATGTCACATCGCGGCAAAGAGTTCACTAGTATCTTAGAAAAAACCGAAGCTGATATACGTACATTACTTAATATTCCTAGTAATTACAAAGTCTTGTTTTTGCAAGGTGGGGCGATTGCTGAAAATGCAATTATCCCGATGAACTTACTTAACAACAAAGCTGCAGATTATGCAGTGACTGGTTATTGGTCCAAACGCTCTGTGAGTGATGCGGGTGCCTATGGAAAAATTAACGTGGTTGCCAGTAGCGAGGGCGTTAATACAACGGCTGGCGGCTTTACCCACGTGCCAGATTTTGCATCTTGGCAGCTCAATCAAGACGCTGCTTATGTTCATATTTGTACCAATGAGACCATTAATGGCTTGGAGTTTGATGGCGTACCAAATACGGGTGATGTGCCGATTGTGGCGGACATGTCATCGCATATTTTGTCGCGCCCAGTGGATGTTAGCCAATTTGGTGTAATTTATGGCGGTGCGCAGAAGAACATTGGTCCAGCGGGTTTGTGTATCGTCATCGTACGTGATGATTTACTAAATCGCGCTTCTCCATTAACACCAGCAGTGTTCAATTGGAAAACGCAGGCAGAAAATCAGTCGATGATTAATACGCCGCCAACTTACAGCATT
This sequence comes from Methylophilaceae bacterium, assembly GCA_043772865.1. Classification (GTDB taxonomy): domain Bacteria; phylum Pseudomonadota; class Gammaproteobacteria; order Burkholderiales; family Methylophilaceae; genus JACMMS01. The sequence continues at coordinate 4,811 of JAYVFU010000162.1, forward strand.
TATATTGCAGGTTTGGTGTTTGAATGGTTGTTGCAGCAGGGTGGTGTGCAAGCCATTGAACAAAAAAACATAGCTAAAGCACAGTTGCTTTATGACTACATTGATAGTACAGATTTTTATAGTAATAATATTCAACACAATAATCGCTCGCGTATGAATATTCCATTTTTCTTGCGTGATGAAAGCTTAAATAGCGCTTTTCTTAAAGGCGCAGAAGAACACGGTTTGTTGCAACTAAAAGGTCACCGCGTAGTGGGCGGCATGCGTGCTTCCATTTATAACGCCATGCCAATTGAAGGCGTGGCGGCGCTGATTAATTATATGCAAGCATTTGCACAATCTCATTAGGCAAAAATTACATGTCTGCTGAAAATACTAACAATCTAAAAACCAGTCTTAAATCTCACCGCGATGAAATTGACGCAATTGATAACGAGATGCTTATATTGGTGAGTCGCCGTGCCCAGCTTGCACGCGAAATTGGTAGCTTAAAAGATGATGGCGTTATTTATCGTCCAGAGCGCGAGGCACAGGTTTTACGTCGTTTGCTAGATAACAACACAGGACCTTTATCTTCAGGCGCTGTCACCAATATATTTCGTGGCATTATGTCGAATTGCCGCGCTTTGGAAAAAGAATTATCGGTCGCATTTTTAGGGCCACTGGGCACGTTTAGTGAAGAAGCGGCTAACAAGCAATTTGGTGGCTTATCTGCTCCTGTGCAATGTGTTTCCATTGATGAGGTGTTTCGCAGTGTGGAATCAGGCGCAGTTAATTATGGTGTAGTGCCAGTTGAAAACTCTACTGAAGGTGCAATAGGCCGTACGCTGGATTTACTGATGGGCACTCACCTGCACATCTGTGGAGAGGTTAAGCTAGCGGTGCATCATAATTTGCTTTCTACGCAAACTAACCAAGCGGCTATTACTAAAGTGTATTCGCATGCGCAGTCACTATCACAGTGTCATGAATGGTTGAATAAAAATCTTCCAAACGTGACACTACAAGCGGTAGCCAGCAATGCAGAAGCGGCTAAATTAGCCAGCCAACAGCCTCAAGCAGCAGCTATTGCCAGTATGCGTGCCGCTGATTTAAACGGGCTAAATGTGTTGGTGGAAAATATTGAAGACGATCCTAAAAACACTACGCGATTTTTAGTATTAGCCAATCATGATGTTGCACCATCAGGTCATGATAAAACGTCACTTGTCATTGCAACTAAAAATCAGCCGGGTGCTATTGTCGCGCTTTTAGAACCTTTAGCAAGACACAAAGTCAGTATGAGCAAGCTAGAATCACGTCCATCTAAGCTTGGGCTTTGGGAGTATGTGTTTTTTGTGGATATTGAAGGTCATAGTCTTGATGCAGAAGTTAAAGCTGCATTAAATGAGATTGAACAGCGTGCATCGTTATTGAAAATCCTAGGCTCTTACCCTACAGCTGTTATTTAGTATCTCTTATGTTTTTCTTAATTAAGTCATTGAATTATCAATTTAGAGGTGTGTCTTGAGTATTGCCGATTTAGCCCCCGATTACATACGCGCGATTGCGCCATACCAAGGTGGTAAGCCAATATCTGAGCTTGCGCGTGAAATGGGGCTAAATGAGTCAGATATTGTAAAACTTGCTTCTAACGAAAATCCGCTAGGTATTAGCCCTAAAGCGCAAATGGCGATTGATGATGCAATTGCTGATATAGCACGCTACCCAGATGGTAATAGTTTTGCACTACGAGACATAGTGAGCCAAAAATTCCACATAGCAGGTAACCAAATTGTATTTGGTAATGGGTCTAACGACATACTCGAGTTAGCCGCACGTGCTTTTTTAAGTGTAGGGGATGAAGCCATTTACTCCCAACACGCTTTTGCAGTTTATCCGCTGGTAACGCAAGCAGTAGGCGCAACAGGTGTTGTAATTCCAGCTAAGAATTTTAGCCATGATTTAGACGGATTTTTAAAAGCAATTAGCCCTAAAACAAAGCTGATTTTTATTGCCAATCCTAATAATCCTACAGGCACCCTGGTTGAAAAATCGCTATTAAAAGCGTTTTTACAGACAGTGCCTAATAATGTACTTGTATTGCTAGATGAGGCTTACGACGAGTATCTTAGCGCAGAGTGTAAATCTGAAGCCATTAGCTGGCTGGCTGATTTTCCCAATTTGATTATTTCACGCACGCTTTCCAAAGCTTATGGCTTAGCTGGCTTGCGAGTGGGTTTTGGCTTAATGTCTGCGGAAGTGGCAGATATTTTAAATCGAGTACGCCAACCTTTTAATGTCAATTCTATTGCTCAAGTGGCGGCAATTGCCTCCTTGCAAGATGATGATTTTGTCGCACGTAGCTATGCGGCTAATCGAGCAGGTATGTTGCAAATCACACAAGGTTTAGAAAAATTAGGGTTAGCATACATTCCATCGTATGCTAACTTTGTTAGTTTTAAAGTGAAAAACGCAGCGTTAGTGAATCAGCAATTATTACATAAAGGTGTGATTGTGCGGCCAGTGGCCAATTATGAAATGCCTGATTATTTACGTGTGAGTATCGGTTTATTTTCTGAGAATACAAGGTTTTTAGAGGTGTTGGCAGAAATTCAATCCTTGTAATGATGAGCAGCATAAATCTCATCAAGCCCCTACTAATGGTAATCATGAGCAGACTTTGCTAGTAATCACCCTGTTAACCATCACTAACAAAGTACATACTTCATTTCATATTGTAGCGCAAAGGTTTTGAAGCGTTGCAATATTAAAACCAATCAAAATTCACATTAATTTAAACAAAGGAAACTATCATGTGGATAACTCCAGCAGCTACTGAAATGCGTTTTGGCTTTGAAGTAACAATGTACGTAATGAACAAATAATTAGGCGAAAGCCTAATGGATTGAAGGCTGCGCTGATAAAATAGTGCAGCTTTTTTTTATCAAGCATTCTCAAACAATTTGAAATTCCAGCAAATTTAATAAATGCATTAACATTAACATTTTTTTGAATCAGAAAATAAGTCAACATGCACATACACGTTTTAGGTGCCGCAGCAGGCGGTGGTTTTCCCCAATGGAATTGTAATTGCCCAAATTGCGATGGTTTACGTAAAGGCACAATACAAGCCACAAAGCGTACACAATCTTCAATCTGTGTGAGTGGTGATGGTGTTAATTGGGTGTTATTTAACACCTCGCCCGATGTGTTGCAACAAATTCAAGATTTTGCGCCTTTGCAACCAGGTCGCGCTATTCGTGATAGCGGTATTGCGGGCATTGTACTGATTGATGCGCAAATTGACCATACTACAGGTTTGCTAATGTTGCGTGAAGGTCAAGTAAAGCGTGAGATTTACTGTACCGATATGGTGTATCAAGATTTAACGACGGGTAATCCATTGTTAAATATTTTAGGACATTATTGTGGTATCAATCATCACGATGTGCCAACGGATGGCGTTACTTCGTTTGAAGTAAAAGGCGCATCCAATTTAAAATTTACCGCCGTTGCACTCAAGAGCGCTGCGCCGCCATACTCACCACATCGTAACGACCCGCACCCGGGAGACACTATTGGTGTGTTGATTGAAGAAATCAGTAGTGGTAAAAAATGCTGGTACTCACCAGGTTTGGGTGAAATTGAACCGCATTTGCCAGCATTAATAAATCAAGCTGATTGCATTATGGTGGATGGTACCTTTTGGACTAACACCGAGATGATTGATATGGGTTTGATGACCAAAACTGCACGTAGCATTGGCCACAACCCTCAATCAGGCGAAGGCGGCATGATAGAAAAGCTAAACGAATTTGGTTTAGATAAGCATGTGCGTAAGATATTGATACATATCAATAATACCAATCCAATCTTGCGTGAAGATTCTATAGAGCGTGCAGTATTAAATAGTCACAAAATTGAAGTGGCTTACGATGGTATGGATATTCTACTGTAGAACAAATAACTAAGCGTCATTCTCGCGAAAGCGGGAATCCATTTTATTTTTTGAATAATTTTTAATATGTATTCCTGTTTTCGCGGGAGTGACGAAATGAGTAAGATTTAAAGGACTTTGTTAAAAATGAATAATGATTCAACAGCGCATCTACAACCTTGGACACGAACAGAGTTCGAAGAAAAACTACGCGAAAAAGGGCGTGGCTATCATATTTATCATCCTTTTCATGTGATGATGTATGAAGGTAAGCTCTCAAAAGAGCAATTACAGGCTTGGGTAGCGAATCGTTTTTACTATCAAATTGCAATACCTATGAAAGATGCAGCCATTCTTTCAAATTGCCCAGATAAAGACATACGCAAAGAATGGATAGTGCGAATTACAGACCATGATGGTACAGACGGAGTAAACGGAGAGCCTGATCAAGTAGGCGGTATTGAAGCATGGATACAACTAGGCGAGGCTGTAGGTTTAACGCGCGAACAGGTAACTAGCTTGAAAATGGTTAGCCCAGGCGTTAAGTTTGCGGTAGATGCTTATATTAATTTTGCTAAACAACGCACTTGGCAAGAAAGTGTATGTTCTAGTCTTACAGAGTTATTTGCGCCACATATTCATCAGCAACGGATTAGCTCATGGCCACAAATGTATCCGTGGATTAAAGAAGAGGGGCTAAGCTACTTTAAAAAACGCCTAACCGAGGCACGCCGTGATGTTGAACAAGGTCTAGGTGTAACACTAGATTATTTTAGTGAGACACGTAAAAAACAATTACAAGCATTAGAAATTTTGCAGTTTAAGTTAAATGTGCTGTGGGTGATTGCAGATTCAATTATGCTTGCTTCGACTGATATAAAAGTTGAAGGCAGAAATTATCTTCGTCAACCCGTCATTCACTTCGATTAAGGTTTAAGCCGTTATGGAAGATATGAAAATAAATACCACTGCTGAGGAAGCTATTCAGCATACTGATGTATTTGCAATTGCCCTGCACCATCGCTTTCAATGGGAAGAAGCGCAACAAAGTTATGTGATACTTTTTCCAGAAGGCATGGTCAAACTTCATGGTGGCGCAGGTGAAGTGATTAAACGCGTTGATGGCAAAGCTTCAGTAGGTGATGTTGTGACTGAGCTTAAAGCAGCTTTCCCTGATGCAGAGAATATAGAAGCTGACATTATCGGTATGTTTGATATGGCTTATGGTAAGGCTTGGATTAGAAAAGTCAGTTAAGGGAAGCACTATAAATCCAACTTTCTTGGTTACACGGCGTTGGTCATAAAAAATAATTCCTTACATACTTAGTGTAAGCGGCGTCATTATTTTTAATCGCGACTTGTTTAACTTAGAAACTTTAATTTAAAGAGCCACCCCTAAATTTAACAAATAAGAAATGTAGGAGTAGCAAAATGACACAAGCATCATTAGGTCAATCGGTTGTACAAAAGACTGTGCAAGCGGAGTCGCAGGCATTAAATA
>JAYVFU010000163.1:0-3495 GCA_043772865.1 Methylophilaceae bacterium
GGTTCGCAAGGATTTGACCGATGAATGGGAAAATCGTGGTGTGCAAAAAGGGCAAGAGTTCGCCATTTTGACCGACGAAATCACCAAGGCATGGAGCGGCCTGAGCACACGCCAATATAAACAGGTTGAAGGAAGTAAGTATTAAAAAAAGAAGGTCTGCGTGATAATATGACCAACCTTGAATTGGTGCTGAATATGCTTACTGAAGCAACCACTACCGAGATTTCACGGGAAAAACAGCCTGAAGGTTTAGAGCAGAACCGCCAAGCAAGGCAGCACCATTGCTGGTAATGCCCGTAATGAGATTGAAAAAAAACTGGAAAATCGGTAGTGAGCACAAAAAATGCAAAGCAACTTAAATAAGCGCACCTCTAAAAATTCAAAATACGCCTTCTCACCGCGGGCGGGTATCAGCATTTGGCATCTCTGCGAAATATATGAGCCAAGCCAGAATCAATCAGTCTGACTCCATTTTGATTGTTGATTGAAGTGAGCCTGCGTCGTAACACCATTTGGAACCTTGCCGGCAGTGGGCTACCACTAATCGCCGCAGCGGCACTTATTCCGTTTACACTTCATCGCTTGGGTAATGAAGCTTTCGGGGTGCTCACGCTTATCTGGGCATTAATTGGCTACTTTAGTCTTTTTGATATGGGGGTTGGCAGGGCACTCACTTACGAGCTAAGTAAACTACGCGCAACAAACAATGCATCAGAAATATCACTCACACTCAAAGCAGGTTTGTTGCTAACACTTGCCGCAGGGCTGCTTGGCGCAACGGTCATGTGGGTATTGGCACCTTATCTTGCAATTAACTGGCTAAAAATCAGCCCTGCATTGCAACAAGATGCAATGTTGTCATTTAAAATTGCGGCAATAGGCGTAATATCAACCACAATTACCAGCGGCTTAAGAGGTGCACTTGAAGGTCTAGGACGTTTTGCAGAATCCAATTTAAATAAAATTTTTCTTGGTTTTTGCATGTTTGTACTCCCCGCGCTTTCAATCGCGCTACATGGCAACCACCTATGGGTGATTACACTTTACTTAGTATTAGCACGCTTGATTGTTGCACTTGCAGCAGCAACACAACTTAGGCATTATCTTGTAGCATCAACTACTGGCCTGATTAAAAATCACCTAAAGCCATTGGTGAATTACGGGGTATGGGTTACCGTCTCAGGCATTGTCGGCCCGCTCATGGTGTATGGTGACAGGTTCTTTGTGAGTGCTGCCGTTGGTGCTGCAGTGCTTCCAATTTATGCTATTCCACAAGAAGGGCTACAGAGATTGCTGTTAATTCCTATTGCTTTGTGTGGAGCATTATTGCCACATCTAACCGCGTTGGGTTATCAAAATGTTGAGGATATTTATAAGCGCAATTACAAAAGAGTGGCAATTTTTATGCTGTGTATTTGTGGATTAGCTGCAGTGTTCGCTTATCCAGTACTTTCATTATGGCTTTCTGTTGAGTTCGCACAAAAGGCATTACCTATCGTCATAATTTTATGTGTAGGCGTATGGTTTAACTCTATGTCGTTAGTTCCATCTACTTTAATCCAAGCGAGTGGAAATCCTAAGCTTACTGCACTGTTTCATTTGTTTGAATTAATTTTATATGTATTTGCATTATGGTGGCTTGCTAAAAACTTTGGTTTAATTGGAGCCGCGTTGGCTTGGGTTGCAAGACAGGCAGTTGATTTATTTCTTTTACATTTTGCAGCTAATAAACTTTTAAAAACTACTGATGAAAAAAACTGATACAACAATAATCGATCAACCTTGGCCAGAACATGAATTAGAGCATGTAAATGCCTGTCCTTACTGTGGCTCTAGAGATCGTACTTTAGCCTATAAGGACGTACAGGATTGGTCGTTTTACGCAGCTCCAGGAAAGTGGTCATATTGGGATTGTAAAAAATGTGAGGCGCTTTATTTAAGCCCTCGGCCGACAGAGGTGAGTATTGGTAAGGCGTATGCGAGCTATTATACTCACGGCTCGATTGAAGGTTCGTTGCTGCAGAAGTATAAAATAAAGCTAAAAAATGAGTGTTTTTCATCTTGGTTGAATACCAGCATTACGCCAAGACTCAATTTACCTAATTTCCTTCATTTCTTATTGAATCCATTAAAAAAACTGTTATATATACCATTTGGATTGGAGCAATTGGTTACGCTACCAAAAGGTAAGTTGTTGGATGTGGGTTGTGGAAGTGGGGGCATGTTAAAGATTGCAAAAGATTTGGGTTGGGATGTAACGGGGTTAGAAATTGATCCAAATGCAGTTAAAGCGGCTAAAGAACAGGGGTTAAATGTTATTGAGGGCAGTTTTTATCATTTAGCGCAACTTACCGATGACTTTGATTGTGTGATTTGTAGTCATGTTCTTGAGCATGTATATGAGCCGGCAACTTTAATAAATCTTTTGACGAAAGTGTTAAAGCCGCAAGGGGTGTTGTTGTTATCGCTTCCTAACTCAAAAAGTCATGTCAGGAGTTTGTACGGTGAAAATTGGCGAGGAATAGAGGCGCCTAGACATCTAGGTATTCCAGCATTAAGTTGGGTCGTAGACCTTTTGCATGAAAAAGGTTTTTCCAATATGCAGCAACAGGATATTTATTATGGCACCTGTGTAGAGTCAAATAGAATTATGAAAAGGCTACATTCGATAAAACTTTTAGACTTTATATATATTAAGTTAAAGCAAATTATTGCGGGTAAAAGTGTTGGATTTGATTCTGATTTTATCCAGCTAATTGCGCGAAAAGGTGCTTAGAGTTATGAAGGACGCTAATATGACTACAGGTATAGATAGTAAAATCGCTGCAGTTATAGTGCTATATCTTCCTGATGAGCCTTTGTTAGAAAGATTGCTAAATGCGATTAAAGGTAAAGTGGCATTTATTTATGTTGTAGATAACACGCCAGAATCAGAGTCTTCATATGTCTCGGAAAGTTGGTTTTTAACTAAAAATGTGAATGTCGTCTATCAAGCACTCGGAGATAATTACGGCATTGCCAAAGCTCAAAATATAGGGGTGCAACTTGCAATCGATAATGACTGCGATCATGTGGCGTTATTTGATCAGGATAGTGCGCCATCTTCAGATATGATAAGTAAGCTGTTTTTAGAAGAACAGGTATTATTAGCAGAAGGATTTAATGTTGGTGCTGTGGGTCCTGCTTATCTTGATGAGAAAACAGGGAGCTACTCAAAAGTTATTAGATTTGGTCGCTTATTTTCAAGATCAAGAGACATCAGGTCTGATGACGTTAAGCCAATTCTGGCGGATTTTCTAATTGCTTCAGGTTCATTGATTAGAGTGGAAGTATTTGAAAAAAATGGGTTCATGCGTGAAGATCTATTTATTGATGGAGTAGATGTTGAATGGATTTTACGTGCCACCCATTTTGGGTATAAGCATTTTGTTATACCTAATGCTTTAATGTTGCACAGTATAGGTGAAAGCTATGTGCATGTTGGGAATAAAAAAA
>JAYVFU010000164.1:0-10213 GCA_043772865.1 Methylophilaceae bacterium
AAATCAGTCATCAGATCCACAAAACACGATACTTTCAGCTAAACGTTTTATGGGGCGCGGTATTAAAGATATTGGAGATTACGCTCATTTGCCCTACAAGTTTGTAGATAACGATGGCATGCTACAGCTAGAGACTCGTGCGGGGGTTAAAAGTCCAGTAGAAATATCTGCCGAGATTTTAAAAGTACTTAAAGCACGTGCCGAACAAACACTGGGTGGGGAGCTAGTGGGTGCGGTGATTACTGTACCCGCCTACTTTGATGATGCGCAACGCCAAGCCACCAAAGATGCTGCAAGGCTGGCTGGCCTCAATGTATTACGCTTACTGAATGAACCCACGTCCGCAGCTGTAGCTTATGGTCTGGATAATGCCTCAGAAGGCGTTTATGTGATCTACGATTTAGGTGGTGGTACATTTGACATCTCTATCTTACGGTTATCTAAAGGCGTGTTTGAAGTACTAGCGACTAATGGCGACAGTGCTTTGGGTGGCGATGATTTTGATCAACGCATTTTTTGCTGGGTATTAGAGCAGCTGCAAGCCATGGGTGCCAAAGTAACCCCCCTTAATGCAACAGATACACGCACATTACTCACCAAGGCGCGTGAAGCTAAAGAGTGGCTTACCGAGCATATGTCTGCACAGATTACTAGCCTGCTCAGTAATGGCGAAGTGGTCAATTTAACGCTCACCAGTCAAATTTTTATGGGCATGACGCAAGCGCTAGTCACTAAAACGCTTAACCCTACACGCCGCGCCATGCGCGATGCTGATTTAACGATTGAAGATATTAAAGGCGTAGTGATGGTTGGTGGCGCAACACGCATGCCGCAAGTACGTAAAGCTATTGCAGAATATTTTAAGCAAGAACTACTCACTAACTTAGATCCCGATAAAGTAGTGGCATTAGGTGCAGCAATACAAGCCAATACACTGGCGGGTAACCGTAGCGAAAATGATTTGTTATTGTTAGATGTGATTCCGCTGTCACTTGGCTTAGAAACCATGGGCGGCTTGGCAGAAAAAGTTATTCATCGTAATAGCACCTTGCCAGTAGCACGTGCGCAAGAGTTCACTACTTATAAAGATGGTCAAACAGCCATGAGCATTCACGTGGTGCAAGGTGAACGCGAATTAGTTTCAGACTGTCGCTCGCTTGCCCAGTTTGAGTTACGTGGCATACCGCCTATGGTGGCAGGTGCCGCGCGAATTAAGGTTACATTTACTGTGGATGCAGATGGATTACTCAGCGTATCAGCGCGCGAACAAACTAGCGGTGTAGAAGCCAATATTAACGTTAAACCATCTTACGGCTTAAGTGAAGATGAAATGACTAGTATGTTAAAAAGCGCATTTGAAAAAGCGAGCTTAGACAAAGAATCGCGCGCCCTAGCCGAAGCGATTGTTGATGCTAACAGTATTCTTGAAGCTATTAATGCGGCACTAGCTCAAGATGGCGATGTACTGCTTAATGTACAAGAACGTGCCGCAATCGAGGCACAAATGCAGGTGCTACGTGAACTTACTGCAAAAACAGATAGCCATGCCATTACCCAAGCTGTTGATGCGCTTAATCAGGCCACTGAAGCTTATGCCGCAAAACGTATGGATGTATCAGTAAACAAAGCCTTAGCTGGCCAAAACTTGAACGAAATTAATCTTTAATCAATGTGTTAAATAAGCAAATGCTGTAAGAAAGAAAATATGCCACAAATCATTGTATTGCCGCATGTAGAACTGTGCCCAGATGGCGCTGCGATTGAAGCCAACACAGGCGACTCTATTTGCGAAACTTTGCTACAAAATGAAATTGACATTGATAATGCTTGTGGTCAAGTATGCGCTTGCACAACTTGCCACATCATTGTGCGTGAAGGCTATAACAGCTTAAATGCATCACTAGAAGATGAAGACGATTTACTAGACAGAGCTTGGGGGTTAGAACCTCAATCACGTTTATCATGCCAAGCCATTGTTGGAACACAGGATTTAGTGGTAGAAATACCCATATACTCTATTAATATGGCCAAAGAAGGTCATCACTAAATTTGGTATTAAAGTAGTTTTAAGCATTCACTTTAAGAAATTTTCACAAAGTTATTTAACGCCTTAAAACTCACCATTTCTTCATCTTCGCATATGATTTAACTAGCGCTTTAACGCTAACGAATGTGGGAATCCATCTAAATATTTACTAAAAATGGATTCTTGCGTTCGCAGGTACGATAACAATGAATGACTTTTTATTAAAATGTAAAAATTGCTAGTCGCAAAAGTTGTTTTGTTATTAAAACACCATATCATCTTCTATAAACCGTACTTGCGCAGTATCTAAATCGTAAATACCGCCCACCAAGCCTATCTTTTTTTGTTCCAATAATTCACTCAAAATTTTACTCTCACTCAACATACGCCTGATTTGCGTATCAACATTAAGCTTACAAACCTTGGCTAAAAAATCGATATTTTTAGAATTGCGTAATTCGGTTACAGTATTTTCTAGATTGACAGCGGGCTTTATCAAACTGGTAATTTCGCCAATATGACCTTCTTCGAAATTATCGCATGCGGCTTTTACCGCACCGCACCCTGTATGCCCTAACAGTACAACTAGCTTGCTTCCTAAGTGCTTACAAGCAAACTCCAAGCTGCCGATGGCTTTATTGGATGCAATGTTGCCAGCTAAACGTACACTAAAAATATCGCCTAACGCTTGATCAAATATTAACTCAGTGGGTGCGCGCGAATCGCTACAACTTAATACACCCACAAATGGACATTGTTCATTTTTTGTAATGCTAGCTAGATTACGGTGATTAACTGGCTCTACTAAATCGTTAACAAATCGATGATTACCTTCAACTAAAATATCTAGCGCTTCTTTTGGGGTCATTTTTTCACGATTAGTTATAGGGTGTTTATACATAAAACTTTCTTTCATTCTTTCGTTAATATGGTCTGAATTAAAATAAGTTATAGCATATTTGCTACTAATTTCAAATTTTGTTTAGTATAAATTGAACAGGCAATAAAAAGCCCTAATAAAAACTAGGGCTTTCTAAATCAAAGTACAAGCGCTGGTATGCTTGTACTGCCTACAACAACTAAATGTATTTTAGAATTTGTAAGTTAAATCAAGTTGTAACAAATCATAATCTTTTAAGTTTAAAGCTAGATCTTGCGCAGCGCCTACAGACCCTAAATCGCCATTTTTACGTTTAGCATGGCCATAAGCAAGATTAACGAAAACGTTATCCTCAATATTATATTGCGCTTTGAAAGTTGTACCTTTCATGTTGACACGAGAATCCATAAAGTCTGAATCCACAGCATTTGGATCAACAGAGTAAACTCCAACATCTTGGTACCAAACTCGTGCAGACCAATCACCTTTAACCATCTTGTTACCTTCAAACGCTTTAAGGTCTTTAGCAGAACCAATCGCTACACCTAACATCCATGCGGTATCATCATTACCAGCGGCTTTAATTGCGCTACGTTGAGCACCAGCTGTGGCTGCTGCTTGAGCGTTTTTAAATCGATCATCGCCCGATGTATTGTAAACATAATCACCAAATAAGCGGATTCCCACATTACTTGAGGTCATAAAATTAATTTCACCAGGGATTTCAATTGTATCTAAGTCATTAGTACGGGCTTGTGCATTGGTAAAAGTATTGGCAGCGTTAGCAAGTATGGGCAAGAATCTTGACCCAGCTTTACTATTTGCTCCAACACCACTATTATTAATAGTAGTGTAAGTTATAGCAGCCTTTGCTGAAGTTGTATCATTAATTCCGTATCTAGCGCCACCTTGAAAAGCGAACAATTCTGTATTAACAGTATCCGTTACAGCGGTATTTGTAATATTAAAAGTTCTTCTATCACCTTGATATATACCTTGCGCAGCAGTCAAGAATATATCAGCATCACCCAGCTTGAATTTAGCTTGCTCATTAATACCTTCAAAATTCAAATCAGCATCCCACACCATCGGCGTTGTGTATAGTGGATTGTTGGTACGGCCAGCTTCTAATGTTAACCAATCAGTTGCTTTCCAACCAATCATTGCGCGTTTAATATAAGCCTGTTGCTTATCGTCTAAGCTAGTTGCAGCTGAACTACCGAATGTCGCATTATCTGAACGGCCACCAGCACCCATTGCTAAAGCTAAATCCGTATACCAAGGACCAGATTCAGTTTTTACACCTAATGTTAATTTATAGCGTGCACGCTCTCTTGTTGCATCAGTATTTACATTAAGTGGTATAGCTGGTGTAGGTGCAGCTGGCACACCAGTTCCCTGACGGTTTTCGTAACGAATACGAACATCACCATATACCGTAGCATTATCAATAGCATCTGAAACTTTAAGCTTAGTAGCTTTTTTCATTGCTTTTTCTTGACCTAATTGCTCGCCTTCGCGGCCTTTAAGCAAAAGGTTACCTTCTTCTTCTGTTAACACGCCTTTTGTTACTAGTGCATTTACAATATCAGTGGTTGAGTCAGCCATGGCATTTGCGCCAAAGCCCATAATGAGTGCTGCAGTAGTTGCAGCGGCAATACTACGTAGTTTAAAAGTCATCAAATTGCTCCCGTTAAGTTACTTAATTACAACGAATGCATTTTGATGACTTAATGTGACAATTTGATGACAAGACTACAAATATTGCATAGTCTGTTGTGAGAATACAACAAAGAAAAAAAGAAAAAAATTTGTTGATAATCAATTAGTTAATTTAATTATAAATAAATACGTAAACCTTACCTCAAACTAAGTATTTGTTTTTTTTACAACACTTTAATGAAATATTTTTATACAACTTCTGGGCGCATATGTGGAAATAAAATCACATCACGGATGCTTGGCGAATCTGTAATGAGCATCACCAGTCTATCAATACCAATACCACAGCCGCCTGTAGGTGGCATGCCGTATTCTAAGGCGCGGATAAAGTCTGCGTCATAAAACATAGCTTCTGCATCACCTGCTTCTTTCGCTTTCATTTGTGCGTGGAAGCGCGCAGCTTGATCTTCTGCATCGTTAAGCTCGCTAAAGCCATTGGCAATTTCGCGACCTGTTACAAAAAGCTCAAATCGCTCGGTAATTTCTGGGTTTGTGTCAGAAGCCCGTGCTAGTGGTGATACTTCTACTGGGTAATCGATAATATAAGTAGGCTCCCACAATTGGGCTTCTGCAGTTTCTTCAAACAACGCTAAATGCAGTGCACCTAATCCAGCGTGGTCAAATGGTTTTGTGCCATGTTTGAGAATTTCGGCACGTAAAAATGCCGCATCATTTAATTGTTCTAAAGTATATTGCGGCGCATATTTTTGTATGGCACCCACAATGGTTAAGCGTTGGAATGGCACGCTTAAGTCTACTTCACGGCCTTGATATTGCAACACTGCGGTACCGCGTGCAGCAATGGCGGCCGCACGAATACAGTTTTCAGTAAAATCCATTAACCATTGATAATCGGTATAAGCCGCATAAAACTCCATCATCGTGAATTCTGGATTATGACGAACGCTTAAGCCTTCGTTACGGAAATTGCGATTAATTTCAAATACACGCTCAAACCCACCTACCACTAAACGTTTAAGGTACAGCTCAGGCGCAATACGCATGTACATTTGCATATCTAAAGCGTTGTGATGTGTAATAAATGGCTTGGCAGATGCACCACCTGGAATAGGGTGCAACATGGGTGTTTCCACCTCCAAAAACTGGTTATCCACCATAAAACCACGAATAGCTGCCACCACTTTGCTGCGCGCTATAAAGGTTGTGCGGGTTTCTTCGCTGACCATTAAATCAACATAACGTTGACGATATTTTGTTTCTTGATCGGCTAAGCCATGAAATTTTTCTGGCATAGGGCGTAGCGATTTTGTGAGCATCACAATTTGCGTGACTTTAATAGAAAGTTCATTGGTTTTGGTTTTAAACAATACGCCAACCGCGCCAACAATATCACCCAAATCCCAATGTTTGAAATTTTCGTAAAGGGCTTCGCCAATACTATCACGCGCTAGATATAGCTGAATTCTGCCTGTTGCATCTTGAATCGTTGCAAAACTGGCTTTCCCCATTACGCGTTTAAGCATCATACGACCTGAAACCACCACTGGCACTTCTTGCGGATCTAGTGTTTCTTTATCGAGGACATCATATTGAGCGATCAAATTAATGGCATGATGTTGTGGCTTAAAATCATTAGGAAAAGCGGCGCAATTATTAGCTTTTGCGGCTTCACGTATCGCTTTAAGCTTTTCACGACGCTCAAGAATGACGTGGTTTTCATCTGCAATTAAGGTTTCTGTTACTGGCGTTATTTGTTCAGTCATCACCGCTACTCAACTTTATAAAAAGGTTTTTAAATTAATTAAATCAACTATGTATTTTAACACTTTATGGCTAAGCTAATAAATCAATGCTTATCGCTCATAATAGGTTGAATGCGATTTATGATGCTTTTAGCCACGTAATCGTTCATTTGAAACAAAGCTTACTCGCTTAAAATCCAACGACTAAGGAGTTTTGTATGAATGTAAACACCAATACAAATAGTGATGAGGGCACAAACCTTACAGAAAATAAGGTCGATAACACCGCCGTAAATAGCGGCTCAGCTAGTAGT
Organism: Methylophilaceae bacterium; assembly: GCA_043772865.1. Classification (GTDB taxonomy): domain Bacteria; phylum Pseudomonadota; class Gammaproteobacteria; order Burkholderiales; family Methylophilaceae; genus JACMMS01. The sequence continues at coordinate 6,646 of JAYVFU010000164.1, forward strand.
ATGGCTGCAGAAGAGTCCGCTAAGGCAATAACCAAGTGGGTAGCTACATTTAGCGCTACTCCTATTCCTGTGTTAAAACATACGGCACGGGAGCTTGCACGCTTACAAGTAAATGAAGATAATCTAAGTGCTCGAGCGATTGCTGCGGTGGTGATGAACGACCCTTTTATGGTATTTAAAGTGTTGTATTACTCGCAAAAAAACAAGAGTAAATATCAAGTACAAGATCTAATACAAGTAGAGCAAGCCATTATCATGATGGGCACCACTGCTTTTTTTACTAACTTACCACCAGCGCCATTGGTGGATGAGGCACTTAAAACTAACTTGCCCGCCTTAACGCACTTACTAAAACTTATTAAAAGAGCACATCGCGCAGCGCACTACGCAAACGATTGGGCCGTATTACATATTGATTTACATGCAGATGAAGTGCGCGTAGCTGCACTATTGCACGATTTAGCAGAAATGCTTTTATGGTGTTTTGCGCCAGATAAAATGATTCAGTTGTTTGCAACCCAGCAAATCAACAAAAATATGCGCGGTAAAGATGCCCAGCAGCTCATACTCGGCTTTTCATTAATGGACTTACAAAAAGCACTCATCGCCAAATTTAGCTTACCGCCATTACTGACTAAACTGATGCAAGAAGATGCCGCCAATGACCTGCGCGTAAAAAATGTAACACTAGCTGTGAATTTGGCGCGTCATGTAGCTAATGGCTGGGATGATGCCGCACTGCCCGATGATTATGTAGATATTGCGCGGTTTTTGCGCGTAGATATAGAAAGAGCTAAATTTATTATTGGTGTGCCAGTTTAAACCTTATTAGCTAAAAGCCTTTAACTTAAGTTACCCCCCCCTATTCAATTAGCGGTTTATTACCCATACGGGTAATGTACAAATACTCAAAAAACCGATACATTTAGTTGGTATATTTATAATAAAGTTAGAATGATGAAAGCTTTTAAAAAACTTATATTCGCGTTTAATGCATTATTAATTGCTATTGCAATATTGATAAGCAACCCAGCAAATGCAGCAAACTTTACTAGCATTACCGTGATTGGTGATAGCCTATTTGATGGTGGTAATGAAGAAACTGCAGTGATTAGCGCTTATAAGCTATGGGGTAATGGCGATGGTTTTACAGCCAAACCTGGCTATAATAAATTTAAATATTGTAACGGCTACACTGGCGCTGAATATTTTGCTTATTACATGGGCATGTACGATAAAACCCATTTTTTTAACTATGGAGTAGAAGGGCTCTCTTCAGTTGAGCTACCACAAGTGCTTACAAAGATTTATGAGAAAAACATAATTTTAGATCCAAAAGGTCTGTTTGTCATTTTTGTAGGCGCACATGATGTATTTCAATCTAAAATTAGTCGAGATCAATCAGCCGAAAATATTAAAAATGCAGTAGCCGATTTATACAGTCATGGGGCACGCTACTTTATGGTGATGAACTTACCTATTATGGGCGATTTCCCTAATTACAACGCGCTTGCAGCAGCAGATATTAATGCCGCCAATGTGGCTTACAAAAGCATCAATTCTGCTTTGGCCGAAAAATTAAATAACTTAAGCTATGCTAAATCTATAGTGCAATTTGATACGGCCAATTTCTCTTATTTGATTAATCAATATGCCTACTCAGTGGGTTTTACTAATATTAAAAATGCCTGCTACACAAACACAGCAGCTTGCAGTACGCCTAAAGCCTATATTTATTGGGATGATGTGCATTTTACTGATACCACTAACTCATACTTTGGCTCGTTTATGCAATCAAAACTTTTAGAAGCTAATTTGCCGTAAGCCTGTTGGCACCTATAAAAATTTAGATTCGACTAATGACTTTGAAGGATAACGCCCTTACAGATGACGGGTGAATATTTTAAAGCGCAAAATTTCTCATCGCCATAATTCACGTACAAGTTACCGGATAACTATTAAGCATCTAAATAACTAAAGCCTTTTTCATTTAGTACGATTTATGTAGTCTTATCAGACTAAAAATATCGTGAGTTACTTACTGATGATGTCATCACCATTCAATATTATTTCAATGTCAAAATTTTCATTAATGTATTTAATTCAAGGGGCAATATCCATGAAGTTTTTAATCAAAGCTGCTTTTGTAGCACTGAGCATTGTCAGTTTAAATGCTCAAGCCGATATCACTACAAATTTAGGTCATGTAGCCGTACCATCTTCAATTTCTTATGGTCAAAGTTTTAGTGCCGCTTCAACTGGCACTACATTTTTTGATGACTATGTTTTTACAGTAGACGCTGGCTCAACCAACTCTGTTACTTCATCAATAGATTTAGGTAATTTTTTAGGTATCAGCAACATGCGTGCGCGCTTGTATACTGGCAGCAATCACTACACTGGCGCAGTACCATCTACTAATGCTAGCTTGCTAGAAGGTTGGGGTACAACGGCAAACTTAGGTTCCGGCGTATCTTTAACAACCGTGGTGCTAAACCCGATTGCGCTAACAGCTGGTACCTATACCTTACAAATTAAAGGTACTGTAACAGGAACATCTGGTGGTTCTTATGCGGGTGTTTTAAATGTTGCGCCAGTGCCAGAACCAGAATCCTATGCCATGATATTATCAGGGTTAGCTATGTTTGGTTTTGCAGCTTGTAAGAGAAAAAATCGAGTTTAAGTTTTATTATTAACTAGGTAATTTAAATGACAAAAGGCGCAGCTGATGCGCCTTTTGTCATTACTTATTACACACCCTGCTTTAGGCTCTCGCTAATAAACGGATCTAAATCTCCATCTAACACGCCTTGGGTATTACCTACCTCTACGTTAGTGCGTAAATCTTTAATTCTTGATTGATCTAACACATAACTACGAATTTGATGTCCCCAGCCAATATCAGTTTTATTGTCTTCAATCGCTTGTTTTTCTGAGTTACGTTTATTTAACTCCAAGGCGTATAAGGCACCTTTAAGCATGTTCATGGCCTCTGCGCGATTACGATGTTGTGAACGGTCATTTTGGCATTGCACCACGGTGTTGGTGGGTAAATGCGTAATGCGTACGGCGGAATCAGTTTTATTAATATGCTGACCACCTGCACCACTAGCGCGGTAAGTATCTACGCGTAAATCAGCAGGGTTGATATCAATTTCAATGGTGTCATCCACCTCAGGAAAAATCTGTACGCTGGCAAAACTGGTATGGCGCTTAGCATTAGAATCAAATGGTGATTTTCGCACCAAACGATGTACGCCATGTTCGGTACGCAAAGTACCGTAAGCGTAATCACCTGTTACTTTAATAGAGGCACCTTTAATGCCAGCCACATCACCGTCGGATTCTTCCAAAACTTCGACTTTATAACCTTTTTTCTCGCAATAACGCAAATACATACGCAGCAGCATACCCGCCCAATCTTGCGCCTCAGTACCTCCACTGCCAGATTGAAACTCAATAAAGCAATTGTTAGCATCCATTGCGCCAGAGAACATACGCCTAAACTCCATCTCCGCCACTTGTTTTTCTAGTGTTTGAGAATCAGCCTCAACACTTTGCAACGTGC
>JAYVFU010000165.1:0-10186 GCA_043772865.1 Methylophilaceae bacterium
GCTGCAAGCGCAAATGAAGGTTTGACTATTGTGCATACGGTTACGCTAAGCAATGCATCGACTACAACCACTACGCTTGCATTTAGTATTGGTGGTGGTACAGCAACATCAGGTACTGATTACAATGCAACGCCAACCTTTAGCAACGGCGTCACCATAAGCGGCACTAATTTAATTGTGCCAGCAGGTGTGACCAGCTTTACCGTGAGCGTAGCATCAGTGCAAGATAACATAGACGAGGGTCTAAATACACTTGCAGCAGGTGAAACTTACAATCTAACAGTGGGTGGCGTAGCGGCTGTTGGCACTATTATTGATGATGATGCCGCGCCTACATTAAATGTATCTAGCTTTAGTATTGCAGAGCAAAATGGCTATGCTGTTTACGCAGTTAGCTTGTCCATTCCAAGCAGCGCAGCGGTTTCGGTAAATCTTGGTTTTGGTAACGGCACTGCTAACCCAACTGCCACTAGTGGGCCTAGTAATGCTAGCGCTAACACCGATTATGGTAACAATACGCTCATGCAGGTGTCCACCGATGGCGGCAGTACTTGGTCAGCAGCCAACACTAATACTGCCACTTTTGCAGCTGGGGCTACCAGTGTATTAGTGCGCACACCTATTTACGCCAATTCGCCAGTGCCTGCTGATGCGGCTTCAGAAGACTTTACTTTAACGGCTACTACTAGCGCAGGCACAACATCCAATGCCTCGGCAATAGGAACAGCCACAATTGTTGATCGCGCTATTACTTCTACCAATAACCCAACAGTGGTAGAAGGTAACAATTTAGTACATAAATTTACTACAACAGTATTTAGCGCTGCTACCACTTACTCATTTGCAATAAATGGCACAGCAACCAGTGGCACTGATTACAATGCCACGCCAACATTTACGACTACTGGAGGCACAGGTACCGTTACTTTGGCTGGTGGTATGTTAACAATACCTGCAGGCGTTACTGCTTTCTCTGTGACTATTTCAACGACAAACGATACAACCTATGAGGCGTCAGAAACGGCTCTTGTAAATATTGGTGGCGTGATAAGTACAGGCACTATTACGGATAATGATGCCCAGCCAACCATCAGCATTAATGATCCCGCAGTAGTCAATGAAGCGGCAGGTACAGTCACATTTGTTGTGACTTTATCTAACCCTAGCTATCAAACCGTATCGGTTAATTATGCCACGGGTGGCCAAACTGCTTTATCTGGTAGCGACTTTACAGCGGCCAGCGGTACGCTTAGTTTTGCGCCAGGTCAGACGACACAAACGATTGTGGTTAATATTAATAACGATAATATTTACGAAGGTGCAGAAACATTTAAAGTTGACTTAACAAGCCCAACTAATGCCACTATTTCTGATAACCAAGGTATTGCAACGATTATTGATAATGGTACAGGTGCTGGCGGTACAGATAACGATACGCCGACCTTTACAGTTTCAAATCTCACGGTATCTGATCAAGTTGGTGGCTTTGCTAACTTTGTTGTTTCGATGGATAAAGCTTCAGCAGCACTTACCACGTTTAACTTAGCACTTGCCTCTAGCGGTGCAAACCCAGCTACAGGAGGCGGCACAGATTATGGCGCAGCAGGGGCAACTAACCTACAGGTTTCTACCGATAATGGCGCAACTTGGACAAACGCTACTACAGTTACCATCCCGATTAACCAAACCTTTGTGTTGGTGCGTACGCCAATAACCATTGATAGCATTACTGAAGGGAGTGAGACTTTTACACTGACGGCAACGCGCACTGCAGGTACCACGACTAATGGCAGCGCAGTTGGTACAGCTACAATCACCGATGTTAATAACGCACCAGATGCCATTAACGATATGCCAACCAGTAATTTGCAAGAAGACACGGCCAACAGCACGCTTTCTGGCAATGCGATATCAGGCGGTTCTGGCAACACTGCAGACACTGACCCCAATAACGATACTTTAAGTATCACTGGTGCTGTGTCTGGCACAGGTACAGTTACGGGTAATGTCGCACTTAGTTCTGCGCTTACAGTGAGCGGCATTTATGGCAGTTTATTAATTAATGCCAACGGCACTTATACCTATACGCTAGATAACAGCCGCATTCAAACGCAAAATATCTTGGGCGGCGAAACTGTAAATGATGTATTTACGTACAAAATTACCGATGGTAATGGTGGCTATGACACTGCCACCATTTCAGTAGCGGTATTAGGTACTATCGATTTAAATGCCATTACGCCACAACCTGTAGCAGTAACTGCTGATGGCTTAGTGGGTGAATATTATGGCTATAACGATAGTAATAATGGTACTCGCAAACACGCGGATGATACGACAGCAACAGGCACTGCACCTAAAGATGTGTTTAACGACCCTAATATTAATAGTGTTGAAGATCTGGAAAAAATCATTAATGGTCGTAATGTCTCAATGGGTGGGCTAGGTAGCATAGTCGGTGGTACCCAGCAAGGTGCAACAAATGCGGCAGATGTCATATTTAATGTACGCACACTTAATTACGGTCAAAGTTCTAACTTACCTGATTCCGAGCCATCACAAGCCGCTGGGTCAACTTTAAGTACAAGCTCTACATTAGGAGGATTCTTAGGTGCAGACGCAGTGACTGGACGTGTGCAAACTGGTACGGGCACTGCTACTTCTCAGGTAGGCAACGCAAATACAGGGACAAATGTAGGTGTCGACACAGGATTTGGTGCTGTTACAGACTCTTTAGTGCGCATCACAGGCACTATGTACTTAGAGCGTGGCAATTACGATTTTAGAGTGACTGCAGATGATGGGTTTAGACTTAAAGTGGGTGGTGAAACCTTGATTGAGTATGATGCCAACCAAGGCCCCACGACTCGTGTGTTTACCAATGTGGAGGTCAATGATTTAATTTCTGGCTTTACTTCAGTAGAGTTGCTGTATTGGGATCAAGGTGGCGTTTCGCAACTTCGCTTTGAATATAAAGACACATCCGCACCTAACGTAAATGGGGCTAGTTCTGCTGAAACTGGTTGGGCATCATTTTCATTAGATAATTTAGCTTTTTTCTCTGAAGCCAATAAACCAACTATTACAGATACCAAAATACAAGATATTGTAGAAACAGCCACTAATCAACAATATGAGTTGCGAACAGGTAGCAGGCTAGATGGCGACCCAAGTGGAAACAATATTGCTAATACGCTTGTAGGTAACGAAGGGCGAGACTACATACAAGGTTTTGATGGCAATGACACGCTGAATGGTGCTGGCGGTGCCGATTATTTAGATGGCGGTACGGGTAACGATACGCTTAATGGCGGTGCTGGTAACGACTTTATGTTTGGCGGCACTGGAGCAGACAAGATGACAGGTGGCCTTGGTGATGACATTTACAGCATTGATAATGCTAGCGATGTTGTGGTTGAAAATGCAAATGAAGGTACAGATACCATACAAATTGAAGCTAGTTACAACACATTAACTAGTTATACACTCGCCGCAAATTTTGAGAATATCAAAGTATTGGGTAATTTCAATATCAATATTACAGGCAATGCTGCAGATAATCGCATGATTGGCAACGATGGTAATAATACAATTGATGGTGGTGCAGGTAACGACAGGTTAACTGGTGGTTTAGGAAACGATACCTTAACAGGTGGCACAGGTACCGATATTTTTGAGTGGAATTTGGCTGATGTACCGGCTATTGGCATGCGTAATGCAACGGCTTCAAACGCTGCAACTGACACCATTACTGACTTTGATACGGCTGCTTATAGTAATGTCAATTCGATTTCAGGCGGCGATGCAATTGACTTAAGAGATTTGTTGCAAGGTGAAGCATCTGCTAGAGGAGCCTCAGGTAATCTGTTGGAATTTATTGATACTGTTTATGTTGGATCTGATACCGTTATGCGCATCAGCTTTAATGGTGGCTTTAATGCAGCAGGTGCTTATGATGCTAGTAAGGTTGACCAAGTGATTGTTTTCAAAGGCGTCGACTTGCTAGGCGGCGGAACTGAACAAGCCATGCTAAACAGTTTACTTAATAATGGCAAATTAATCGTTGATTAAAATGGGCTAAATGTTTATCAGAACTCGAACCGATTTTTGATGTTTGCATTTAGTAAATGGGCCTGTTAAATTTGTAAGTAAAAAGCCAGCTAACTATAGCTGGCTTTTTGCAATGTGTTGTTTGATAAATTTAAACTCTATAATTAAGTCAGGTTAAATGCTGAGTTTGAATCGGAAAATATAAGCCAGTTTTATTTCAAAGTGGAAAAACGCACACATAAATAAACACTGCTAACAAATTCAATATCAATTTCAATGTGTTAAAAAATCGTGTTTAAACTGTTTGCCTATAAAATAGTTGCAATTAAATTATTAAGAGCCATTTTAGCTGTTCTTACCATAAGTTAATGTAATTTAACCTGTTGTTATTTGGTACAAACTATTGACAATTAGTTAAAACATCTAATAAATAACTTAAAATAAATGCTATAACTCGTTAAATACTATAAAATAAAAATTTACTGAGTTAGTGATGGCGCAAGTATTGTGGTGTGCTAACAATAAATAATTAAGATGTAACATGCATCTATATAACTATGAAAAAAGTACTTGTTTGGGGCAAACATCAGTTATGAATACATACAATATAAGATTAAACAAAAATTTACTCACCATTAAAAAGTTATCTGTCATTGCTATAACACTTAACCTAAGTTTATCAGTACAAGCCGAACCACTTGTTACATTAAAAGATATGGTGCAAAAGGTCATTACAGAAAACCCAGAAGTGCAAGCACGTTATCATGCTTATGAGGGTGCTGGGTTTGAGCAAGAAGTAATACGTGGTGGATATTTACCCAAAGCTGACATTACCTCTACGTTAAGAAAACAAGAAAACCTAAGTGGCACACAGTTACAAAAAGACAGTGGTGTTGCTATTCCTACTTTCAATAACGAGTTGATATTACGTCAAATGATATTTGATGGGTTTGCTACACGCAACGAAGTGAACCGTTTAGAACATGCAAAACGTGTTCGTTATTATGAACTTCAAAGTATTATGCAAAGTACCACTTTGGAGTTTGTAAAGGCTTATATTGATACTTTACGTTATCGTCAATTGACTGAATATGCAAAAAATAACTACGTAACTCATAAGCAATTATTTGATCGTATTCAAGAACGTGTTAATGCTGGAGTTGCGCGCCGGGTTGATTTAGATCAGGCCACAGGACGTATGGCGCTAGCAGAAGCGAATTTACTTACTGAAACGACTAATTTGCATGATGTAACCGTGCGCATGCAGCGAATTTTAGGCGAATTACCGCCGCAAACTTTAGAAACTCCAACTTTTTTCAACTCAGGTGTCCAGCCAACTCCCACAGAGGCCCTGCAGCTAGCTTATTTACAAAATCCTGATTTATTATCAACCATTGAAGATATTCAAGCGACTAAAAATGAAGTTAAAGGTAAAAAATCACGCTACTCACCAAGGTTTGATTTACAAGCAACCAAAAACCTAGGTGTGAGTAATGATGGTCGTTACAGCACGAGTGCAGCAGACCTTATAGAATTAACCATGAACTTTAATTTGTTTAATGGTTTTTCAGATAAAAATACGATTAACCAAGCCGCAGAAAAATTAAATGTAGCCGAGGATCAACGTGATAAATCTTGTGTAGATACACGTCAAATTGTGTCAATTGCCTATAACGACATTGCCAGTTTAAAAGAACAATTGGTTTACCGCGATCAACACCAAAAATCCATTGAAAGTGCACGTGAAGCTTATCGCAAACAGTTTGATATTGGTCAGCGGAGTTTGTTGGATTTGCTAGATACAGAAAATGAATACTTCCAAGCAAAACGTAGCTATGTGAACGCAGATTATGATATGCAAACAGCTTATGCCCGTGTTTATGCGGGTCAGGGTGAGTTGCTTAACAAAATAGGCTCAACCCGCGCCGCTTTGCCAGATTTGGCTCGTGAAAAATATCTTAATACAGAAAATGTATGCCAGGCGTTGGTGGCAGAGCAAGTTGACGTTGATAAAGCCGCATTAATGGCTAATGCAAAACCACTGGGGTCTACACTTAATTTAGCTGATAAGCCATTTAAACCATTGGTACCTGTAGCGGCAAGCCCAGCAGCTACTTGTAGTGTAGATGTGGTGACAAATCGAGTGAATGAATGGGCGGCTTCTTGGCGCCAAAAAAATTACTCTGAATATGTAAAATTTTACTCAGAAAAATTTACACCACAACCGCCTTTAACCAAATCGGACTGGGATAAACAGCGTAAAGATAGATTATCAATTTATGGAAAAGTTAATTTAGATTTAAGCAATTTAAAAGTCACTTGCGATGGAGAAAAAGCCAAAGCTGAGTTTTTACAAGATTACAGTGTGACGACATATGTGATGAAAAAAGAGAAAAAACCAGCTGCTGGTTGTGAGATTTGCAACGCGAAGCGTATACCAGTTAAGGGTTTTGCTGATAAGGTGAATAAAGAATTGGACTTTGAGCGCCAAATTAACCAATGGCTCATTGTGAAAGAGGTAGTCGTTAAATAATCAGAACTAAATATTGTTCAATAAAAAGCCACTGAGTGAATATTCAGTGGCTTTATTAATTTAGCTCTTTGCTGGCACAACCAGTTACTTAATTTGCTTACTTTCAAGCGCTTCCCAACGTGCCAGCGCAGTTACAATTGATTCATCAATATTGAGCAGTTTAGCTTGTAAAGCTTTTGCCTCTTTTGCATTGTTATACACCGCAGGTGTTGCTAATTGCGCGTTAATTGCAGACTGTTCAATTTCTAAAGTTTCTATTTGCAGAGTCAAGGTTTCAAGCTCTTGATTTTCTTTAAAGCTTAGCTTTGTTGCAGTAAATTTAGCAGTTTCTTTTACCATTTGTTTAGTTACAGGCTTAGCTAATTTGACTGTTTCCTCGTCCTGACGAAGTTGGGTAAAGCGTAGCCAGTCATCGTAGCCGCCACCAAACTCTGTTAGCACGCCATTACCTTCAAATGCAATCACTTGCGTAACAGTATTCTCTAAAAACGCGCGGTCATGGCTTACTAAAAATAGCGTACCAGCAAAATCTTGCAGCAAACTTTCTAATAGCTCTAATGTATCGATATCTAAGTCATTGGTAGGCTCATCTAAAACCAGAACGTTGGCGGGGCGCGCGAATAATCGCGCGAGCAGTAGGCGGTTACGTTCACCTCCAGAAAGCGATTTAACGGGTGAGCGTGAGCGCTGTGGTGGAAACAAAAAGTCTTCTAAATAACTAATGACGTGTTTGCGTTCGTTGCCGATTTCCACAAAGTCTGCCCCGGGGCTAATTGTATCGGCTAGGGTCGCTTCTTCATCCAGTTGTTCACGCATTTGGTCAAAATAAGCCACATTAATATTAGTGCCGCGGGCAACTTTGCCACTATCTGCCTCAATTTCACCTAATATAATTTTTAGTAAGGTGGTTTTACCAATTCCATTAGCGCCTAGTAAACCAATGCGGTCACCCCGCATAATGCGGGTAGTAAAGTTATTAATGAGCGATCTATCACCATAAGCTTTTTGTACATTTTCTAGTTCAGCCACTAACTTGCCTGACCGTTCGCCACTATCGAGCGATAATTTCACATTGCCTTGACGTTCACGTCTGGCGGCACGTTCTAAGCGTAGTCTTTCTAGTTGTCGTACACGACCTTCATTACGTGTACGGCGCGCTTTAATGCCTTGGCGTATCCATACTTCTTCTTGCGCGAGCACTTTGTCAAATTTAGCCGCATGTGTCGCTTCTACAGCAAGGAGTTCTTCTTTTTTAATGAGATAGTGATCGTAAGTGCCGGCAAAGTCTGTGAGTTTTCCACGATCTAGCTCCACAATGCGCGTAGCAAGACGGTTTAAAAAGCGCCTGTCATGGGTAATAAATAACACGCCACCATTAAAGCTCAACAGTAACTCTTCTAACCATAAAATGGCTTCTAAATCCAAATGATTGGTTGGCTCATCGAGTAATAATACTTCAGGGTCGGCCACCAGCGCACGACCCAAGGCTACACGTTTACGCCAGCCACCTGAGAGTTTAGATACCATGACATCAGCATCTAAGCTCAAACGGCTTAATACGGTCTCTACGCGCGATTGGGCGGCCCAACCATTTTTAGCATCCAGTTCGTGTTGCAGATGTTGCATGCGCTCCATCAGCGCTTCAATATCTGCGTCAGGATCGCCCATGTTATGGGTGACTTGATGATAATCGACTAATATTTGCTGTAAACTACCTAGTCCTTCTGCCACTGCTTGATACACGGTGTGCGTGTTATCCAGCTCGGGCTCTTGTGGCACGTAGACAATGCGCACAGAAGTTGCGCGCCAAATATTGCCATCATCTAATTTACGTTCGCCTGCTATGACTTTAAGCAAGCTAGATTTACCTGCACCGTTACGCCCAATTAAACCAACACGTTCGCCAGGATCTAGCTGAAAAGCAGCTTTGTCCAACAGAGGATGGTGACCGTAAGCAAGCGAGGCGTTATCTAGGGTGATGTGTGGCATATTTTAGTAATTTCTTAAGTGATATTTTTAATAGTTTGAAGAGGGTCTCAATGTAATTTACCAAAATACAATCATGATAATTACAGTGGCAAGCATAAGCACGGTGGCTAGCCAGCCTAATCGGCGTAAATTTTTCTTAATCACAAACGCACCCATAATATCTGGGCGCACTGCCATGATCATCATAATCGCCATAATGGGCACAGCAATGACACCATTAATGACTGCGCTCCAAAACAATGCTTTAATTGGATCAATACGCGTAAAGTCTAAGCATAAGCCCGCGATGGTGGCTAAACTAATAATAAGATAAAACGGTTTAGCTTCTGCTAGTTTTTTGTCTAAACCCTCAGACCAATCAAAGCATTCTGCCATCGCATAAGCTGCAGACCCTGCTAACACGGGTACAGCCAACATCCCAGTGCCAATAATACCAAGGCTAAAAATAAAAAATGTAATGTTGCCCGCGATTGGACGTAATGCTTCAGCCGCTTGGGCAGATGTTGCAATATTAGTAATGCCAGCAACATGTAGTGTTGCTGCAGTGCTCAGCATGATAAAAAATGCCACTAAATTAGAAAACCCCATACCGATATAAGTGTCAATTTTAATACGACGTAGTTGAGTATGCGCATTTTTTGGCGAGTGTAAAAGTGGGTGTGCATGTTTATCGTTGCGCATTTCTTCTACTTCTTGCGAGGCTTGCCAGAAAAATAGATAAGGGCTGATGGTGGTACCAAAGAGCGCAACGACAATCGTTGCGTATTCTGCGCTCATTGTAATATGCGGAAGTAACGTATGAATAATGACATCACGCCAGTTAATATTAATCATCAATACCACGGCTACATAAGCCAGCAGTGATAATGTGAGCCATTTAAGTACCTTAACGTATTTTTGATAAGGTATAAACACCTGTAATATCAGCGAGGTTAATCCGAATAAGATTGCATGGCCATGCTCACCACCCCCAACGACCAATTGTAAAGCTTCGCCCATGGCTGCGATGTCTGCTGCAATATTAATAGTGTTGGCAACAAGTAGTAATAACACGATAGCCAAGCATAGCCAGCGCGGAAAAACTTTGCGCATATTGGCGACTAATCCTTGCCCAGTTACTCTACCAATTCTGGCGCTTACTGTTTGAATGCCCACCATTAATGGATAGGTGAGTACTACCGTCCAAAGCAAGTTAAACCCAAACTGCGCACCAGCTTGAGAGTAAGTGGCAATGCCACTCGGATCATCATCAGCAGCCCCTGTAATTAAACCCGGGCCTAATTGTTTGAGTGCGGGGTACTTGTATTTTGGTTTAGTTTTTGGCATGAATTAAATATTGCCAAAAACCTAGCTTGGCGTGTTATCTACAAATGAGTCTGAGATTAAAAAAGGAGTAGCGTCTTGAATTAGTTGGTATTTTAATACACTTTTGGCGTGCGGCTTGATATAGATGTTATTTGTTGAGATTATTAAGTATGTATGAGATTGGTTTCGGCATAGGGTGAGCCGCTTATAAAACCAACACTGCTGCTGGGCTAAAGTCCCATCTACAGGGAAAGGCTTTGGGCACGGGGCGTGCCTCCTACAAAATCAGTGATGCTCAATGTAGAGCGA
>JAYVFU010000166.1:0-10064 GCA_043772865.1 Methylophilaceae bacterium
TAAATTCGCCAAACGCCACATAGCTGTAACCGTAAGCGCTGCCAGAACCACCGATTGATGATGCTAATTCAGCATAAGAAAGTGCGGCAAAGGCACTGGCAACCCCAGCAAATACAAAGGAAAGTACAACAGCAGGGCCTGATTGTGTAGCCGCAGCAATGCCAGTAAGTACAAATATGCCCGTGCCAATAGCACAGCCTATACCAAGTAGCGCCAAATCAAACGCGCTTAAACATTTTTTAAGTCCGCTATTACTATGCTCAACAATCGGTTTCGTTCGCAGAAGCTGTTTGAGCATATGGTGACTCCCTTTAAATGTAATGTTTGTATTTTATTTGATGCTAAACATTTAACCAGTCGCGGTCAATCAAAAACTGTGTATAGAGTTTTTCTTCAATGCTTCCTGCTTCAGGTTTCCAGTCGTAGCGCCATTTCACAATCGGCGGCATAGACATTAGTATGGATTCAACACGGCCGTTAGATTGCAAACCAAAAAGTGTGCCGCGATCAAACACTAAATTAAATTCTACATAGCGCCCACGGCGGTACGCCTGAAAATCGCGTTCATTATCGCCATAGGTCGTATCTTTACGGCGTTGCAAAATAGGTAAATAAGCATTTAAAAAACTATCACCTACGGCGCGTTGTAGTTCAAAGCTGCGCTCAAAGCCTAAGGCATTAAAATCATCAAAGAAAATGCCGCCTATGCCACGTGGTTCTTTGCGGTGTTTAAGGTAGAAATATTCATCACAGTGTTTTTTAAATGCGGGGTAATAACTGGAATCAAATTGATCTAATACTACTTTATTAGTGCGATGAAAATGCACGCAATCATCTTCAAAACCATAATAAGGCGTGAGGTCCATGCCACCACCAAACCACCAGATGGGCGCTTCGCCAGCTTTTTCAGCGATAAAAAATCGAATATTCATATGAACAGTCGGGGCAAAAGGATTACGTGGATGCAACACTAGAGATACGCCCATCGCTTCCCAGCTACGACCAGCCGCTTCGGGGTGGGCGATAGTCGCGGCAGGAGGGAGTTTATTGCCAAGCACGTGTGAAAAGCCCACACCAGCGCGCTCAAATACATTGCCGCCCTCTAGCAAGCATGAGGTACCACCACCGCCTTCTGGGCGTTGCCACGTGTCATTGAGAAAATTTTTACCATCCACTAACTCTAAGGCTTCCACAATGTTAGCTTGTAGGTTTTGTAAGTATGCAAGCACAGCTTGGGTGTTAATGGTGTTTGAAGATTGGCTGTTATTCATAGCTTAGGCACGTATTATTCTGTTAGTGGTTAAATCTTGTATGGTTGAAGGGCGTTTTTGTTGACCAATTAAACCATGAATCACCCGCACCTGCTTGCCAAATAATCGATAACATTCGCGACTAGTTTTTGCTGGGTTGCAGCCACTTTTATTAGCACTAGTAGATACTATTGCCATGTTTAGCTGTTTGCACAAGGCTTTGCTTGCTTTGTGCTGAGTCACCCGCGCTGCAATGCTATTAAATTTGCCTGTGAGCCATGGCGGGCAGTTTTTTGCGGCGGGTACTAACCAAGTATGCGGCTTGGCTTTTAAAGCTCTCCAAGTACTATTTAGACTATTTTGTTGATTTAAATTAAGTGGCGCAAAATAGGGTTTAAGTTGCGCTTGGCGAGCCGCGATAATAATCACACCTTTATGTTGTGGGCGACCTTTAATACGCAAAATGCGTTGTAAACCTAATCTACTTTTTGGATCACAGCCCAAACCAAAGCAAGAGTCGGTGGCATAAGCAATGACGCCACCTTGTCTTAAATAGTATTTTAAGCCGCGATTAATTGCCATTGAGCTGATCTACTTAGTATTCAACCGTGTTAATGCTTAACGGCTCTATTGTTTTGCCGCAGACTTAACTGCTCTGTAGCCAATATCCTTGCGATATTGCGCACCATTAAATTTTATTTCAGCCAAAATTTGGTAGGCACGATGCTGTGCAAATTTTACGGTTTCACCCAGTGCGGTGACACACAATACACGCCCACCGCTAGTGACTACTTTGCCATCTTTAACTGTTGCGCCTGCATGAAATACATGAGCATCCACTAAATCTTTAGGTAAACCTGTTATCTCATCGTTTATGCGTGGCGTATCAGGATAATTGGCTGCTGCCATCACTACGCCTAGCGCAGTTCGTCTATCCCACTCAGTTTCTGCTTGATTTAGCGTGCCTTCAACCGCATGCTCGGCTAGTGTTACAAAGTCACTTTTTAAACGCAGCATGATGGGTTGTGTTTCAGGGTCACCCATGCGACAGTTAAACTCTAGGGTTTTTACTGCGCCATCTGGACTAATCATTAAGCCAGCATATAAAAAACCTGTATAGGGGATGCCATCTTTCGCCATGCCCTCAACTGTGGGCTTGATGATTTCGCGCATGACCTTGGCATGAATTTCTGGTGTGACGACAGGCGCTGGCGAATATGCACCCATGCCGCCCGTATTGGGGCCTTGGTCGCCATCTGCCAAACGTTTATGGTCTTGGCTTGTTGCTAGAGCTAAAATATTTTTGCCATCGACCATCACCATAAAACTGGCTTCTTCACCGGTTAAAAATTCTTCAATGACTACGCGGGCGCCTGCATCACCTAGTTTGTTATCCGATAACATAGCATCTATCGCAGCATGCGCCTCAGCTTCATCCATTGCCACTACTACGCCTTTGCCTGCTGCTAAACCATCGGCTTTAATCACAATCGGTGCGCCTTGAGCTGTCACGTAATCGTGTGCTAATTTTGCATCAATGAATGTCGCGTAAGCGGCTGTTGGAATGTGGTGGCGCATCATAAAAGCTTTAGCAAAGTCTTTTGAGCTTTCTAATTGCGCAGCGGCTTTAGTTGGTCCAAATATTTTAAGTCCTGCTGCGCGAAAAGTATCCACTACACCTTGTGACAAAGGTGCTTCTGGCCCCACCACTGTGAGTGCAATTTGCTCATCTTGCGCAAATTTAAGTAAATCTGTCACGCTACTTAAAGGCACATTCACCATATCAGGATTAAGTGCTGTACCCGCATTGCCTGGCGCTACAAACACACGGCTGATTTTTGCACTTTGCGCAATCTTCCAAGCTAGCGCATGTTCGCGACCGCCACTACCTATGACTAAAACTTTCATATGACTTAAGCTTTCTGATACAAATGATGTCTAATGGCGGAAATGGCGGATACCAGTCAGTAGCATCACCAAACCATGCTCATCTGCGGCTTTAATCACTTCTTCATCACGCATGCTGCCACCCGGGTGTATTACACCGCTTGCACCAGCATCTGCCAGCACATCAATGCCATCACGAAACGGAAAGAAAGCGTCTGAAGCGACGACAGAGTTTTGCAATGATAGCCCAGCATTTTGTGCTTTAATCGCGGCGATTTTAGTGCTGTCTACACGGCTCATTTGCCCAGCGCCAACGCCTAACGTCATGCCGCCAGCACAAAATACAATGGCGTTTGATTTTACATATTTGGCGACACGCCAAGCAAATAGCATATCTTCCAATTGTTGTGGGGTAGGTTGTTTTTGCGTGACAATTTTTAGGTCACTTACGGCAATTTCATGGTTATCAGCGGTTTGGATTAATATGCCAGAGCCTACACGTTTGCTTTCATGTGAGTTGCGACCTTGTTGCCAAGCGCTACTTTCACCCGACTTACTTGGCTGTGGCAGTGCGATTTTTAATACGCGTACATTGGCTTTAGCGGCAAAAATAGCCAGCGCCTCCGCTGTGAAGTCTGGCGCGATCAGCACTTCTACAAATTGATTAGAAATCGCCTCAGCCGCTATTTTATCCACGGTGCAATTAAAGGCGATAATGCCGCCAAAGGCAGAGCTAGGGTCGGTTTTAAAAGCTTTGCTGTAGGCTTCTAACGCGTTGCTACCCAACGCCACACCACATGGATTGGCATGTTTGACAATGACGCAAGCGGCAGAATTTTTAGAGCTAGAGTTTGTACTGCTAGCGAACGACTTTACACACTCCCAAGCAGCATCCGCATCGGCAATGTTGTTATAGCTTAGCTCTTTGCCTTGTAATTGCTTGGCGGTGACTAGTGAGCCTGGCGCTGGATACAAGTCGCTGTAAAAAGCAGCATGTTGATGTGGATTTTCGCCATAACGTAAATCTTGCAATTTTACAAAACGGCTATTCATTTGTGCAGGAAACTCGCTGCGAGTGCCATCTGCTTGGTATGAAGATAAATAGTCAGAAATTGCACCATCGTAATTGCTAATACGGTTAAATGCCGCCACAGAAAGTGCAAATTTAGTTGTTTGCGCTAGTGTGCCTGTAGTTTCTAACTCGGCAATCACGCTCGCATATTGGCTGGCATCTGTCAGTACAGCGACATCTTTCCAGTTTTTAGCAGCAGAGCGCACCATGGCCGGGCCGCCGATATCAATGTTCTCAATGGCATCTTCCAAAGTATGCGGTTTAGCCACTGTCGCTTCAAATGGATACAAATTGACAATCACCATATCAATATTGGGGATGTCAGCATTTGCCATCGCAGTGACATGTTCAGGTAAATCACGACGACCTAAAATACCACCATGTACTTTGGGGTGCAAAGTTTTAACACGCCCATCTAACATCTCAGGGAAACCCGTGTAGTCGCTTACTTCTATTACTGGAATTTGATGGTCACGAAAAAGCTTTGCAGTGCCACCTGTAGAAAGAAGTTCTACACCTAAACTAGTTAATTTTTTTGCAAACTCGAGGATACCTTGTTTATCTGAAACGCTAATCAGTGCTCTTTTGATGGTGGTCATATTTGGAAATGCTTATGATAGATTGAAAATTTGTTACGTACCCTGTGTTGGCCAAACTGATTTATAATTAACGCTGGTTTAATTAGATAAGTTTAGTAACGGCGAAACTTTTTCTCGCAATGCCGAGATTACTCTATATTGTATTGCTGCATTTTCTTGCGCAAAGTATTACGGTTTAGCCCAAGAATATCAGCAGTTTTACTTTGATTGCCACCTGCGTGGTTCAGCACAAATTGCAACATAGGCTTTTCTACACAGCCAATCAGCATGTCATAAACCGCATGAGGCGGCTGCCCATCTAGATCTTTAAAATATTGCTCTAGTGAAGTTTTTACGCTGATTGCAAGTTCACATTGTTTGTCACTATTATCCATTACGCTATCCAATACACCGTCCATCAATCACCCCCTTGAACTAGGCTTCGTTGCCTATTTGATTGCTAAGTTTTATTTTTTTTGGTTTAGATATTACAACAACTGCACTTAAATTATTAACGATAAACCAACAGCATTAAGCGGCTAAAGATTCCATTTTAAGTGTTTCGCCAGTATCTACATAAGCTTCTTCATACTGCAAGCGATGATCACGCGTTTGTAAATGCGCAAAAAACTCGTTGATTGCCGTCAATTGCAAATCAATGGTTTGCAGCGTATTCATGTTATGACGAAAGCTTGCAGAATCTTTTAAGCCCTTGGTATACCAAGAAATGTGTTTGCGCGCCATGCGCATACCCGTTAACTCACCATAAAAGTGATACAAATCATGTAGATGTTCCAACATAACAGCATGAATTTCTGTCACTTCTGGCGCTGGTAAGTGCTCACCCGTTTTAATGTAATGATCAATTTCGCGAAATATCCATGGGCGACCTTGTGCCGCACGTCCAATCATTACAGCATCTGCACCTGTGTAATCAAGTACAAACTTGGCCTTTTCAGGTGTTGTGATATCACCATTAGCGATTAGAGGGATTTTAATGTGTTGCTTTACTGCGGCAATGGTATCGTATTCGGCATCACCCATATATAGACAGGCACGCGTGCGGCCGTGCATGGCTAGAGCCTGTATGCCAATATCTTCGGCCATTTTTGCAATGGCAATTGCGTTGCGGTTTTGCTTATCCCAACCTGTGCGGATTTTTAACGTCACGGGCACATCTACCGCATTGACCACTGCACGTAAAATTTGCGCCACTAAAGGTTCATCTTTTAATAGTGCAGAGCCTGCCATCACGTTGCAGATTTTCTTAGCAGGGCAGCCCATGTTAATGTCAATAATCTGTGCGCCGTTATCCACATTATGCTTAGCGGCCTCTGCCATCATTTTGGGGTCTGAGCCTGCAATTTGTACTGAAATTGGGCTCACTTCACCTTGGTGATTAGCGCGGCGTAAGGTTTTTTCGCTACCGTAAAGTAGTGAGTTAGACGTTACCATTTCAGATACAGCTAAGCCTGCGCCCAGCTTTTTGCAAAGCATGCGGAAAGGTCTATCAGTCACACCTGCCATGGGTGCTACTACTAGATTATTTTTAAGAATGTGGTTACCAATTTGCACGTGATTTTTAGCTCAATTATTGTGCTTTTTTAAATATGTCTGAAGACATTAAAGCGAAAGATGCTTATTTTATACGCAATTGGCCTTGCTGTGAATGTGCATTTTAACTATTTTCTAACCAAGTAAATCCAACTTGCGTGACCCCTGTTTTTAAGTCCATCATGGCTAATTTTACCAAGCTGGCCTCGCCTTTTGCACCTAGCTCTACTTGCCTATTTGGTTTTAATTTAGGCAAACTAAATACTTTAATTTGTGGATATTTATTTAGCACTTCATTCATTAAATCAATGAGTTGGCTTTCAATGCCATTTTGTACAATAATCGATTGCTCAATCACTGGCATTTGATGAAATAAATAGTGGTAATGCGTATCGAGTACCCACTCCATCATGGGGTGAGCCATGCTGGGAAAGCCTGGCATAAAATAATGCTGATTAATTGAAAATCCAGCCACCCGATTGACTGGGTTGGGGATAAGCGCGGCGCCTTGTGGAAAATCTGCCATCAATACGCGCTTTGGATAAGCACCTTCGCCAAACTGGGCTTCAATTTCTGCCACTGCACCTGCATGGCGCTCAATAGCCACACCTAGGGCATCTGCCGCACATTGGCGGGTAAAGTCATCTGGTGTAGCACCGATGCCGCCACAGCTAAACACAATTTCGCTAGTGGCTAAACTGGTTTTAAATGCGTTGGTGATTTGTGCTGGAATATCACCTAAATACTGCGCCCAAGATAAACTTAATCCACGCGCTTTAAGTATGGCAATGGCGCTAGTTAAATGGGCATCTTGACGTTTGCCAGAGAGAATTTCATCGCCAATGATGTAAATGCCAATATTGGGTATGGTGAGTGATGGCTTTGTTGAGGTCATAACAGTAGGTCTTAAACAATAAGCAAAGTTATAAAAGCGTTATTTTAAACCTGATTGATAGACCACAAGCAGGCTGGTTTAAAAATACCCAAATTCGACGCACTCATTTAGTTTAGGCACCAAATAAAATCGTACAATTAATTTGCATTACAAAAAATCTGATAAGTTTCAACAAACTAAATAAATCGCTACTTGGGTGTATTTATTGCTTAAATAAACTATTTAAACAACTCAATATCAATTTAGGACTTAATAAAATGAACCGCAATGACGTCACCGAAATGATTGTAGCCGCCAAAATCTCTAAAGGTTTAAGGTGGGAAGCCTTAGCAGATAAAATTGGCTTATCTAAAGAATGGACAACCGCCGCACTGCTCGGTCAAATGACTTTAACTAAGGAGCAGGCAGATATTATAGGTGCCGCATTAGATTTACCCGCAGAAGCCATTGCCATCTTGCAAATAGTGCCTTACAAAGGCAGCTTGCCCACTGCCGTGCCTACAGACCCACTGCTTTATCGTTTTTATGAGCTGATCAACGTGTACGGCACCACCATTAAATCGCTCATTAATGAAGAATTTGGCGATGGCATTATGAGCGCAATTGATTTTTCTATGGATATTCAACGCGAAGCAAATCCGCTGGGAGATCGCGTTAAAATTGTACTCAACGGTAAATTTTTGTCTTATAAAACTTACTAGTTGGCACTGTGAATCGGGCTAGATATTATTTGTTACTGCATGCTAGCAAATAATACCGAGCGCGAAAATCCTCGTTGTAATATGGCATTATTGCAAAAACAGTCTAGTGTCTAAAAATTAAGCTATGTTATCTTCAAATCAGCCTGCTAAAAATCTCCGCCAACTCACCACGCAATTTGCAAGAACAGGGCGCTTAGAACAAATCTTACTTAGACCTGCAAGGCGCGTTGCCGTGAGCAAAGTTCAAAGCGTATTGGCTATTGCTAAAGTCGGTTTGCAAGGCGATAGAACCTCGCTCAATCAATCTACCCATGCCAACGGCAGTAGTCGACAAGTCACGCTTATTCAAACAGAACACTTGGCTGTGATTGCCGCAATGTGTGGACTAGCCAAAGTTGACGCTGCCATATTACGCAGAAATTTAGTCATTTCAGGCATTAATTTAATCGCCGCAAAGTCATTATTTAAAGATCAAACGCTATTGCTCAAAATAGGGGATGTAATCCTAGAAATTACAGGCCCGTGTGAACCCTGCTCACGTATGGAAGAGCTGCTTGGTGTTGGTGGCTACAACGCCATGCGCGGGCATGGAGGTGTCAATGCGCGAATTGTACAAGGCGGTGTTTTAAGTGTGGGGGATGACGTTATTTGCGAATTAAGTAGCCAGCAGCGGGATTTGTTTTAATGGGTTCAGTCGCTTGGCTTTCAAATTACCATTGTCATCACTCTCGGCAAGTAAACACAGGGTTGTTTGATAGTTTAATGAGTTACTCAAAAATCAAAATGGATTCCCGTTTTCACGGGAATGACGATGTTGATAGGTTATGGCAATTAAGTGGCATTTCTAGTGAAAGTTTTTTAATATTGCAGGCGCTTAATAACTGCGCACCATAAAAAGTACAAATATTTCCATTTCGTCATTCTCGCGTACGCGGGAAACCATTTTGATTTTAACTACTCAATTAAGTTTAGGTACAAGTCACGCCAATCGCCGTTTTTCTCTTCGATTAACTCAATTTTCCAAGCGCGATTCCATTTCTTTAATTGCTTTTCACGCGCAATGGCAGTCAGCATATTTTCTGCCACTTCATAACAAACGAGCATATGTAGATGGTGTTGCTTGCTAAACCCATCTACAAGATTTTGTTTATGTTGCCAAATTCGTTGAATTAAATTGCTGGTAACGCCGATGTACAAAGTGCCACGCACTTGATTAGTTAAAATATAAACGCAAGGCTGTTTCATATCTGTAGCATAAACCTAAGTTCAAAATGGATTCCCGTTTTCACGGGAATGACGGGGTTTAGGGAGGTTGTTGAATGTAATTAGCATAGTCTAAATTTTATGCAGTAATAATCCGCTAGAATGCTGAATTGTAGTGATTTGTGGCAATTAAATTGAGTTGCTTGGTGCGGTTACTTTCTAACTGTATGAAAGCACTTAGGTATTGTTACAAAGCAAGTCTATTACAAATCAAAGCTATTACAGAGCAAGGCTATGTGTAAGGCAAAGCTATTTCTACTTCGTCATTCCCGTGAAAACGGGAATCCATTTTTAGACTTTGTCTCTAGATTATGCCTAGATTCAATTAATGCGCCCCCTCCCAATTACTCCCCACACCCACCTCCGCCAACAACGGCACATCTAACTTAGCCACGCTTTGCATCAAAACGGGTAATTGATTTTTAACCAATTCCAGCTCAGTTTCTGGCACTTCTAGCACTAATTCATCGTGTACTTGCATGATGAGTTTTGTGTTTAACTTTTCGGTATCTAGCCAGTTTTGTACGGCAATCATGGCGAGTTTAATTAAATCAGCGGCTGTGCCTTGCATCGGGGCGTTAATGGCGGCGCGTTCTGCGCCGTTTCTTCTTTGCACATTGGCGCTGTTGATTTCTGGTACCCATAATCTGCGACCGAAGTAGGTTTCTACATAGCCTTGTTGTTTGGCGATTTCGCGTGTGTTTTGCATGTACGCACGCACGCCTGGATAACGTGCGAAGTAACGCTCTATATAAGTGGCGGCGGCACTGCGTTCAATATTAAGATTTTGTGCTAGGCCAAATGCGCTCATGCCATAAATTAAGCCAAAATTAATCACTTTTGCATAGCGGCGTTGTTCGTTAT
>JAYVFU010000167.1:0-3437 GCA_043772865.1 Methylophilaceae bacterium
GTGCGCGATTGCGAAATACAACGCCCCATTGGCGCGATGGTAAATGTTAAAAATGTAGCGGCCAACATGCAAGCTAATTGCGAAATAGATTGGCTAACGCTGCGCGACCCACAACTTTCAAATGCAACATCGGCGGGGGCATTATGATGAAATTTTTTATTTTATTGTTTATATTTTTTAGCCAGCTAGTTCTTGGTCAATTGGCATTAGCAGCCGAGCCCATTGGCCGCTTGTTTACCTCGCCCGCAGAACGTAGCAACCTAGATTACCTAAGGCAAACCAAGAAAAAATTAATCGCACCAGTAACAATTGATGCGCCCGCAGAAAGCGTAGAAGCCCCAGCATCCGCGCCAATATTGCTTCCTGAGGCAGTTAATTTGCAAGGCTATGTAAAACGCAATGATGGCAAACAAGGCACAGTGTGGGTGAACAACCAAGCTTTGCAAGAAAACTCAGGCAATAAAGAGGTGCAAGTAGGCAGACTGTCAGAAGGTAGCAATCGCGTACCGATTAAGCTATCCGCCAATGGCAGAAGACTAAACTTAAAAGCAGGCCAAGTTTACGACCCAGAAAACAATCGTGTACGCGAAGCCCGCAACCACGGGGCAGAATGAAACAATGGATGGCACGATTAGTGATTAAGTTTAAGTGGTATGCAAAAACTTAAGCAGGTGAGCAAAAAGCAAAAAGGGGCGGCACTAATCATTTTTGCCGTGATATTTGCTTTAGCTGCAACAGCCTTTTTATTGACGCAGCTAGATGGTAGTGGTGTGAAAAATGAGCGCAATAAAAACAATGCGTTAATAGTTTCTAAGGCAAAAATAGCATTAATAGGCTATGCAATTGGAGTCATTGGAAATTTGCAACGTCCTGGTGATTTGATAATCCCTGACTCATTTGGGTCAACTGAAACACCACTGAATTATGATGGGTCAGCAGATAGCGGTTGTCTAGATGCCACAAAAGTTAACGGCCTACCTTTAATTAATAGCGATGTAAATATGAGGTGTCTTGGGAGATTGCCATGGAAAGATTTAGGGCTTTCTATTAGCGGTAGTTCGGAAAATGACTCTAATGGAATAATGCCTTGGTATGCAGTTTCAGCCAATCTTGTAGACCCAACTTGTTTGGCAGTTTTGAATTCAAATACATTAAATCTTATCAACAACCCTCTGCCAGCACCTTTGGACTGCACTGGTGCAACATTGCCTTATCCTTGGCTTACAGTGCGAGATAGTAGTGGCAACATACTAAGTAATCGGGTTGCTGCTGTTATATTTATTCCTGGTGCAGTACGAGGCACACAATCTCGCCCAAGTGCCCCATTAGGGTCTGCAAATCAATATCTTGATGCGCTGGTGGTGCCCGTAGGATGCACTGTTCCTTGTGTGCCTGGCAGTTATAATAATGCTGCTATGAATAATGATTTTATTATTGCTTCAGATGGCATGCCATTAGCGGTTACGAATAACTTTAATGATCAACTTGTTTACATTACTGTTGAAGAGCTATTGGCAGCAGTTGTGACTAGAGCTGCTGGGGAAGCACGTACAGTTTTGAAGGGCTATAGAAGTCAAAATAGTCAGTACCCGTATGCTGCCCCGCTAGGGTCAATCGTAAATAATTTTATCTCATCAAGCCCAAACGTTGCAGGAATGCTTCCTATTGATGGTACTGATACGTGTTCTTGCAGTTCTGCTAACAGCTGTACTTGTGGGTACGGGTTAGTGAATAGTGTTGCCCATACGCGCTCTAGTGGGGGCAATTACACTATTAATACGGGGCTGTGTACGCGCTCAGGCACGAAGTGTACCTGCACAGGAGTTGGTCAATGTCGAAATACCTCATCGTCACGCACATTCACTTGTGTTGCGGGAGGTAACTGTACCTTTGTTGGTAGCGGGGCGACTCCCTTATTTACTTATATTCCCCGATCAACTCATGGCAATGTCGTCTCGGCATCTACTGGATGTAACCTTGTAGGCAGTAACGCGGCGTGTAATGCAAACGGAACTTTTAGAGTGGGATTGAAGGTTCCCCTATGGTTTACTGATAACTTATGGCAGGAGTTTTTTTATTATCAGTGGTCAGCTTCTTCGAATTTACAAACAGGCTTACACGGAAATATAGCGGCTTTAATAATAGGCGCTGGGAATACGCTTTTTAGCGCGCCATATGCAATTAAAGGCTCACCACAAAGCCGGTCTTCTACTAACATTGCCGATTATCTTGATAGTGCGGAAAATACCAACTTAGATGTAGTATTTGATGGATTAGGCACCTCAAGAAGCAACACTTACAATGACCAAATGTTTATTGTGGCACCATAATGAAAAAAATTCTTAACAACCGAAAGGTAATATTGAATAAAGGTTTTACTTTGGTTGAAATGGCAATAGTGCTAATTATTGTCGGCTTGTTAGTAAGTGCGTTTTTAGCTCCTTTGAGTGCTCAACGGGATTTGAAAGACTATAGCGAGACCAAAGCACATTTGGAGCAGATAAGGGAGGCTTTGTATGGTTATGCAATTATTAATGGAAATTTACCTTGCCCTACAACTACTGCAGACCCGACAGACAATGTAAATTATGGGCATAGTGATGCTGCCTGTCCGTTAACTGCCTCAGCTGGAGTGTTGCCATGGAAGGATTTGGGCGTTATGGAGATTGATTCTTGGGGTATACAAAGAAACATAACGGCAGACCCTTGGGTTGGTTATTGGGTATATCGGGTTGACCCAAACTTTACAACGGCTTTTTCATTAACAACAAAAACTGAGGCGACAAGTCCTAATGCTGGCGCAAATATTGATATAAAGAAATTGGATGGAACCAGCTTAACAATAGCAGCTGAGCGGGCAGTAGCAGTAATATGTTCTACAGGGAAAAATAGAGTACCAAACGGACAAAATGCGACTTTCGAAACAGCAAATCCTGTTTATCAAGAAGACTTTCAATCGACAACATTTGATGATATGTGTATTTGGATAACGCGCCCTTCGCTGTTTAACCGTATGGTAACTGCTGGCAAACTGCCGCAATGAACGACAACCAACTCCTCCGCTACAGCCGCCACATTTTATTATCTAAAATTGGTTACGAAGGCCAAGAAAAACTCACAAAAAGTCATGCGCTAATTGTGGGTGCGGGTGGTTTGGGTTCGCCAGCAGCCTTATATCTAGCGGCTTCTGGCGTGGGTAAACTCACGATTTGTGATTTTGATATTGTCGATTTAACTAATTTGCAACGGCAGATTATTCACACTACGCAATCGGTCGGCATCAATAAAGCGGTCTCTGCCCAGCAGACTATTTACGAAATTAATCCTGAAGTTGTGGTGCAAACCATTCAGCAAAAATATTCTGAGGCTGAGTTTAAAGTATTAGTAGAAACTGCGGATGTGGTGATTGATTGCAGTGATAATTTTGCTACGCGTTA
>JAYVFU010000168.1:0-3423 GCA_043772865.1 Methylophilaceae bacterium
GTTTTATTGTTAGCACCTTTATTCGGCATATTACGCGGCAAGCGTTATACCTATCAATGGGCAAGCATGTTCATCTTGCTATATTTTACAGAAGGCGTAGTGCGCGCCTGGTCTGATACCGGGCTTTCTGCTCAGTTAGCCGGTATAGAAATTATGCTGGCGGTATTATTTTTTATCTGTACGATTTTTTATGCAAGGTTAACGCGTGCGAATACTCGTTAATCCACTAACAGCTACTTTAATCAATAAGTATTTGCGTAGCTACGTAATAAAACTCCAGTCTTCTACTATAATTTAAGTATGAAAATTTTAATTTCTAATGACGATGGCTATTTTGCACCTGGCCTCAACATACTTGCAGAGCATATTGCCAAAATAGCCGATATTACTGTAGTTGCGCCTGAGAGAAACAGGAGTGGCGCGAGTAACTCCTTAACGTTAGATAGACCGCTTAGCGTTAAAACAGCCGCAAACGGCTTTTTTTATGTCAATGGTACGCCCACTGATTGTGTGCATATCGCTTTAACAGGGCTAATGGACACGATGCCAGACATGGTGATAAGCGGCATTAACGATGGTGCTAATATGGGGGATGACACCATTTACTCAGGCACGGTAGCCGCTGCTACGGAAGGTTATTTGCTGGGCATTCCATCGATGGCCATTTCTATGTCGCAACATAATTCGACTTATTTTGAATCAGCTGCGAAAGTGGCAGTGGAGCTAATCAAGAATTTTCAAAGAAATGGCTTTAAAACGCCCACTCTGCTTAATGTGAATGTACCGGATATACCTTATGAAGCATTAAAAGGACGGGTAGTGACGCGTTTAGGCAAACGCCATAAAGCTGAACCTGTTATTCAATTGAAAACCCCACGTAATGAAATCATGTATTGGGTGGGCCCTGCTGGGCAACCTAATGATGGAGGTGAAGGCACTGATTTTTATGCAGTTGCCAATCATCAAGTTTCCATTTCGCCTATTCAGGTAGATTTAACCCGCCATGGTCAGCTTGCTGAAATTAAAGACTGGTTGAGTTACTTTAATGCTTGATCAAGGAAGTTAATTAAATTGGCGATTGTAAGACCTTTAACCCAAGCTGGTATTGGCATGACCTCACAACGCACACGTGACCGCATGCTGGTAAGGCTGCGGGAACAAGGCATTAAAGATGAGGTTGTGCTCTCTGCTATATCAGCAATACCTCGCCATATATTTGTGGATGAAGCTTTATCGATACGCGCTTATGAAGATGTGGCATTACCCATCGGCTTTGGTCAGACCATTTCACAACCCTATATTGTGGCGCGAATGACAGAGGTTTTACGAAACGGCCATGCCATGAATAAAGTGCTGGAAATTGGTACTGGCTGCGGTTATCAGACGGCAGTTCTTTCCAAGCTAGCCAAAGAAGTCTATTCTGTAGAGCGGATTCGCTCGTTGGTTATGAAGGCACGCGGACACTTACGTGAATTAAAATGCATCAACGTAAAACTAGACCACGCGGATGGCAATATAGGTTTACCCCTGTTAGGTCCATTTGATTGCATTATCGTAACCGCAGCTGCAAGCCATATTCCACCAGATTTGAAAGATCAACTTGCAATCAATGGCCGCCTGGTGATTCCTGTTGGCACTGAGGAACAAATATTAATTCTCGTAGAGCGTACTTCTGAAATAAATTATCGCCAGACTAAATTAGAGCCAGTAAAGTTTGTGCCGTTGTTAGGCGGTATTTTTTAATGCTTACGAGTGAATGCCAGGCTCCATTTAATGAAAAGGATCCTTTAATTGTCTGACATTAGCAAAATAGCAAGTTTTGGCTACAAGGTATTTTCTTTTAAGGGATTATCACAAAAAGCGCTTATATTTAAGCTCTTTTCGCTCGTGTCATTAACTACACTTGTAGCTTGCGCAAGCGCACCGCCTGCTGTTGTAGTCAACCGGCTACCAGCCAAAAATCAAACGATTGGCAAGCCAACGCTGGAGCATAAAACCACTGCCAACAAAACTATCTATAAAGAAGGTGACTGGCGCCCAGAGACTTATATGGTTAAAAAAGGAGATACGTTAATTGGCATTGGTCTTGAATACGGCTTTGATTATAAAGAAATTGCAGAAGTTAATCATATTAATGCGCCCTATAATATTTATGTAGGCCAGGCCCTTAAATTCGCTCCATCTAAAGACAAGAACGTTACTTCTACCAATATTTCCGCCATTGAAGATAACGTAGTCATTACTCCCATCAATACGGAAATAGAGGCAACGAATGCAAATGCCACGGTGCCAATGCCTTCAACTACCTCAACGACTTCAACGACTTCAACGATATTAATCATTAATGAGCCTAAAGCATTACGTGAAATTTACAGTGATGAGGCATTTAAAAAGCCGCTTCCGTTAGCTAAAACCATTGCAGAGACCTTTAAAAATACTACTCCAAGTAATACTACTCCAAGCAATGCAAATACAATCGATACAGCAAATAAGCCCGTTGCAACAGCATCACTTAGTACTAATAAAGCCACTATTGATCCATCTACTATCAATCAATCCAGTAGCAGCAATAAAGCGAATGTTGAGGTAAAGCCTGGTGTTGAAGTTAAAACCAACGCTAAACCTGGCGTTGAACTACCCGACGCTATCGATTGGGCATGGCCCACCAAGGGAAAAGTGACGGGATATTTCAATGAATCAAGCAATAAAGGGATAGATATTGCGGGTGCCTCCGGGCAGATCATAAATGCGGCTAGCGCTGGAAAAGTCATTTACAGCGGCTCCGATTTACGTGGGTATGGCAAATTGGTGATCATTAAACATAACAACAACTATTTATCAGTGTATGCGCACAATAGCCAGATCAATGTCAAAGAAGGCCAGCAAGTAACCCGTGGACAAAAAATTGCAGAAATGGGCAGTACGGATAGTGAGTCGGTAAAATTGCATTTTGAAATTCGCCATCAGGGTAAATCTGTTGACCCTAACAAGTATTTACCTAACAATTAACCAAGCAATGCATTTATTTGAAGGAATAAAATGGCGAACATTGACCCCAATAAATACAGTAAAAATAGAACCATAAAACCTGATAGTGCATTGAACAATGCGGTTGCTATGGGTCGGATGGCTTTAATGGTAATCGGGTTAATCGGTATCGCAGTGGAATTTTTTAAACCGGATGGTGCAATAAAAAGTTTACTTGGCAAACTTTTTCAAACAACTACCAGCATGCTGTTGATACCCGTGATTATTGTGGTTTTATGGTTAATTAATCGCTGGCTTACCTCGCCAAATAAATCCGAAACTGCTAAAAATGGAGATTTACCGATGTACGTCATGATGGCAGCTGGAGCTTACTATCTGTTTCGGTTGATCACCTTAGGCACTTTTTAAAGTTTTTGCAAAGTTGTCCATTAAAAA
>JAYVFU010000169.1:0-3420 GCA_043772865.1 Methylophilaceae bacterium
TGGTTGAAGACGTTGCAGATGCACTAGTTTTAGCACTAGGTAAACCCGATATCGCAGGGCAAACATTTTTGTTAACTGACGAGCCGTTTTTGAGCGGTCGTGATTATGTGGATATAGTTTCTAAAACCTGTGGTACAAAATTGCGCGCAGATCCAACGCCAATTTGGAAGTTTTTTGTTATTGATGCTTTTAAAGAAGGTGCGAAAAACCTAATTAAACACCCCAATCGTAAAGTACCAAGTTACCGAGATTGGGATTCACGTAGCCATCGTGCCAAGTATGACAGCAGTAAAACCAAACAAGTGCTGGGCTGGCAACCCGCAGGTACTAAAGAAGCGTTGATTGAAAGAGGGATCATATCTGCGGTGAAAGAATTTACTAAATAATAAATTCTTATTATTATCAATATGATTAATAAAGAAATTTTAGCAGATCCTGAAATATCAGCCACTGTGCCAGATTGGTCGCGCGAATATAAGTCCATGTTTGCTTGGGATCCTTCCCGTGCGCTTTTGGCTAGCATTCGTGCCTATCAAAGTTACTCAAAATCAAGTTTTTTTCTAAGCAAAATTCCTAAGAAAATAGCAGTTTTTAGGCATCGATTTTGGAGCATCGTGACAGGTGCGGACATCCCGATTAATACCAAAATTGAAGGTGGCTTGCTGATACCACATCCTAATGGAATTGTGATTCATCCTAGTGTGGAAGTGGGGGCTAATTGCCTAATTTTTCAGCAGGTTACAATAGGGTCTGCAAATGGATATGGGCCGCCTAAAATTGGTGGACACGTTGATATTGGGGCAGGAGCCAAAATTTTAGGAGAGCTTTTTATTGGTGAACATGCAAAAATTGGTGCGAATGCAGTAGTATTAATTGATGTTCCTGCAGGTAGAACTGCAGTTGGAATACCAGCAAAAATAATCCAAACTTTAGAATAATATGAAAATAAGTGCATATTACCCAAATTACTTTAAAGATTATGGTATTGCCCATGCCTGCTATAATTTAATTAAAGGTATGCAGTCAAATCAAAGTGAAATAAGTTTAATGGGTATCTCGTCTGACGCAGTGTTCTCTGATAGTTTTTATCGCGACGCTATTCCAAAATGGTCTAAGTCATTGATATACAAAGCACTGCCTGATAAAGCTATCTTTAAAATGGCAGAATCAATTTTTTCGAGATCGCTTAACAAAGACGTGGATTTTGCTTACCTTTGGCCAGGCATTTCACATAGCACATTTCAATCTATCAAAAATAGAGGATATAAAATTATCTTTGAAGGTGTAAATACGCCTGCAGGTAACATTAAACAGACTTTAGATGCTGAATACGCTAGCCTTAAATTACCAGCAACACACGGGATTACACAGCAAATTATTGATGATGAGCTGGAAAGAATAGGCTTATCTGACTATATTTATAGTTGTAGTCCAATGATGAGTGCATGTTTTCAAGGTATTGGTGTACTCAAATCTAAAATATTGGATACTTCATATGGGTTAAGCGCAAATGCTATATTGAATGCAACAAGTAATAAACTATACAATCAATCAGAGCCACCCACTTTTATATTTGTAGGTAGTATTGGTGTGCGCAAAGGCGTACATTTATTGTTGGATTACTGGGTAAAATCTCAATTAAATGCCAAGCTTAAGTTGGTTGGTACAATTGAAGATTCACTAAAGGATTTGGTCAATCAATATTTGGCTGATGAAAGAATTGAGCATATTCCGTTTACCTCAGATTTGCTTAGTATTTACAAAAGTGCAGATGTGTTTATTTTACCAAGCTTAGAGGAGGGCAGCCCCTTAGTCACTTATATGGCGCTAGGCGCAGGATTGCCTGTCATTGTTAGCCCTATGGGCGGTGGCAACATTGTTGTGGATGGTGAAAATGGATTTGTAATTGAGCCACATAACGAGAGTAAGTGGGTGGACAGTATAAGATTGTTGGCAGAAGATGCCCAACTTAGACAGAAGCTTAGTAAACAATCCATACAAAAGGCCCTTAGTTACACATGGGATGTAGTAGGTGCAAATAGACTAGACTCATTGATTAAGGCTGAGGGTAAAAGTATATGAAAGTTTTGGTGTTAGGCGGCAATGGCTTTATTGGGTCACACATCACAGATGAGTTATTAGCAAGCGGACATGATGTAACCGTTTTTCATCGGTCTGCAGAAAAGTATAAAGGGCACTCGGATAAGCTGAGTTTTTATTTAGGCGATTATTCAGATACTATAAAATTGGGAGAGGCCGTAGAGGGTATGGATGTGGTCGTTCACGCAATTAGCACGACAGTGCCTAGTACCTCAAATTTAAATCCGATAGGCGATGTACAGCAAAACTTAATATCAACCATACAGTTGCTAGATTTAATGATTAAAGCTGATGTAAAGAGGCTAATTTATCTGTCATCTGGTGGGACAGTTTATGGCAACCCGAACCAACTGCCTGTGCCAGAAAGCCATCCTCTAAATCCAATATGCTCTTATGGAATTGTAAAAGTTGCTATTGAAAATTATATCCGCATGTATCAAGAACTATATGGCTTACAGCCCATTATTTTGAGGCCTTCTAACCCTTACGGGCCGCGACAGGCACATGCAGGCGTGCAGGGTGCACTTAGTACGTTTTTAACCAACACTTTAAATCACAAACCAATCACTATTTGGGGCGACGGTGAGACTAAGCGAGGCTATATCTATGTAAGAGATTTAGCCAAAATGTGTAGTTTAAGCGTAATGTCTAATATTGAAGGTACATTCAATGTGTGCAGTGGCGTTAGTCACTCTTTAAATGCGCTCTTAAAATTGGTGGAAGCCTCAACTGACATTAAGCCTGTTATCAGCTATAAGCCAGCTAGAGCGTTTGATGTTAATGAGATATTGTTAGATACTAATGAAGCAAAACGCATTTTTAATTGGGCACCCGTTTATTCGATGGAACAAGGCATGGATGAGTTCGTAAAGCACTTGGCTTGAATAATGCGTATTACTTATTTAATCAATCAATATCCCAAGGTCAGCCATACTTTTATTCGGCGTGAAATTTTGGCTTTAGAAAAACAAGGCTTTACCATTCAACGCCTTGGTTTACGCGGCTGGGACGAAAAACTTATTGATACTGACGATATTGCAGAGCAGAATAAAACCAGCTATGTATTAAAAAACGGTGCCCTACCGTTGCTATTGTCTGCTGTAAAAGTGTTAGTACAAAAGCCCTTACGGTTTTTTTGCGCACTTTGTCTAGCCCTAAAAATGGGTTTTAAGGCTGATAGGCCAATGCCGTTTCACCTGATTTACTTGCTTGAAGCTTGCCAAGTTTATTTGCAAGCCAAACAATTTGACTCGCAACATCTGCATGCACATTTTGGCACGAACCCGAGTGAAATCGTTATGCTGGTTAACGCCATATCTG
>JAYVFU010000170.1:0-3418 GCA_043772865.1 Methylophilaceae bacterium
TGGTATATGGAATTTAAAGCGCTGTGTTAACAATCAATGTAGCTTACTTTGGTTAGACCCTGCACCCATAAATGAAGATATTTATCTGGCTTATGAAAATTACTACACACATCAGCAAAACTCAATAATAAAAGAATCATTTTTTTCAAAATGTGCACTAGGTTACCAAGCGAGCAAATATAAGCACTTACTAAGTCAAACAACTCATTTTCAAAGGGTTCTGGGTAGTTTTTTAGCCCGTTTAAATTTTTTTAAAGAACATATGGATTACCCTTTTGTGTACTTTAAGCATTTGCAAAAAAATAAAGATTTAATCAAACTTAAACTACTTGAGCTAGGGGTAGGTAGTGGTGAAACATTAAAATTGTTTAGTGACTGGGGCTTTGAAGCCACAGGTCTAGATTTTGACCCTTTGGCAGTAACGTATGCAAAAAGCCAAGGCTTAAATGTGTATGAAGGGGATATTTTTAGTCAAAAATTTGTAGATAACAGTTTTGATGCTATTTTTTCTAGCCATGTAATAGAGCACGTGGATAATCCCATTAAATTAATGCAAGAAAGTCTACGAGTTTTAAAAAAAGGTGGGGCATTTGTAGCAGTTACACCAAATGCACATTCAAAATTACATCAATATTTTAAATCTAATTGGAGAGGGCTAGAGCCGCCAAGGCACTTACATATTTTTACGTATAATTCACTTTTAATTGCTGCGCGTCAATCTGGCTTTAGTTACATAAAAGTAATTAGCAGTAACCGAAGCGCAGTGCATATATTTTATGCAAGTATGCAGATTAAAAACCATAGCGATTCAAAAATTAAACGTAAAATAATTACTCGATATTTTTCATATTTAGTAGGCGTATACGTAAATTTATTGCATCGTTTTTCACCTTTATCGGGTGAAGAGCTTGTACTGATAGCGTATAAGTAATAATGGCTCAATACAAAGTGGCAGTATTAATGGCTGTTTATAATGGAATTAATTGGTTGCCAGCCCAAATAAAAAGTATTTTAAATCAACACCAAGTTGATATATCACTTTTTATTTCTGATGATTTTTCTTCAGATGGCAGCTATGAATATCTGCAATCGTTAACTTTGCGCGGTAATCGTATACAACTTTTGCCTCAAACAACAAAATTTGGAGCTGCAGGCAAGAATTTTTATCGTCTTATTCAAGATGTTGACATTACTAACTATAGTTACGTTGCTTTTGCTGATCAAGACGATGTTTGGGAGCAAGATAAATTAATTCGCCATATATTGCTTATTAATGAACACAAAGCTGATGGTGTATCTTCCAATGTAATGGCTTTTTGGGCGGGTGGAAAAGAAAAGTTAATCGTTAAGTCTCAGCCACAAAGAAGCTTAGATTTTTTATTTGAATCCGCTGGACCAGGATGTACTTTTTTGATGACGCCTTGGTTAGTTAATAAAGTGCGAGAACAACTGATTGATGAGAAAAGTGTTGCAAGGACAGTTAACCTGCACGATTGGCTTACTTATGCAGTTTGCAGAGCTTACGGACGTAGATGGATTATTGATTCCAAGCCAACCTTAAAATATCGGCAGCACGAAAATAACGTTGTGGGTGCGAATAACGGCCTAAAAGCAAAATGGGTAAGGTTAATAAAGTTAAGGCAAGGCTGGTACCGCGCCGAAGTAACAAAGGTAAGCGCGGTGTGTGCAGCTATTTCTGGTAAGCTTGAAATTAAAAATATTCTTTACTCACTTACTAATAAAAATATTATTTCACAACTTAAATTGTTATCTTGTGTACCACAAGCCAGACGTAAAACTTTGGATAGGCTAATACTATTTATTTCAATTTTATGTTTTTTATTTTAGCTATTTGCACATGAAAATATTAGTCACTGGTGCTTCTGGTTTTGTCGGTCAATATTTAATTAGCGCGTTAAAGTTAAAGAATATAAGCTTTGTAGGGATTGTGCGCCAGCTTTCACACCTAAATCTTGATGAAATGAATGAGGTGTCAGATTTTTCTATATCTGGTGTATGGCAAAAACCATTAGCTAATTGTGACGTTGTAATTCACTTAGCCGCTCGTGTACATATTATGCAGGAGGTGACTAAAAGCCCATTAGATGCTTTCCTAAGTGTTAATTTACATGGCACTATCAATTTGGCACAAGCCGCTGCCAAAGCAGGAGTGAAGCGCTTTATATATATTAGCTCTATTAAAGTGAATGGTGAATACTCAGAAAATAAGCCGTTTAGTGAGGATGATATTCCTTGTCCACAAGATCCTTATGCGGTCTCTAAATATCAAGCAGAAATGGCATTGCTAGAGCTAGCTAAATCAACCCCGATGGAGGTAGTTATTATCCGGCCACCTTTGGTTTACGGGGCGGGTGTAAAAGCTAATTTTTTGCAGTTGATGCGTTTGGTTAAACGCTCAATCCCGCTGCCTTTTGCTTTTATTAATAACCAACGCAGTATGATTTATGTGGGTAATTTGGTCGATGCTATTATTACTTGTGCAACACATCCAAAAGCTGCAAATCAAGTATATTTAGTGAGCGATAATGAGCATGTTTCAACCCCTCAACTTGTTTGCAAATTAGCGCAGGCTTTAGGCAAAAAAAGCTGGGTTTTACCGTTACCCATTTTTATGATGAAGTTATTCGCTAAGCTTTTTGGCAAATTTGCGGCGTTTGATAGGCTTACGCAATCATTGGTGATTGATGCTAGTAAAATACGCAAGCAACTAGATTGGCAGCCGCCATACACAATAGAGCAAGGTTTAAAAATCACTGCCGATTGGTTTAAAAATAAATAATAAATATGCTCACTTCACTCTATCTATCATTTTCTGTCACGTTTTTATTGCTCATTGTTTTGCTAAAAACTCGTCTAGCCGACTTTGCTTTAGATCAACCTAATGAGCGTTCACTACACATGCATTTAACCCCCCGTACAGGCGGTTTAGCAATTGTATGCGGGATGTTGGTCGCTTGGATGGTTGCAGATGTTAGCTTATCTTGGTTATTTCTAATATTAGCGCTTGTGGGCGTGTCATTAATTGATGATATTCGCGGTTTAAGTGTGCGTTGGCGCCTATTAGTACAGCTAATTGTATGTGGGTTTTTTGTGTATTTATATAGCAAACAACTGCATTATTTATTATGGCTTCCCGTTTTATTTGTTATGGTTTGGATGACCAATTTATATAATTTTATGGATGGATCTGACGGTTTAGCGGGTGGTATGGGCTTATTTGGTTTTTCTAGTTACGCCATAGCCTTTTATTTAAGTGGCGATGCATTATTAGCCAACATGAGCGTTTCTATTGCTGCTGCCTGTTTTGCTTTTCTATTATTTAATTTTCACCCCGCAAAAATTTTTATGGGTGATTCTGGCTCAATTCCTTTAGGGTTTTTGGCTGGCGCAATGGGCT
>JAYVFU010000171.1:0-3387 GCA_043772865.1 Methylophilaceae bacterium
CGTAAAAATTATTCACATCAATTAAGGCAATTGCGCGTTTGTGTTGGTTATCAGTCATATATGTGGTTTCATGGCTTTACTTTTTTATCATGGTTTTACCATGTTTCATGGTTTTACTTAGCTCCCATTCATGATGAGTAATAGGGCTTGTTTTCTGATCAGGTTCATAATGAATTTACTCGAACAAGACATGATGTCAGTTCAAAACCAACTTTAGGAGAAATATTATGTGGACAACACCAGCAGCTACTGAAATGCGTTTTGGCTTTGAAGTAACAATGTACGTAATGAACAAGTAATTCGTTCTAAAAGAATATCAAGAACCTATTCAGAAATGAGTAGGTTTTTTTTCGTCTGTATATAACAATTTAATTTAAAAAAAATTTAAAACTCTTAATGGTTTTTAAATATGAATGCTTCAAGCCCAAGGCGGATACTTAAACTACCATAATTTTGCGCATGTTTATCCCTTCGTTTAATTTGGTGCGCTCAATGCAATGATAATAGGCACTGGATTGAAGTTATTTTAGTGTCCTAAGTGGCTCACCAGCTCTTACAAAAGTGAGTACTTGAAAGTCTATATTTTTTTAAATTTACCTAGTAATTCAATCTTATTCTGAGCAGTTATTTGATTTAATTATTTTTTGAAATAGCGCCGTAAATAACCAGTTATAGTAAAGACGAAATTAGCATTACATAAAATTGATTACAGAAATATATTGCTGTTTGGCTAAAAACAGAGCAGTTCACTGCAGAGCACAATCATATGCTGGAGGTGATAACAAAGAAGATAATTATCGAGCAATAGTTGTTATGACACAATCGTAAATTAATAAGAATTAAAGGATTAGCCCATTCGGGCTATGTATTTTAAATACTTTTTTTGTTATTGTAAAACTTGCGAACATATCTTTTTAATAAAATTTAAGGAATTCATGTGCGAACTTCAAGAATGCTTTTTGTTTTTTGTTTTTTAATTTGTATTTCATCACAATCGGCATTTGCAAATTACTTTTCGAGAATTGAGCTTTCTTCGTTTGAGTATACTTTCACTGCTACTAATGATAGAGATGTTGTTTGGTCAAAGAATAATGCTGAGGCTAAAATTTCTGCAAGTCCGATACCATATGTTAGCACATTTGCTTATGCTAGAGGACAAGTTAGAGCACGGGGTGAAGTGTGGATGGGTTATGATTTTGGTGTTACTGGCGCTCCTAATTCAATAATGCCTATTAGTATAACTAGTAATTATAGAATTTCAGGTGGGTACGCCGCTAGTTCCCGTGTTGGTATAATTACTAATGTTAGAAGTTCAGTTGATTCTTACTATTATGACTTTCGTCATTCATGCAATGAGATGTTATGTGCACATCAAAATTTCAGGATGGCAAATACCAGAATACCTCAAGTTGAGCTAAGTGATGAGGTAATAGGAAGAATAGGTGATTTTTACATAACTTACAAGCACGACTTCGGCGAAATATATGATAAAAACTATATTTTTGATGAAAATAGTTCCATTAAACAAAATTTTCTACTACAGTTGGATGAATTTGGTTCGGGAATCGGATACGTTGAAATTAATGCGTATGCAAATTCAATTTACGATGGTACTTTCGCATCTGCTCTTATTGACCCGTATATTGAAATTGGAGAGTCATACTTGTCAATGTATCCAAATTCTAGACTTGACATAGAAGAGGGTGTAGGCAATGCTAATCCATCGTTAATTCCTTCCGTCCCAGTCCCAGCCGCTTTACCTTTAATGGCTTCAGCATTGGGTATTTTTGGTATTGCTCGTCGTCGTAATAAATCAAATACTGTTTAATACAGCAAGTAATAAATTAACCAGCTTCGGCTGGTTTTTTATTGCCAAAACATTAACTTTTTTGTTGGGGTTAACTTGATACAAGTTAGCCATTTCAGTGTTAGCGTTATTTCAATTGTATTCAATCGGTATTGAGTAACAAACAGTCCAACTTTACTACCCCCCCTGCCATTGTTTGCCTCGTCTACTGAATTGCGGATGTGTGTAATTAATGTCTAGGCGGTACCTATAAATGTAACTGCTTAACATTCTTAGTACCCCCTAGCTATGCTAGCTTTAGATTAATCAGTTCTATTGGCTATGCCTTCTTTAGTTTTGTATTTATAAATCCAATCCAAGCCATCATCAGCCTCTTTTTCGAGCAAAACCAATGACTGAATTGCAAGCCTAGCAAGATTTAGATATTTGGTATGGATGTAATAGAGGCTTTTCACCGAAGGCAGGTTGCATGGAATCATACTCAATAATCTCAAGTATGGTGTGGCAGCCGCTAGAAATGTCTTTAACCATTCCAGCTAATTGAGTATAGGTACTGCCCTTAATAGCCGCCTCCTCAATATCTTCCCTATGCCATTTAAATTCCTTAAATACTGGCGTTTTTATATCATCGTTGCTGGTAGAATCATTTTTAGCCATGCTGTAGTACTCCCTAGATGTATTGCATTGTGGTTAGGCTTCACTGGTAGCTTTTCCTGGAGCACCAGTGTTGCCGCTTTACTCATGATCCGCATGAGCAACGGTTATAACTAACTCAATGATGCCTCTAGTATTGCAACCCTTAAAACTGAGGCTCTACTGTTTTTAATATCAAGTTTTTTCAAGTTCTGTGCTGCCTATACTTGCCAGCTAATTCCTTGAGCCTTGCTGAGTTTATCTTCCACTGTCCAAAACTGAGGCTCTAATGCAATGCTAGTGATAGAACCATCAATCATAAGGCGCTGCATTGTAGATTGCGAATATACTTAATTTAGGGGAAAAAGTAGGTACTCGTTGCAAATTATCTAAACATTTAAATGCCACTCCTCGAAACTGATTTGAATGAGTTTGTTCATACAATTTGCTTCATAGCAGCACATTGATCACGCAATAATTGATTAATTGCTTTAAGTTGCTGCCTTACACCGCCCTTGCAAGCATTGCGTGAAGCCTTAGCCTTGCCTTCAATCGTTTTAGCCCCTGTGCTGTGCTGCCACGGTCGCCATTGCTTTATCTTTAGGGATTGCTGTTTGCGCTGCTCTTTTGTCCATTGTCTCGCTGCCATTATTTACCTCTATTAGTTCGTTTGGTCGATTGCTGATTTCTTTCGCGGGTGCGCGCGTACTGGTCTCGTTACTTGCATGGCCATTATTAATTTGCTGGTGGCCATTAGCAATATTGGCTTGTTTAACAAAAGTAGCTTGCTTTGGGTATTTAAGCTCGGTTAAGGCTTGAATAGTCGCACGGCTTTGACTTTGCGCCTTTAAAGCTAGGTTCATAAAGGCGGTGTATTGTACAAGCTGTGTTTTACTTGCAGCTTGCCTGCCTAAGCTTACAAACATAGTCTGCAAGGCGTGTGCTTG
>JAYVFU010000172.1:0-3381 GCA_043772865.1 Methylophilaceae bacterium
CCCCGTCGCGAAAGCAATGTTAAAGGTAGAAAAGATTTTGCAAATTAGCTGATAAAACTAATATAATCAACCACTTAATTAGCGACTTCTTTTAGTTGCTCTAATATTGCGGGGTTATCTAAAGTAGAAATGTCTGCTGTTATTTCCTCACCTTTGGCTAAGCTACGTAAAAGCCTGCGCATGATTTTGCCTGAACGTGTTTTTGGCAGGTTATCACCAAATCTAATTTCGTCTGGCTTAGCGATTGGGCCAATCTCTTTACCCACCCAATCGCGTAAATTGGCGATAATTTTTTTAGCCTCTTCCCCCGTTGGTCGCGCACCTTTGAGTACTACATAAGCGACGATAGACTCGCCTTTAATATCATGCGGTTTGCCTACCACAGCAGCTTCTGCAACGAGTGGGTTGGACACTAATGCAGATTCAATTTCCATCGTGCCTAAACGATGGCCTGATACATTGAGCACATCATCAATACGGCCCATAATCGTAAAGTTACCTGTGACTGCATCACGCACTGCGCCATCGCCCGCTAGATAATAAGTACCACCTAAGTCTGCAGGGTAGTAGCTCGCTTTGTAGCGCTCAGGGTCGTTATAAATAGTGCGTATCATGGATGGCCATGGTTTTTTGATGACAAGTAATCCACCTGTACCCCATGGTAAATCTTTCCCTGTTTCATCGACCACATCAATTGCAATACCAGGGAAGGGCAGAGTGCATGAGCCAGGAACGAGTGAAGTTGCACCTGGCAGCGGCGTAATCACATGCCCACCAGTCTCGGTTTGCCAAAAAGTATCAGCAATTGGGCAGTTGCCACCACCTACGTTTTCAAAATACCACATCCAAGCCTCAGGGTTGATTGGCTCACCCACTGAGCCTAGCACGCGCAAACTCGTTAAATCGTAATTTCGTGGATGCACATCCGGCGTAGTTTCTGATGCTTTAATGAGCGATCTGATTGCCGTAGGTGCTGTATAAAAAATCGATACTCTGTGCTTTTGTATCATTTCCCAAAAGCGACCAGCATTAGGATAAGTGGGAATGCCTTCAAATACGACTTGTGTTGCACCCAATGCTAACGGACCATATGCCACATAACTGTGACCTGTAATCCAGCCCACATCAGCGGTACACCAAAATACATCATTTTCTTTAACATCAAATGTCCAGCGCGTAGTATTCAATGTGTGAAGTAAATAGCCTGCAGAGCTATGTTGTACACCTTTGGGTTTGCCTGTGCTACCTGATGTATACAATAAAAAAAGTGGATGTTCTGCACCCACCATCACAGGTTCGCAAGTTTCTAACTCGCCAGCAATTAAATCATGCCACCAAATATCATGGTCGTTCCAGGTAACATCTAAGCCGGTTTTTTTGAGGACAATTACATTTTTTACACTATCACAGCCGCCCATTGCTAACGCTTCGTCTACCGCTATTTTTAGTGGCATGGTTTTGCCACCACGATATTGACCGTCTGAAGTAATGACTGCTACAGCGCCAGCATCTAAAATACGCTCATGGATACTTTTTGCTGAAAACCCACCAAATACCACAGAATGTGTCAAACCTAAACGTGCGCAAGCTTGCATAGCCACAATCGCTTCAATGCCCATTGGCAAATATATAATGACGCGATCACCCAAATTGAGTTTTAGCTTTTTTAATCCATTCGCAAATTGGCATACACGGTGATAAAGCTGTTTATAAGTGACATTAGTCGTACTGCCGTCATCCGCTTCAAAAATAATGGCGATTTTATTAGGGATGGTATCTAGATGTTTATCCAAACAATTAGCAGATATATTGAGCTCGCCATCTTCATACCATTTATAAAATGGGGCTTGTGAATCATTGAGTGTTTTTGTGAAAGGCTTGTGCCATACCAATAGATCACGTGCTAATTTGGCCCAAAAGCCTTCATAATCGGCTTCTGCTTCTGCACAAAGTGCATGATAAGCATCCATACCAGAAATGTGTGCATTTTTTTTAAATGCTTCACTTGGCGCAAAAACCCTAGCTTCGTGTAAAACTGACTCAATGGCCATACTGAAATCCTCAGATGATTTTTTATAGATAGTCTTATAATTAGTTTTAGTACTATTGTTCTTAAAAAAACAAATTGTAACTAAATTGTTAACCATGAGTTTACATGAAAAATCCTATGCAAACACTAGCCACTATCAGCAATACAGCTCATCAAGCCTCATTAGCCGAGCAGTTTGTGCTACGCACAATTGCTTATAGCCCATTTGCAGAAAGATTATTAAACCAACATGCCGAATTGCTGGCAGATTTGCTAGAAAATCTCACAAAATCCTATCTGTTAAGTGATATGCAAGTATTTTTGCAGTCAGAAAATATCTTTGATGAAACTTCATTAAAAAAAGCCCTTAGACAACTTAGGCAACGTGTGATGTTGCGTATGATGACCCGTGATTTGAATGGTTTGGTGGATAGCGGCGCAGACAGCAGCGTAGCTAATCTAAACGAGGTCATGCTCACAACTAGCCATTTAGCTGAAGTTACTTTGCAGTGTGCAGTTGACTATTTAACTACATGGCAAACCGCAGAATACGGCACTCCAGTTGACGTCCAAGGTCATGCACAGCAGTTAATTGTGGTAGGCATGGG
This sequence comes from Methylophilaceae bacterium, assembly GCA_043772865.1. Lineage (GTDB taxonomy): Bacteria > Pseudomonadota > Gammaproteobacteria > Burkholderiales > Methylophilaceae > JACMMS01. The sequence goes on from JAYVFU010000172.1 coordinate 2,638, forward strand.
TAAGTTGGGTGGACTAGAACTCAACGTATCATCTGATATTGACTTGATATTTGCTTATGATGAAGAGGGTGAAACCAATGGTGAAAAGTCAATCAGTAACCAAGAGTTTTTTACAAGATTAGCTAAAAAATTAATCACCGCTATTGATGAGGTGACGCCTGATGGCTTTGTGTTTAGGGTAGATATGCGTTTGCGACCCTATGGCGGTGAAGGTGTTTTGGTGAGTAGCCTAGATGCTTTAGAAGATTACTATCAGAATAATGGCCGTGAATGGGAGCGATATGCATGGATTAAAGGGCGTGTGGTGGTTGGTGATAGCACAAAATTAAATCAGCTACTAAAGCCTTTTGTTTTTAGAAAATATTTAGATTTCGGTGCGTTTGCCAGTATGCGCGAACTTAAAGCGCAAATTCAGCATGATGTTGTGCAAAAACGCATGCAAGATAATATTAAACTAGGCCGTGGAGGCATACGTGAAATTGAATTTATAGCGCAGGTATTTCAGCTAATACGCGGTGGCCAAGATACTAGCTTGCAAATAAAATCCTCGCTCAGTGTGCTTGCACTTTTACAAAATAAAGCTTTGCTAAGTGCTACTGTCGTTGATGAATTAAGCACGGCATATGTTTTTTTACGTCATTGTGAACATCGGTTGATGTATGTAGAAGATCAACAAACGCAAGACTTGCCCAAGCAAGATGAAGCAAAAATACGGCTAGCAAAGGCGATGAATTTTTCTGATTG
>JAYVFU010000173.1:0-9805 GCA_043772865.1 Methylophilaceae bacterium
ATTATGGCGGTTGGCTTATATGGCGAGGTACTGCCTAATCAAAATGGTGCGCCTATGCGTTTGATTACACCTTGGAAATATGGTTTTAAAGGCGCAAAAGCGATTGTAAAAATACGGTTTACTGACAAAATGCCAGTGAGTTCATGGATGAAAGCAGGCCCTAATGAATATGGGTTTTACGCTAATGTAAACCCCAATGTTGAGCACCCGCGTTGGACACAATCTTCAGAAAAACGCATTGGTGGTGGCCTGTTTTCAGGTCGTATTAAAACACAAATGTTTAACGGTTATGCAGACCAAGTAGCGCATCTGTATGCCGGGATGGACTTAAAGAAAAACTTTTAAAATATTTGGCGGAAATTTTTATGCAGATATGTTGATATAGTATTTTCAAGTAATCTCTAGATAAGTGATGTAACCTAATGAATAAAAAAACAATTTTTATAATTAAAGCTTTGCTTTTTTTATTAGCTTTAGTGCCTCTCGCTAGGCTGGTTTGGTTGGGCATCATAGACCCCCCAGGTAGTCCGATGTCAGCAAACCCTGTTGAGTTTGTCGAGCGTTCTACAGGATTTTGGGCGCTCACCATTTTAATGGTGACACTTGCTATTATGCCACTCAAACTGTTAACTAACGTTACATGGCCAGTGCAAATGCGTCGCATGGTTGGGCTATTTATGTTTTTTTATGCTTGCCTGCATATCACCACCTATTTGTGGCTAGATCATTCATTCTATTGGCCCGATATTGCTAAAGATATTATTAAACATCCTTACGTGTTGGTTGGCTTTGCAGCGTTTTTACTCACCATTCCGCTTGCTATCACTTCTAACAACCGCATGATAAGAAAACTTAAAACTAATTGGAAAAAACTACATAGCGCCGTATATGTTATTGCTATTTTGGGCGTGTTGCATTATTGGTGGTTGGTTAAAAAAGATTTAACTGAACCTATTATTTTTAGTGTGGTGTTATTTACTTTATTATTGATACGTATTGTTTACAAATTTAAATCTACGAGCAGTCAGAGCAAAAAGCTGACTCGCGCCTAATAAAATATATCAAAAAATATTTTATTAATCACAAACTTGTCTTTAGCAGACATTTTACATGTCGTAAAAAGACAATAAAAAGTCTGATGTAATACAGTCATATCAACCTATTCCGAGAAGAATACAAATTATTGCTGGTAGCAGTGTATTCATTATCGGAGGCTGCTTGAAAAAAGATTTTTTCACAAAAGATTATTCGTTTTGGAAACTGTTTACACAGGGCCTTAAACAACATGAAGGCTGGACACCAGCATGGCGCAGCCCAGCTATTAAGCCATCTTACGATGTGGTGATTATTGGAGCAGGCGGGCATGGTCTTGCCACGGCTTATTATCTAGCCAAAGAACATGGTGTTAAAAATATTGCAGTGCTAGAAAAAGGCTTTTTAGGCGGCGGTAATACTGCGCGTAATACCACTATCGTTCGGTCAAACTATTTGTGGGATGAAGCAGCGATGCTTTACAACCACTCGCTTAATTTGTGGGAAGGCCTCACGCAAGACATCAACTATAACGTCATGTTTAGCCAACGTGGCGTTTTTAACTTAGGTCACACCTTGCAAGATATGCGCGATATAGAACGTCGCGTGAACGCTAACCAACTTAATGGGGTTGATGGCATGGTGCTTAACGCAAAAGAAGTGAAAGAACGCATTCCTCTCATTGATATTTCATCTAATACACGCTTTCCAATTTTAGGCGCAAGTTTGCAAGAGCGTGCAGGTGTAGCGCGGCATGATGCCGTGGCTTGGGGCTTTGCACGAGCTGCCAGCAACTATGGCGTAGATATTATAGAAAACTGTGAAGTGACTGCCATGGATATTCAACATGGCAAAATGCAAGGCCTGCAAACCAGCAAAGGCTATATCAAAGTGGAGCGTGTGGGTTGTGTTGCTGCTGGGCATTCATCTGTATTAGCCAAAGCGGCTGGTATTCGTTTACCTATTGAAAGCCATCCATTACAGGCTTTTGTTTCAGAGTCACTCAAGCCTTGCTTAGATACCGTGGTGATGTCAAATGCTGTGCATGGTTATGTGAGCCAATCTGACAAAGGTGAGCTAGTGATTGGGGCGGGTATTGATCACTATTTAAGCTATTCACAACGCGGTAGCCCGCATGTGATTGAGCATACCGCAGCGGCCATCATAGAGATGTTCCCCATGTTTTCACGCGTGCGTATGAATCGCCAGTGGGGCGGCATTGTCGATGTTACGCCAGATGCTTGCCCAATCATCAGCAAAACTAAAGTACAAGGCTTGTATTTTAACTGTGGCTGGGGTACTGGTGGCTTTAAAGCAACGCCTGGATCAGGCAATGTTTTTGCCCACACTATTGCGCACGATGCCCCGCACCCACTCAATGCTGCTTTCACTATTGACCGCTTTATTAACGGCAGATTAATAGATGAGCATGGTGCTGCTGGCGTTGCTCACTAAGTTTCTTATTAGCCTGCTTATTAGCTAGAAGATATAAAGGAAATATAATGTTTGTCATTCACTGCCCACATTGCAATGAAAATCGTGAAGAAGAAGAGTTTAGCTATGGCGGCGAGGCGTTTATTGCACGACCTGTAAACCCTGAAGCAGAGTCAGACGAAAGTTGGAGCGATTATTTATTTAACCGTAAAAATATTAAAGGTTGGAACTGGGAAATGTGGGGGCATAGTACTGCATGCCGTAAATTCTTTATCGTTAAACGCAATACTGCTACCCATGTGATTGAAGGCTCATGGACTCTTAATGAAGCTAAAGCCATTTATCAAGCAGAAATGGTCAACCTATGAGCGCAAATACAAACATGAGTAACAGAGTTAAAAATGCTAATGTGCGTGTAGATTACAGCAAACCGCTTAACTTCACGTTTGATGGCAAGCAATACCAAGGCTTTGCTGGTGATACACTGGCTTCAGCATTGTTAGCAAACGGCGTTAAAGTGGTGGCGAGAAGCTTTAAATATGGTCGCCCACGCGGCATTATCGGGGCATGGGCAGAAGAGCCTAACTCTTTGGTACAAGTGGATGTTGGCGCACGTACAACGCCAGATTTAAAATCAACTCAAGTTGAGCTGTACGATGGATTACAAGCTAGCCGTACGACAGGTTGGCCATCGTTAGCATTTGATCTTAAGAGTGTTGCTGGCAAGTTCAGCCGCTTTATGCCAGCAGGTTTTTATTACAAAACCTTTAAGTATCCCGCTAAATTATGGCCTTTATACGAGCATATTATCCGCAAGGCAGCAGGATATGGTGCTAGCCCGATTGAAGCTGATGCAGATACTTATGACCATAAACATCTCCATGTAGATATGTTAGTCGTTGGCGGTGGCGCTTCTGGCTTAATGTCCGCTTTGCTCGCTGGGCGCGCTGGTTTAAATGTGTTATTGGTAGATGACCAAGCTGAGCTTGGTGGTTATTTACTTGCGATGCCTAATATAAAAATTGGTGATAGATCAGCAGCAGTGTGGACAAAAAGTATCATTGCTGAACTGCAAAGCTTGCCAAATGTAACGCTGCTATCACGTACTACGGCTTTTGGCTTGCATGATATGAACATGATACAAGCGACCGAAATATTACAAGAGCATATCGCAATATCAAATCGCATGGCTGAACAACGTCGCGAGCGTCTGCATCGTATCCGCGCTACTCAAGTGGTGTTGGCTTGCGGCGCATTTGAACGTCCATTGGTTTTTGGCAATAACGATTTACCTGGCGTGATGACGGCATCGGCCTTGGCTACCTATGTCAATCGCTACGGTGTAATGGTCGGTAAAAAAGCCGTCATTATGACGAGTAACGATTTTGCTTATCAAGCAGCGCTTGATTTAAGCGCTGCAGGTTGCAACGTTAGCATAGTAGATACGCGTGAAAATATTAATGCTACTTTGCAGAAGCGTACCTATGATGCTGGAATAAGAGTGTTTTTAGGCCACGGCATTGCAACAGCCCTTGGTAGCAGCGCTGTCACTGGCGTGCAACTGGTTAAATTACATGCTACAGAGAATCGCGTGATTGAGCAGGGACCGATAATTAGCTGTGATGTAGTAGCTAGCTCTGGCGGGTTATCACCTACAGTTCATTTATTTTGTCACGATGGTGGACGTCCGCAATGGGATGAATCACGATTAGCTTTTGTGGTATCTGCAACAGGCCGTGCAAAGGCTGGTATTTATTGTACAGGTGCGGTGACTGGCGCATTTGGTTTGTTTGAAGCCTTACAGCAAACGCATGATACCATGGCAAGCTTGTTGCAAAGTTTAGATAAAAAATTAGATATTAGTGATCTATTTTGGAACACAGACGAAATTGCCCAAACCCCAGCGCGTAGCATTTTCCGTGTACCAGATGGCAAGGCTGAAGGTCGTGGTGCAAAAGCTTTTGTCGATTATCAAAATGATGTTGCGGTTACAGACATTCAGCTTGCAATTCGTGAAAACTACAAATCAATTGAGCATATTAAACGTTATACAGCGCTTGGCTTTGGTACCGATCAAGGTAAGTTATCTAATGTAAACGGCTTTGCCATTGCGGCAGAAGCGATGGGTAAAACCATGGCTGAAGTCGGCACTACTACTTATCGCCCAGCTTATACGCCTGTTACATTTGGTACTTTAGCTGGTCCACACGTTGGTGCAACTTTTGAACCACGTTGCTATACCGCCATGCAAGCCAGTCATGAAAAACGTGGTGCAGCATTTGAGCCTGTCGGTCAATGGATGCGACCTTGGTATTTTCCTAAAGAGGGTGAAGATATTCATGCAGCGGTTAATCGTGAATGCAAGGCAACACGTGCATCTGTTGGCATGCTAGACGCTTCTACGCTTGGAAAAATAGATATTCAGGGCAAAGATGTGCGTGAGTTTTTAAACCGTGTTTATGCCAATGCGTGGAGTGCGCTAGCAACAGGTAAATGTCGCTATGGTTTGATGTTAGATGAAGCAGGCATGGTCATGGATGATGGTGTAACAGCTTGCATTACCGACACACACTTTTTGATGACCACCACCACTGGCGGCGCAGCACGCGTGATTACGTGGCTAGAAAAGTGGCATCAAACCGAATGGCCAGAGCTTGAAGTGTATATGACATCAGTCACCGATCACTGGGCAACATCCGCCGTAGTTGGTCCCAAAAGTCGTGATGTTTTACAGAAATTATGTACAGATATCGACTTTTCAAAAGATGCGTTTAAGTTTATGGATTGGCGCGATGGCACGGTGGCTGGTGTGCCAGCCCGTGTTTTTCGTATTAGCTTTTCTGGTGAATTGGCCTATGAAGTGAATGTGGATGCGAGCTACGGTGAAACTATGTGGGAAGCCTTAATGGAGGCAGGTAAAGCATTTGATATTACGCTTTACGGTACAGAAACCATGCACGTATTACGTGCTGAAAAAGGCTTTATTATTGTCGGGCAAGATACGGATGGTTCAGTGACGCCTTATGACCTCGATATGGCTTGGGCGGTGAGTTTGAAGAAAAACTACAGCTTCCTTGGTAAACGTTCATTTAGCCGTGCTGATACCGCCAGAACAGACCGCAAGCAGCTAGTAGGGTTATTAACAGAAGACCCAAATATAGTATTGAAAGAAGGCGCGCAAATTATAGAAACAGGTACGCCAGACTTAAACGGCGCACCCACTGCGATGTTTGGGCATGTCACCTCTAGTTATCACAGTGTTGAACTGGGCCGCTCTATTGCCATGGCTCTGATTAAAGACGGTATTAAACGTCGCGATGACCCTGCACGAAACACGATGTATGCATGGGCAGATGGTAAGGCAGTTAAGGTAAAACTGGTTTCACCTGTGTTTGTTGATGCAGAAGGAGTACGTCATCATGCTTAAAGATACAGCGATTAAAGATACAGCGATTATTTCTACGCCAAATATTGTGATGCGCTCACCATTGCATCGCTACGATTTAAGCGCACGCGCTAAGTCTATGGATGCAAGTTGCGGCGTATGGGCAAATGAAGTGCCATTACTTGGCTATATTAGTTTGCGTGGTAATAGTCATCAGCCAGAATTTTTAACTGCCGTTAAATCTGCATTAGGCGTCGATTTGCCTACTAAGCCATGTGCCATGCAAGCTTTAACGCAATCTAATGCCATTGATTCAATATTATGGATTAGCCCAGATGAATGGCTGATTGTGTGCCAACGGGCTCAGCTTGAGACATTACAGCAATCATTAACAATGGCTTTGGTTGGAATTCATAGCCAAGTGGTCGATAACTCGGGTGGTTATACCGCTGTAATACTACATGGTGAAAATGCCACCGATGTACTGCAACATTGCACCGTTTATGATGTACACAGCCTTAAAACCCAGCATGTAGTTGGCACTACTTTTGGCAAAATGAGCTTTTATTTATGTCGGCACGGTGAAGGTTACTGCTTGGTATTGCGTCGCAGTTATGCCGATTATATTTGGCCCTTACTCGAACGTAGTGCAGCACCTTATGGCTTCGGTATTTTAAGTTTGAGCTGAGTGACCAAGTGAACTATAGCGTATTCGAGGTATTTCGTATCGGGATTGGGCCCTCCAGCTCACATACCGTAGGACCTATGAGCGCAGTTAATCGCTTTTTAAATGAGCTTAATAACCAAAGCCTGATTGAGCAAGTTGCTCACATTAAAGTCCACCTTTATGGTTCTTTGGCGCTCACTGGCATCGGTCATGGTACCGATACCGCGGTGCTAATCGGTCTGTTGGGGCAAGTGCCGCAAACCGTAGACCCAACCACCATTGCACCATTGATAGCACGCATTAAGTCAGACCATCAATTGCAACTCTTTGGTAAACATAGTATTCGCTTTGACAACGCAAAGGATTTAATTTTTCATCATGGTAAGTTTTTGCCAGAACACCCGAATGGCATGATGTTAGAAACATTCAATGCAACTGGCGATTTAATTTACACCAATACTTATTTTTCAATTGGTGGTGGTGCAGTGCTTAGCCTTGCTGAAATTCGTGCTACAGAAATGACAGCCAACACAGAATTAACTGTTGAAAAGACGGCTGATAAAACACCTTATTCATTTAATAGTGCGGCTGATTTACTTGTACTAGGTGCAGAAAATCAATTATCAATTGCCGATATGATGTGGCAAAACGAACTCCAATATCAAGATGCAGAAACCACTCGCCAACACTTGATTGAAATCTGGTCTGTGATGATTGCATCTATTGAACGTGGGCTGGCCACAGAAGGCTTATTGCCTGGGGGCTTGAATGTAAAGCGCCGTGCGGCTTCGCTATACAAACAATCCGCACTATTTGGTGGCAAACTCACTGCTGATTTTCAAGCGATGGATATGGTCAGCGCTTTTGCTATTGCAGTTAATGAAGAAAACGCTTGCGGTGGGCGTGTGGTGACGGCACCTACCAACGGCTCTGCTGGCGTAATTCCGGCTGTATTAGCTTATTACACACGCTGTTCTCGCACATCTGCTGTTGCTAAAGATGATGACATCATCAAATTTTTACTCACAGCCGCGGGCATAGGCATGCTCTACAAAAAAAATGCCTCTATTTCTGCTGCTGAAATGGGTTGCCAAGGCGAAATCGGTGTTTCTTGCTCGATGGCTGCTGCTGGATTAGCCGCAGTTTTAGGGGCAAATAATGCACAAATCGAAAATGCGGCTGAAATTGCGATGGAACATAATTTAGGCATGACTTGTGACCCGATTGGCGGCTTGGTACAAGTGCCATGTATCGAACGCAATAGTATGGGGGCGATAAAGGCAATCAACGCCGCACGTTTAGCGCTGATGGATGATGGCGCGCACTTGGTGTCTCTAGATGCAGTGATAGAAACCATGCGTCAAACTGGGGTTGATATGCAATCAAAATATCGCGAAACGGCATTAGGGGGTTTAGCAGTGAATTTTAGCGTTAATAAAAAAGTTAAAGTGGCCGCAGTTAATGTTGTGGCTTGTTAATGATTTACATTAAATCAATATAAAACAATAAGATAAACTTAAAATATAAAGTTAATTATTAAGAAAATATTATGTTATATCCCCATTTATTTACACCTACCAAGCTTAATAAATTACTGCTGCCTAACCGCATTTACAGTACCGCCCACGCTGAAGTTTACGCAGAGGCGGGCGGCATGCCAGGCGAGCGTTATATTAAGTATTATGAAGAGAAAGCCAAAGGTGGCTTGGGCTTGGCGATTTGTGGCGGTTCTAGCCCAGTATCTATTGATGTACCACAGGGCGCTTGGCGACCAGTCAACTTGACTACAGATCGCGTGATTGAGCCATTATCGCGTTTGGCTGAAGCGATGCATCGCCACGGTAGCAAAATCATGATTCAAGCCACGCACATGGGGCGCCGCTCAGCTTTTGCAGGCGACCCATGGCCGCATTTGGTATCACCTAGTGGTGTGCGTGAAATGATGCATAGAGGCAACGCTAAAGTGATTGAAGTTGAAGAAATGCGCCGCATAGTTAAAGACTTTGCCGCAGCTGCCAAGCGTGTACAAGATGCGGGCATGGATGGCATTGAAATATCAGCCGCGCATCAGCATTTAATTGACCAGTTTTGGAGCCCTCGTACCAACCAGCGCACAGATGAATATGGCGGTAGCTTGGTTAATCGTATGCGTTTCGGCATTGAGGTATTAGAAGCCGTGCGTGAAGCTGTTGGTGCAGATTTCTGCGTTGGTCTACGCATGTGTGCAGATGAGTTTCATGACGATGGTTTAGACCCGGAAACTTTAAAAGAGATCGCACAAGTTATATCTGAATCTGGCTTGATTGATTTTATTAGTGTGATTGGTTCTGGTGCGGATACGCACAATACCGTCACTAATTGTATGCCCTCCATGGCCTTGCCACCCGAGCCATTTGTAAATTTGGCAGCGGGTATTAAAGCGGTTTCAGCCGTGCCTATTTTACATGCTCAGGGCATACGCGATGTGACACAGGCCGAGCGTATTATCGCCAACGGCTTGGTGGATATGGTGGGCATGACGCGTGCACATATTGCTGATCCGCATATCATTCGGAAGATCCGCGATGGTAAAGATGATCAAATCAAACAATGTGTAGGCGCAAATTACTGTATAGACCGTCAATACAGTGGCCAAGACGTGTTATGCATACAAAATGCAGCGACTTCACGCGAAGCGACCATGCCGCATATTATCGCGAAAAATACAATAAAAAAACGTAAAGTCGTGGTTGTAGGTGGTGGTCCAGCTGGGCTTGAAGCTGCGCGAGTTTCTGCTGAACGTGGTCATGATGTGGTCATGTTTGAGAAAAATCTTACCGTAGGCGGTCAAGTGAATTTAGCCGCTAAAGCACCGCAGCGCGAGCAAATGTCAGGCATTATTCGTTGGTTTGATTTGGAAACCAAACGCTTAAAAGTAGACCGCCGCCTAGGGATAGAAGCTGACGCTCAAGCAATTCTTGCCGAAAACCCTGATATTGTGGTCCTTGCTACTGGAGGTCATAGTCATGTACATCAAACATCAGCATGGGGCGTAGCCGAAGGTTTGAGTGTCAGTGCGTGGGATATTCTAAGTGGCAAAATAGCGCCAAAAAATAACGTACTGGTTTACGATGCAATTGGCATGCATGCGGGCTTCGGCGTAGCTGACTTTATTGCAAGCCGTGGTAACCAAGTTGAATTAGTCACGCCCGATACTAAAGTCGCCGAAGATGTAGGCGGTACCACTTTCCCCGTATTTTATCGGCGACTTTATGCCAACGGTATTATTCCCACCCCCAACTATTGGT
>JAYVFU010000174.1:0-9746 GCA_043772865.1 Methylophilaceae bacterium
CATAGAAACTAAATAATTTTTTGCGGTATTTATACCGATGCGATACAACCAAGTGTAAAAGGCGCTATCGCCACGAAAGTTGTGTAAGGCGCGATACGCTTTAATAAAGGTTTCTTGTACAACATCTTCTACCTCGGCTTGGTCGCGTATCATACGCGCGAGTAGGCGACCGAGTTTACGGTTGTACTTTTCCACCAACATACCAAAAGCGCGCTTATCTCCTTGCTGCGCGCGCTCTACCAATATTTGATCTAACTCACGATTGCCTGCAGCTGGCGTGCCCGAAGTTGGCAAATTGCCCATTGAGGTGTTGCTCCCTGTGTTTGATACTTTAACATCCACAGTATACCCTTGTGACGCGGGTTGCACGAAACTAGTGCGTGCTAGCGACCCAATATTGACTGCTAAATTGACGGTTTCATTCACTATATTCAACATCTCAACTCTCCCGATATTTTTCTAAATATTTTTTAAGTATTTTATTCGCCATGCTTATCTATCGACTTAACTAAATAAACTAGAGCTAATTAACAGTTTGCAAATAATTGATAGCCTACAAACACAGACCTCGTTACACTGACGGAAGTTCATTGATTTCAAGATTTAAGACGACACATAATGCAACAATATGATGTATTAATTATTGGCTCAGGTTTAGCAGGTTTAACGCTTGCCCTTAATCTGGCAGATAGCAAAAAAGTTTGCTTAGTGAGCAAACGTGCTATATCAGATAGTGCGAGTAGCTGGGCGCAAGGCGGTATTGCTGCCGTGTTTAATGATGACGACTCTATTGAGGCGCACATAGAAGATACTCTGATCGCTGGCGCAGGCTTGTGTGATGTTGAAGTCACGCGCTTAGTCGCCGAGCATGGGCGCGAAACCGTAGAATGGCTCATTGAGCAGGGTGTGATTTTCACCCGTGAAGATGATGATAGCGGTTACCACTTAACCCGCGAAGGTGGGCACAGCCATCGCCGCATCGTGCATGCGGCGGATGCTACAGGTTATGCCGTACAAAAAACTCTGGCAGAACGCGTACGGGAGCATGCCAACATCACATTGTTAGAAGATCATATTGCTGTAGATTTAATTACTGTACGTAAATTAGCCCATCAAAAACTGATTCAGCATGATGAGCATGCAAAAGCTGACAACTGTTTAGGTGCTTATGTATTGGATAACAAATCTGGCAAAGTGCTCACTATAGCGGCGCAACAAACCGTGCTAGCCACTGGCGGCACAGGTAAAGTGTATTTGTATACCACCAACCCTGATGTGAGCACTGGCGATGGTGTAGCGATGGCGTGGCGTGCAGGCTGCCGTGTAGCCAATATGGAGTTCATTCAATTTCATCCAACCTGCTTGTATCACCCCAAAGCTAAATCTTTCTTAATCAGTGAAGCCGTTCGCGGCGAAGGTGGGTTGCTTAAATTAGCCGATGGCACCCGCTTTATGCCTGCACATGACGAGCGCGGTGAACTTGCTCCGCGTGATGTGGTAGCGCGCGCCATTGACTTTGAAATGAAAAAACGCGGGCTAGATTGCGTGTATTTGGATATTACGCATAAGCCACTGGCATTTATTAAATCGCATTTTCCTAATATTTATGCGCGTTGTTTAGAACTGGGCATTGATATCAGCCGTGAACCTATTCCTGTTGTACCTGCTGCACATTACAGCTGCGGCGGGGTAATGACAGACCACGCGGCACGCACCGATATACCCAATTTATATGCAATTGGTGAAACAGCTTGTACTGGGCTTCATGGCGCAAATCGTCTAGCAAGCAACTCATTATTGGAGTGCTTGGTGTTTGGTCAAGCAGCAGCGGTTGATATCATGCAGCAGCCAGCAAAAACTCTACCCCAACTGCCCTATTGGGATGAGAGCCGTGTTACTGATGCTGATGAAGAAGTATTGATTACACATACTTGGAATGAGTTACGCCGCTTTATGTGGAATTACGTTGGCATAGTGCGCACAAACAAACGCCTAAGCCGAGCACTGCACCGTATCCATATGCTGCGTGATGAAGTAGATGAGTTTTATAGCAACTTTAGAGTGAGTAACAACTTAATTGAGTTGCGTAATTTGCTACAAGTAGCCGAACTTATAGTCAACAGCGCCATGCAACGCCATGAAAGCCGCGGTTTACATTACAGCCGTGATTATCCCAACACGGATATTGAGCCCATTCCAACAGTGCTTGAACCGTCAAATTATTTGAGCTTGCTTGGAAATAAACATTAACTTTAATGCCCGTAAAAAATTAAATTGAAGTTTTATTTCTGGGTTTTTTGCATCACCTTTTCGTATTTACAAAACGTATATGCAGATGAAAATATTGCTTATATCTACGATGGCGACACCGTAAAAATTCATGCTGAAACAGGGGACATTAAACTACGATTAAGTGAAATAGACGCTCCAGAATTTAATCAACCTTATGGCAAAAAAGCACGCCGCGTTTTATCTAAATTATGCACAAAAACCGCGGCCATTCAAGTGGAGATTAGTGGCACGGACCGCTATGATAGGCAGCTCGGGCATTTAACATGTAACGGCAATGATGTGGCTATGTACCTTGTGGCGCACGGCTATGCTTGGCATTACGCGTATTACTCACACAATGTTGATCTAGCTAGCGCACAAATTTTAGCGCAAGTACATCATTTAGGATTATGGAAAAATTTAGATGCTGTTGCGCCATGGATTTGGCGGAAAAATCATCCTAACTATTACAGTCGTCATTACATAAAATATTCAATAATTGATAAATCTTAGCCTAAAGTGATTTGATTTTTAAAAACTAACTAATTTGTAATTCTTGCATACAACTTTGCAAGTGCTCTTGCGTGAAGCCAAATCGGAGGTCCCTTGTGGTGCGAAGGCTGGAAACCACTTTAATTAGCTAGTTTAGTTGGATCCCTGCATTCGCAAGGATGACGAATTGGGTTTTGATAGAATATTTAGCGATTTCTAACTTACTATAAAGGTCTGGTTGCAAATAAAAATATCGCAGCTTATGCCTAATAGATTAAAATATTGAAAAAATATTCGGTGCATTTATATGCATTTTTAAACGCATTTTAATTAAAAGCTTACAAAAAGGAAAAACCATGCAAGTTTCAATGAACACAGTCGTCACCATGACTTATGAACTAAAAGATACAGAGGGTACAGTTTTAGAATCTAGCGCTGAGCCTGTTGCATATTTACATGGCGGCTACGATAATATTTTTCCTAAAGTAGAAGAATTAATGCATGGTAAAAATGTAGGTGATGTAGTTTCAGTGACTCTTGAACCAGCGGATGCATTTGGTGAATACGATGAAGAGCTTGTACAAATTGAAGATGTTAAAGCTTTCCCCGCAGCAGATCTTAAAGAAGGTATGCAGTTTGAAGGTGAAGACGAAACGGGTGAAGTGATTTTATATACCGTCACTAATATTGCTGATGGGAAAGTGGTAGTAGATGGCAATCACCCATGGGCGGGTGAGCGTGTTTTATTCACGGCAACCATCACTGATGTACGTTCTGCAAGCGGCGAAGAAGTCACGCATCAGCATGTACATGGCGCAGGTGGTCATCACCACTAGCATTAAGCGCTAGGCGCTAATTTCAAAACTGGTTTTAAATAAAAAGCACCTTAATAGGTGCTTTTTAATGTGTATCAGCTTGATCTATCTAGCTACTTATTGTTTCGCAATTGCTTGGTTACACTCCATGCCACTCCCAACAGAGCCAGCACGCCCAGTAGCAATACAATCCACAATATCATAGCGCGTTTTGAGCTGGCTACAATTTCACTATCAAGCTTGGGCATGTCCACTTTGCCATCAACTGTAGCTTCACTCACATTAAACTCATCATCCATTTTGTAATTAGGGATTAAACTTGATACTGGCAAAAGTACATTCGCAGCCTCTTTCTTGCCAACCGCCAGTATAAATGGTCCTTGTCCGCTAGCTACAAAAAGCATATTCACAGGATTAAATAACAGGCTAACTTGCGGTAAATTTTCAGGATTTTGGCTATCGAACGCAATAGCGGTGCTATCAGACAACACACGTAACTCATGCATACTTGTGTTGTTTAGGATTAGCTCAGGGTTAAACGTTTCTTTACCCGCTTTATTCACTCGATACGCAACAGCGCTGCTTAAGTTTTGCCATGGCTCACCACGTTGCAAACGCGCCTGTACTTGAATAGGCATCAAGTTATTAGGTGTGTTGAGTTTGAAATCTAAAGCGGCAATGGTAGAAAAAAAGGGAATATTCCAGCTCAGCATATGTGGTTCTATGGTGCTTGGCATGTCTAAAGTGATGCTGATTTTTTTTATGGGCGCAACTGCCAAGGTGGTAATTTTTACGTGGTGTGAAGTAAAAACCTGGTTAGCTGGCCAGCTAACACGAATGTATTCTTTATCCAAATGGATGCTATTTAACACTATGCGCGTTTGTTTCGGCATATTTTGGTTATCTGTTGCTGCATTAGAAAAACGATAAAGCGGCTCTTCAAAAGCAATATTTCGCCATATTTTAAGATCACTACTCACATCTAAAGTAATTGGCAGAGCGGTATTGCTGGCAAAATCAGCATCAAGCTCTATGCTTGAAACCGCACCAGAAAACGAACGAGCATCAATTAAGGCGCCGATTATTTTTTGCTTTTCATTGATATGATTGGATGAGTTTAGCACCTGCACCACACGCTTACCGTCAGATTCTTCTATACGTATTTCGCTGTTAGCGTTATCAACATTAACGCCACTTTCCGCCATGATGGGGTAAGTAGTAAAGTCTAGTGTTTTATTAATTTGTGGCTGCTGGCTAGCTTGTATGACCATGGCTAAAGGCACTGCCTGACCCTGATTATTAAAGACGCGAACGTCTGAGAAGTTTCGGCTTTGGCTGCTAGCAAATACCGCCGCAGGTAAGCTAAGTCTTTGCATGCCGCCTTCTGCAGATATTTTCAGTGGTATGTTAAGTGCATAATCTGCAAGCGTTTCGGCATGGGCTAATTGGCTAATCAGCGCAATAATTGTTGCTGTAATTTTAATCATCTGCATATCAATTACACCTATTCTAATGCATGCTCAATGCTAGGTGATGCTTTAGCTGGTAGCGGCGCAAAATAACCCACCACTAGCATCAGCACTCCAACACCAATAAAAGTGACAATACGTTCTACGCCATGCACATGTGATAAATCTATGAACATCAGTTTAACTAGCGTTAAGCCCAGCAAGGCGGCGCCCAATAACCATAATTGACGCGCATAATTGGCTAATCGTTTTTTATTCGCCATTAGCATCACGCCTAAAGCGATCAGTGTCCAAAGTATGGCGTAACCCATTTGTACAATATCAGAGTTAAACAGCGCGTTGACATCCCAAGTTACCCCTAAAAAGTAATGCACAATGCGTAGCCAAACCGTATTAATTGCGATGAAAATAGCAATGATTAATAACATTTTTGGCTTATTGCTTGTTACCCAATCGGGCAATGCAATACCACTAGTTTTAAGGCGCAATATCCATAACAATAGCCCTGCCAATGCCAGTGCAATAGTAATTTCAACGGGGTTGATTAATGGAATATAAGGTAAAGGTTGAGTGTTGCCGCTAGAGCCTATAGCAATTGCGATGGCACCAACATACACAATTGCCGCCATTGGCAATGCTGCACGCCATAGATAAGCTGCCATAAATGGCTTTAGTGGCCAATGATTAACCGCTTTAGAACGCGTCCACAAAGTGAGGCCGAGTAAAACGAATGTAGCTGAAACCATCATCGCAACGGTTGCCCAAGCGGTATGACCTAAATTGCCAATACGGATTAAATACATCAACAAATTAGCCAACATCAGTACCACTAGCCATGCACCAAAGGTATGTATGAGCGTAAACCAGCCGCCTGATGGCTGAACTGCATCTGCATGCCCATCAATTTTTTGCAGCATAGTAAAGTGCATAGTCAAACAAAGTGGCCAGATTAGCCAGCTGTAAGCACTTAAAATGTCAGTGCCATCAAACATGTTAAATAAACTGATTAATATCATGATAGGCATGGTGTAGCGCGCTGGCCAAGTGGCAACATTCCAACTACGTTTTAATCCTAGAGTAAGCGATAAAAAGGCACTGACTACAAATAGCAGCATTGTGAGATTAGCATGTAACGCGCGAGGAATAGCTGGCTGCAAATAACTACCATTAATATTAACAACATTGGCGTATATTTCACGCTGTATTTCAAAATTAAACGCCACCAACCACCACACAAAGCCAACCAAATATAGTGGCGCAGCTATGGATTTTTCAAAACCAATAAACGCGGTTTCCCACTTTGATAAATTGATTAACGGCGATGCATTTAAGTTTTGGTTATTTTTATAAGCCCACCATGCAATAGCGATGGCTGATAATGACAATAGCAGCGCACCAATAAATGACGCGTTAGCCAATGGATACCGTGCATAGTGAAAACTCATAACATGACTATCTATGGAGGTATTTAAATAGGAAAGCGCTGCCAAAGCTTGTAGCAGCAAACCTGCCGCACGACTAAACCAACGGTGCTGACGATGCCCAAGCCAACACATGCTAGCCCCTTCAATTGCCCATGTCACAGCAGTCCAGCTGGCATCAAAAGCCAAAGGTACAGCGAGTGTCATAAAGCCAACGCCAATCACCAAAAAGCTTTCTATAAGCAGAGAGTATTTTTTATCAGTGGCTTTTAGTAGTGCCCAAGCCAGTAGAATATAAAAGCTCGCCATGGCCAATGCTGAGTAAGCAGCGCCATATTCAAAAGGCTGTACCAAGCCTATTTGCAGACCAAATGCAACCAATGGCGTACCGAATACTAAGGTACCATCAACCATATTTTTTAATTGCGTGGCTTGAATACGCGCGTAAAAAATGGCTGTAATGGTAAATAATATAAAAAATGAAATCAAAAATGGCTGCGTAGTGACATAGTTTTGTGGCGTATATTTCAATACGCCCCAAGCCGTGGTAACGCCAAAAGTGGCCACAAATCCTACAATATTAAGCACGCGCCAAGAGCTACCTTGCACCCTTGATTGTCGGGAATGAAAGCCTGCAATCAACATAATGGCTATATTCAGCATGGCGTAATAGCTAAATAGGGCAACATGACTACCCTGCCCAGTAGAAGTGAGCACAGGAACCAAAAAGCCGCCAGCAAAGCCAATCACAGCCAGTGTGCGCGAATTTTGTAATACAGCAATCAATGCCGATAACGCACAAACAGCACCCATTAGCACGAACGCCATGCCTGCTGGCATTAACTGGTAAAGTCGATAACTGGCAAAAATGGTGAGATACATCACGGCTACACCTGCGCCCTGCAAGCTCATGCCATATTCCAATTTTTTATCACGCACTCTAAAGCCCACAATAAGTAGTGCAATACCTGCTAAACCAACCATGGCCAACCTAAACTCTATAGGAAACATCGCATTATCTGCCGCATATTTAGCTAAAAACACTAAACCAATGAATAAGATAACGATGCCTAAACGCACTACGGTGTTGCCACCAAATAACCAAGCGATCGCCTTGTTAATACCTTTCTCTAAAAAATTCGGTTCAATAAACGCTGGTTTGTTAGGGGTTGTACTAGTAGCAATAGTTTGGGCTTGAGTTGCATCTACATTGCTGGCTGAACTTATTGGAGGCTGTACTTCTAATGCAGTTGTGGCATCGATAATCTCTGCAGGATCCTTCTGTAAAAACTCACCTATTGATGCATCTTGAGGAATTGATGAAGTTACCTCATCAGCTTGATTGTCTATTCCTTTAGCTACAGAATTATTTATTGATGTTTGTTGCTGAAGCTTTTTTATTTGCGTGCGTACTGCACTACGTAAAGTGACGCCCGCAATGCTGCCTACAATAGCACCGAATAGCCAATACACATCATGAAAAAATCCATAACTGGAACTAACCTCCCCCATTATCCAGCCAATAAATGCACCCCAAAACGCGCCCCATATCACCATTGAGCTTCTCCCCTACTATTTTATATTTTGTTACAACAAGCAATAAATAACTACATAATTAGTTATTTAGTTTTATATGTCAAGTCTTAAATTGTTTGAATGATTTTATTCTTTAAGCTAAAGCATATTCTTGAGTTGATATAGCAGTTCTAACGCCTGTTTAGGCGTAAATTCATCAGGTTCTATGCGTTCTAATTCACTGATGACAGGATGCAAAAATGGCTCGATTATTTGCGTGTGACTGACAAACATATCAGTTTGCGAGGTGTTGTTTTGTTGCGCGACCTGATTGATTTCCAATTGTACAAGCTTACGGCGAGCAGCAGCTACCACTGATTTTGGGATACCAGCTAATTGCGCTACTTGCAAGCCATAACTTTGATTGGCAGCACCCTCTTCAACCTTATGCATAAAGACGATATTTTTATTCTCGCCCGCACCGTGCTCTATCGCATCTAAATGCACATTGGCGGCATGTTTAAACTCTTCAATAATCCGTGTGAGTTCAAAGTAATGCGTAGCAAATAGCGTGTAGCTACGATTTTTTTCTAGCAGCTGTTTTGCCACTGCCCAAGCCAGTGATAAGCCATCAAATGTGGAAGTGCCGCGACCAATTTCATCCAACAATACCAAACTTTTATCCGTAGCATTATGCAAAATATTGGCCGTTTCAGTCATTTCAACCATAAAGGTAGAGCGACCACCGGCTAAGTCATCTGACGCACTAATACGCGTGAAAATACGGTCAATCTCACCAATCTTTACCGTGCTAGCAGGCACGTAACAACCACAATGCGCAAGCAAAACAATGAGCGCGGTTTGGCGCATAAAGGTAGATTTACCGCCCATATTAGGGCCAGTAATCAGCAACAATTGACGATAGGGATTGAGTGTTACATCATTGCTAATAAACGGTTGGGTGAGTTGCTCAACAACTGGATGTCGACCATCTGTAATCTCTATGCCTGCATCCGCGGTAAATTGCGGCGCTACGTAATTTAAGCTAGTTGCGCGCTCGGCAAAGCAACACAGTACGTCTAAGCTGGCCACAGCGCCAGCATTGGTTTGTAGCGGCGTAATGTAGGGCGCTAAAAGATTGAGGACTTCTTCATAAAGCATTTTTTCGCGGGCTAAAGCCCGATCATTGGCCGATAACACTTTGT
This sequence comes from Methylophilaceae bacterium, assembly GCA_043772865.1. GTDB lineage: Bacteria > Pseudomonadota > Gammaproteobacteria > Burkholderiales > Methylophilaceae > JACMMS01. Next base: position 9,189 of record JAYVFU010000174.1, read on the forward strand.
CTTCAAAAGCTTTAAGTTCAGGTGTAATAAAACGTTCTACATTTTTTAAAGTTTGGCGACGGCGATACTCCGCAGGCGCGTTCTCAGCTTGTATTCTACTAATCTCAATATAAAAACCGTGCACACTGTTATATTCAACTCTGAGATTGGTTAAGCCTGTTCGCTCTTTTTCTGCGGCTTCAAACTTAAGTAAAAAATCGCCATGGTTGGTTTGTATGCTGCGTAATTCATCCAGCTCGGCATCAAAGCCATCGGCAATGACGCCGCCTTCACGTAGCACTAATGCGGGTTCTGGCTTGATGGCTTTGTTTAACAAATCTTGTAAGGCACTTGGCACTTGCAAACTAGCGCCTAAGGTTTGTATGAGTGAGTTTTCTCGCAGATTTGCATGAATTAAATGCGCTTGCAATAAAGGTAATTGCTGTAAGCCCTCACGCAAACCTGATAAATCACGCGGCCTAGCTGTTTTAAGTGCAATGCGTGCGGTGATGCGTTCTATATCGCCGATGGGTTTTAATGTGGATTGAATCTTTAAAAACTGTTGGCTATTGATCAAAG